>NZ_JBIDBC010000040.1:33741-57589 GCF_043202835.1 Streptomyces sp. NPDC048142
CGCGGCGCCGGGGCAGTCGTGCCCCCCCCCCCCCGGGGCCCCCCCGGCGGGGGGGGGCGGGGGGGCCGCGGGGGGGGGGGGGGGGGGGGGGTCCCCCCCCCCCCCCCCCCCCCCGGCCGCGGGTGGTGGGTGATCTGCCGAAGGGGCCCGTCAGCGGTGAGCCGGAGGGGCCCGCTCCGGTGTGCTCAGTGGGCTCCGACGCCGGTGAGGGACTTGACCTCCAGTTCGGCGTACTTGTCCGTGTCGGGCTTCTCCTTGGAGAGCAGCGAGCCGACCCAGCCGAGCAGGAAGCCGAGCGGGATCGAGATCAGGCCGGGATTCTCCAGCGGGAACCAGGCGAAGTCGACGCCCGGGAACATCGAGGTCGGCTTGGACGAGACGACCGGCGAGAAGAGCACCAGCAGGACGGAGGAGGCGAGGCCTCCGTAGATGGACCAGAGGGCCCCCTGCGTGGTGAAGCGCTTCCAGAAGAGGCTGTAGAGGATCGTCGGCAGGTTGGCGGAGGCGGCGACAGCGAAGGCCAGGGCGACGAGCCCGGCGACGTTCAGGTCGCGGGCGAGTGCGCCGAGCGCGATGGAGACGATGCCGATGGCGACGGTGGCCCAGCGTGCGGCGCGGACCTCCTCCTTCTCGGTGGCCTGTCCCCTGCGGATGACGTTGGCGTAGATGTCGTGCGCGAAGGACGAGGAGGAGGCGAGGGTGAGTCCGGCGACGACGGCCAGGATGGTGGCGAAGGCGACGGCGGAGATCACCGCGAGAAGGATGGCGCCGCCGGTGGATCCGGAGCCGCCGCCGATCTCCAGGGCGGCGAGTGGCGCGGCGGTGTTGCCCGCCTTGTTGGAGGCGATGATGTCGCCCGGCTTGAGGATCGCGGCGGCGCCGAAGCCGAGCACGATCGTCATCAGGTAGAAGGCGCCGATGATGCCGATCGCCCAGTTCACGGACTTACGGGCGGCCTTGGCGGTGGGCACGGTGTAGAAGCGGATCAGGATGTGCGGCAGGCCCGCGGTGCCGAGGACCAGGGCGATGCCGAGCGAGATGAAGTCCAGCTTCGAGACGCCGTCGACGCCGTACTTCAGGCCGGGCTCCAGGAAGGCGGCTCCCTTGCCGCTGTTGCTGGCGGCGGTGCCGAGCAGGTCGGAGATGTTGAAGTTGAACTTCAGCAGGATCAGGAAGGTGATGAGCAGGGTGCCCGCGATGAGCAGGACGGCCTTGACCATCTGCACCCAGGTGGTGCCCTTCATGCCGCCGATGGTGACGTAAAGGATCATGAGCACGCCGACCAGGGCGACGATGAGGATCTTCCCGGCGTCGCTGGTGATGCCGAGCAGCAGCGAGACGAGGACACCCGCGCCGGCCATCTGCGCCAGCAGGTAGAAGATCGATACGACGATCGTGGAGGTGCCGGCGGCAGTACGGACGGGGCGCTGGCGCATCCGGTAGGCGAGGACGTCGCCCATGGTGTAGCGGCCGGAGTTGCGCAGCGGTTCGGCGACCAGGAGCAGGGCGACGAGCCAGGCGACGAGGAAGCCGATGGAGTACAGGAAGCCGTCGTACCCGAAGAGCGCGATGGCTCCGGCGATGCCGAGGAAGGACGCGGCGGACATGTAGTCGCCGGAGACCGCGAGTCCGTTCTGGAAGGCGGTGAACTGGCGGCCGCCCGCGTAGAAGTCGGCGGCGCTCTTGGTCTGGCGGCCCGCCCACACGGTGATGAACAGGGTCGCCACGACGAAGGCGGCGAACAGTGTGATGATCAGCGGCCGGTGCTCGCCCGCCCCCTCGGTGGCGGCCAGCTGGACGGTGGGGTAAAGGGCGTGGGCGGCGCTCATACGTCGGCCTCCATACGGGACTTGATCGCGTCGGCCTTGGGGTCGAGCTTGGTGGCGGCGTGCCGGGAGTAGAGCCAGGCGATGAGGAAGGTGGTGGCGAACTGGGCGATTCCGAGGACGAGCGCGATGTTGACGTTGCCGGCGACCTTGGTGGCCATGAACCCGCCCGCGTAGTTGCAGAGCAGGACGTAGAGCAGGTACCAGGTCACGAAGGCGATGGTCAGCGGGAAGGCGAAGGAGCGGTGGGAGCGGCGCAGGTCGGCGAAGTCCGGGCTCGCCTGCATCGCGATGAACGCCTCGGTGGTGGGCTGGGCGGGTCCGGCGGGCGAACCGCCCTCGGACGGCGGTGCATCGGTAGCCACGGAATCTCCTCGCGACGCGGGTGCGGTGGTCTGGGGAACGGTGGGTGTCATAGGAGGCCTCGTTACCTGCGGGGGATGGAGATGTGCCTCCTGGACAACGGCACGGAGGGCGCGACGAAGCGGTTCACCGCGTCTTTCGCCTTCTTGGAGGTGTCGCGGAGCGTCCGGTTGCCCGGACGTCACCCGTTCACATTCGGCCGCATCGGTCACTCTTCGAACTCACTTGCCCGTAAGCGTTGATACGCCGGGATGATCAGCGATAGCTTCACTCGTCATGTACGCGACCGGCCACGCCAGGTGTCCGGTCGTTCGGCACGGATGATGTGGAGAACCCATGGCTCATCTGGCATCGAGACGGACCCGCGCTCTCGCGGTGCCCGTCGGGCTCGCGCTGACCGCCTCGCTCGGCTTCCTGCCGACGGCCACGGCCACGGCGGCGCCCACCGGCGAGCAGGCCTCCGCGAGCGTGCGGACCGACGGGCCGAAGCTGTCCTACGTGGTCAACACCCGCGGCGGCCACGGCACCGCCAAGCACGTCAAGAAGGCGATCGCCAAGGCCGGCGGCACTGTCGTCATCGCCTATGAGCAGATCGGCGTCATCGTCGTCCACTCGCAGAACCCGGCGTTCGGCGAAACGATCCGCCGGGTACGCGGCGTGGCATCGGCGGGCGCCACCCGCACGAACCCGATCGTTCCGCAGGCCACCAAGGACGTCGGCTCGATAGCTCAGCCGCTCACCGCCGAGGAGGCGGCGGCCGCCGCCGCGGACGCGAAGGCCGGCGAGGACCCGCTGGAGCCCCTCCAGTGGTCGCTGCCCGCGATCAAGGCGGACAAGGCGCACCAGAAGTCGCTGGGGTCGAAGCGGGTGACGGTCGCCGTCATCGACACCGGCGTCGACGACACCCACCCGGACCTGGCTCCGAACTTCGACAGCCGCGCCTCGGCCAACTGCGTCTCGGGCGCCCCGGACACCACCGCCGGCTCCTGGCGTCCGGCGGCGGGCGAGAGCAGCCACGGCACGCATGTGGCGGGCACCATCGCCGCCGCGAAGAACGGTTTCGGGATCACCGGCGTCGCCCCGGGTGTGAAGGTGTCGGGCATCAAGGTGTCGAACCCGGACGGGTTCTTCTACACCGAGGCCGTCGTCTGCGGGTTCCTCTGGGCCGCCGAGCGCGGCGTCGAGGTGACCAACAACAGCTATTACACCGACCCGTGGCTGTTCAACTGCAAGAACGACCCGGACCAGGGCGCCCTGGTCGACGCCCTCACCCGTGCCGTGAAGTACGCGGAGCGCAAGGGCACGGTCAACGTCGCGGCGGCGGGCAACTCCCGCCACGACCTGGCGGTCGACGCGATCGAGGACACGACCAGCCCGAACGACACCGAGACGGTCACCCGGACGATCGACCCGAGCATGTGCCCGGACATCCCGACCATGCTGCCGGGCGTCGTGACGGTCTCCGCGACGGGCGCGAAGGGCCTGAAGTCCTCGTACTCGAACTACGGCAAGGGGGTCATCGACGTGGCGGCCCCGGGCGGCGACTCGACGGTCTACCAGACCCCCGAGCCGCCGGCCGTCAACGGGCTGATCCTGTCGACCCTGCCGGACGGCAAGTTCGGCTACAAGGCCGGTACGTCGATGGCGTCCCCGCATGTCGCGGGCGTCGTGGCGCTGATCAAGTCGAGGCACCCCTACGCCCCGCCGGCCGCGGTGAAGGCGCTGCTGACGCTCCAGTCGGACGCGAAGGCGTGCGGTGAGCCGTACGACATCAACGGCGACGGAGTCATCGACGCGGTCTGCGAAGGCGGCAAGCACTACAACGGCTTCTACGGGTCCGGAGTGGTGGACGCGCTGGACGCGGTGCGCTGGTAGCAGGACAGCCGGCAGAACGACCTGACGGAAGCCGCGGGGCCGGGGAGATCGATCTCCCCGGCCCCGCGGCCCGTTCCCCGCACGTCTCAGACGCTGATGCCCCGCTCGCGGTACGCCCCGGTTCCCCGGCCCGGCGCCGCCGTGGTGAGCACGCCGAGGGTCAGGAGGCCCTGTGCGGCGATGTAGGTGAACATCACCCAGAAGTCGGGAGCGGGCGCTTGCGGCCAGGCGGCGATGCCGGTGGCGATGAGGGCGTCGGAGAGCAGGAAGAGCGCCCCGCCGGCCGCCGCGTACCGTCCCGGTGCGCCCGCCCGCCAGGCCATGGCGGTGAGCAGCAGGCTGTAGCCGGTCAGCGGGATACGCAGCTCCGCCGGGAGGTCCGGCCAGATCAGCACGAGGAAGACGACGAGGACGAGGACGTATCCGGCGCCCGTGGCCAGCGGCGCGCGGGCCCGGTCGCGGCCGAACAGCGTCAGGTAGCAGACGTGGCCGACGGCGAAGGAGCCCATGCCGACGAGGAAGGCCGGGTCGTTGTCGGCGAGCAGGAAGACATCGCCGCCCCACCCGAACAGCAGGGCCGCGACGAGCAGCCGGGGTCCGCCGCGCAGTGCCGCGTACCCGGCGAGCAGCGGCATCAGCAGCGGTTTGGCGACCAGGTGGACGGTCTCGGCACCGGCGAGGAGACCGGCCAGGTCGACGGCCGCGGCAAGGAGGAAGGCCAGCAGCACGGGGCGGGCGAAGCGCGCGGCGCGTCCGGTGTGCCCCGTGCCGCCGGGGCGGGACGCGGTGGCGGTCACGGGGTGCGTTCCGGGGCCGGGACGGCGGAAGCAGGGGCGGCGACGGCAGCGGGGGCGGAAGCGGTAATAGGGGCGGAAGCGGCGGCGGGGACCTGGGCAGGTACGGAAGCGGGTGCCGGGGTGGCGGGGCCCGGGGTTCCCGCTCCCGCCTTCGGCCGCCAGCCCGGCCCCCGGAAGACCCGCCCGGCCCGCTCGCTCCAGGTGTCGGCGGCCCGGACGTCCCGGGCGATGGCGGCGTACTCGTGGGTCGCGACGCGCAGCGGGTTGTGGGTGGCGATGTTCTTGGTGAGCCCGTAGACGGGCCGCTCGGTCTCGGCCGCGAAGGAGCCGAACATCCGGTCCCAGACGATCAGGATCCCGCCGTAGTTGCGGTCCAGGTAGCCGCCCTGCGAGGCATGGTGGACGCGGTGGTGGGAGGGCGTGTTGAGGACGTACTCGAAGGGGCGCGGGAGCTTGCCGACGCGCTCGGTGTGCACCCAGAACTGGTAGACGAGGTTGGCCGACTGGCAGAACGCGAGCGCCGCCGGGTGCACCCCGCAGGCGATCAGCGGCAGGTAGAACGGCCAGACGGTCGCGGAGGTCCAGGGCTGGCGCAGCGCGGTGGTGAGGTTGAACTTCTCGCTGGAGTGGTGCACCACATGGCAGGCCCACAGGATCCGGATCACGTGGTGGCCGCGGTGGGACCAGTAGTAGAAGAAGTCCTGGGCCAGGAGCATCAGCAGGACGGTCCACCACAGCACCGGCACCCGCAGCGGCGTCAGCTCATGGACCCCCATGTAGACCGCCAGGATGGGGATCTTCCACAGCAGGTCGAAGCCCAGGCTGCCGAGGCCCATGGTGAGGCTGGTGGCGGCGTCCTTGGTCTCGTACCCGGCGGCGTCCTCGTCCGGGTGGAGGCGGTAGCTGACCATCTCGATCACGGTGAGCAGCACGAAGGCCGGTATTGACCACAGCACGACATCGGGCAGGTTCGGCTCCATGCGAGCACCGTAGGGCCGCGGGCCGACGGGGGCTAGACGTTGTTACCCACAAGTATGCGAGACCTGGTGTCAGCAGTCTTTGGCACCTTCTGCCAATCGCCCGCGCCGCAGGATCCGCCGCACAGCCCGGGGCGAGGAACGCATGTGTCCGGCAGGGAGGGGAAGTTGCGCTGTCACGGTCGGCCGCGACGGCGATCGGCGCGGCCGCCACGCCACGGCCAGCCACCAAGCCACAGCCGCCGAGGAGCCGCCGCCCCGGGCGGGACGGCGGGCCGGGCGCGGGAGCTACGGGACCGGGTCAACCCACGCCCTGACGCGGCGGGTCCGGAGTTCCAGCAGCGGTGGACCGGGGCCATGGCGACGGCCGAATAGGGGACTGTCAGTCATGGCCCGTATTGTCTGTGACCATGCTCGACGACCGCCAGACAGCCGCAGCGTGGCCGACCGCCTACCCCCAGGGGTACGCGGTCGTCGACGTGGAGACCACCGGACTCGCCCGCGACGACCGGATAGTGTCCGCCGCCGTCTACCGGCTGGACGCCCTGGGCGATGTCGAGGACCACTGGTACACGCTGGTCAACCCGGAGCGGGACCCCGGTCCCGTCTGGATCCACGGGCTGACGAGCGATGTCCTGGAAGGCGCACCGCTCTTCCCGGAGGTCGCGGCCGAGCTGTCGGAGCGGCTCGCGGACCGGGTGCTCGTCGCGCACAACGCGGCGTTCGACTGGTCGATGATCGCCCGGGAGTACGCACGGGCCTCGGTGGTCGCCCCGGTCGAGCACCGGCTGTGCACGATCGCGCTGGCCAAGGAGCTGCGCCTGCCGCTGCCCAACCACAAGCTGGCCTCCCTCGCCGCGCACTTCGGAGTCGTACAGCAGCAGGCCCACCACGCCCTGGACGACGCCCGGGTGCTGGCCGAGGCGTTCCGGCCGAGCCTGCACGCGGCGGCCCGGGGCGGGGTGCGGCTGCCGCTGCTGGAGTGCCGGCCGCTGACCGAGTGGTCCGACTCCCCCGTCGCCCCGCGCGTCGGGTATCAGCCCTCGCGGCAGCAGAACAGCTGGCGGCCCTCGCGCAAGCGTCCGGCCTGCCCGTATCCCAACCCGGGGCGGTACGAGAAGGAGAAGCCGCTCCAGCAGGGGATGCGGGTGGCCTTCTCCGGGGACACCTCGATCGACCGGGAGCTGTTGGAGGACCGGGCGGTGGAGGCCGGCCTGCACGTGGCGACCAGCGTGTCCCGGCTGACCAGCCTGCTGGTGACCAACGACCCGGACGCGGCCACCTCCAAGACACAGAAGGCCAAGGCGTTCGGCACGCCGATCCTGGAGGAGAGCGCCTTCACCCATCTGCTGCGCGATGTCGCCCCGGCCGATGGGACGGCGCTGCCGCGCCAGGCGCCCCCGCCGGCATCGGAAGGAAGCCCGTCACCGGAGTGAACGCCGTCGGTATCCCGTCATCGGAGTGAACCGGGCGCGACTCGCCCGGCAGCCGCTCGCCCCGCAGCCGCCGGGCATCCCACCCTGTGGCGCATGGCACGTTGCGAGGTTTGCGGAAACGACTACGGCATGTCCTTCGAGGTGCACGCGCAGGGCGCGGTGCACGTCTTCGACTGCTTCTCCTGCGCCATCCACCGGATGGCGCCGATCTGCGAGCACTGCCGGGTCCAGGTGATCGGGCAGGGCGTCGAGGCGGACGGGCACTGGTACTGCGGCGCCCACTGCGCCCGCGCCGAGGGGAAGGCAGGCATCGTGGACAAAGTGTGACGGAACACCTCATTGCTGGATGGCTCCGGTCGTACCCTGAGTGCCGCACCCCATGACCCCGGTTGTACGGTCATGGGGTGTACCGCTTCCTGTTGACCCGGCAATGGGTGCTCCTCACCCTGCTCGGCCTCGTGCTGATCCCGACGATGATCGAGCTGGGCTTCTGGCAGTTCCACCGGCACGAGCACCGGGTCGAGCAGAACGGGCTGATCTCGCGGAACCTCGACGCGCGGCCGGTCCCGGTCGCCGGTCTCACCTCCCCCGGGCACACCGTCCCGCGCTCGGACTACTGGCGGACGGTCACCGCGACGGGAACGTTCGACACCGAGCACGAGGTGGTCGTCCGCCGCCGGACCTCGAACGACGACCGCCTCGGCGTCCATGTCCTGACCCCGCTGGACCTCAGGGGCGGCGGCACCGTCCTGGTCAACCGGGGCTGGGTCCCGGCCGCGCCGAACCAGACCGACTTCCCCGACGTACCCCCCGCTCCCCGGGGCGAAGTGACCGTCACCGGCCGCCTCAAGGCGGACGAGACGACCGGCAGCAGCGGCATCAAGGACCTCGGGGGCCTGCCGGACCGGCAGGTGATGCTGATCAACAGCGACCAGCAGTCCCAGCTGCTGTCCCGGACGGTCCTCGGCGGATACATCGAACAGACCGCTCCCCGGCCGACGGGTGATCTGCCCGAGCAGATCGCTTCCCCCGACGACAGCTCGATCGGCCCGCACATGGCGTACGCCGTCCAGTGGTGGCTGTTCGTCGCCGCGGTCCCGGTCGGCTGGATGATTCTCGTACGCCGTGAGAAGCGCGACCGCGAGCAGGCCGCGGCCGAGAACGCCACGGCCGACGCCGCGGAGCAGCCCGCACCGGCGAGCGCCTGAGGTCTCCGGCACGCTGTCGGACCGGTTGGCTGGTTGACAACGGCCCGGTTCGGGAAAACGCCAGGCGTGACCCCACGTATCGAGGACTACGCCCTGATCGGCGATCTCCAGACCGCCGCGCTCGTCGGCAGGAACGGTTCCGTCGACTGGCTCTGCCTGCCCCGCTTCGATTCCGGCGCCTGCTTCGCCGCCCTGCTCGGCGACGAGGAGAACGGCCACTGGCGCATCGCACCCCAGGGAGCCAACACCTCGGACACCTGCACCCGGCGGGAGTACGCAGGTGACTCCCTGGTCCTGGAGACGTACTGGGAGACGCGGACCGGCACGGTGAAGGTCATCGACTTCATGCCGCAGCGCGACAGGACGCCGGACCTGATGCGGATCGTCGAGGGCGTGAGCGGCAGCGTCGACATGAGTTCGGTGCTGCGGCTGCGCTTCGACTTCGGATCCGTGGTGCCCTGGGTACGGCGTTCGCACGGCCACCGGGTGGCGGTCGCGGGCCCCGACTCCGTCTGGCTGCGCAGCGAACCGCCGGTCAAGACGTGGGGCCAGCAGTTCAGCACCTGTTCCTCGTTCACCGTCGCCGAGGGCGAGAGCGTGGCGTTCGTGCTGACCTGGCACCCCTCGCACGCCCAGCGCCCCAAGCTGATCGACCCGCGCAAGGCGCTGAAGCACACCCTGCACGACTGGGCGGAGTGGACCGGCCTCTGCACCTACGAAGGCCCCTACCGGGACGCCGTGCTGCGCTCCCTGATCACTCTCAAGGCGCTGACGTACGCCCCGACGGGCGGCATCGTGGCGGCCCCGACCACCTCCCTGCCGGAGGAGATCGGCGGCGTACGGAACTGGGACTACCGCTTCTGCTGGCTGCGGGACGCGACGCTGACCCTCGGGGCGCTGGTCTCGGCCGGTTATCTGGAGGAGGCGGCGGCCTGGCGGGACTGGCTGCTGCGGGCCGTCGCCGGGGACCCGGCCGACCTCCAGATCATGTACGGGCTGGCGGGCGAGCGCCGGCTGCCCGAGACGGAGCTGCCCTGGCTCGCCGGGTACGAACACTCCCGGCCGGTGCGCACCGGCAACGCGGCCGTCCGTCAGCGTCAGCTCGATGTGTACGGCGAGGTCATCGACGCGCTCCGCCTCGCCCGCGTCGCCGGTCTCGACAGCAAGCCGCACGCCTGGAACCTCCAGCTCAGCCTGCTCGGCTTCCTGGAGTCGACCTGGCGTGAACCGGATGAGGGGCTGTGGGAGATCCGCGGTGCCCGGCGGCACTTCGTGCACTCCAAGGTGATGGCCTGGGTCGCCGCCGACCGGGCGGTGCGCTCGCTGGAGGAGAACCCGGAGCTGCCCGGTGACGCGGAGCGCTGGCGGGCGATGCGGGACGCCGTGCACGCCGAGGTCTGCGAGAAGGGGTACGACCCCGAACGGAACACCTTCACCCAGTCCTACGGGTCACGGGAGCTCGACGCCTCGACGCTGCTCATCGTGCGGACCGGGTTCCTGCCGCCGGACGATCCCCGGGTCATCGGCACGGTCGACGCGGTCCGCGACGAGCTGGGCAGCGGCGGCCTGGTCCGCCGCTACAGCACCGAGGGCTACTCGGTGGACGGACTGCCGGGCGACGAGGGGGCGTTCATCGTCTGCTCGTTCTGGCTGGTCGACGCGTTGCGGCGGACCGGCAGGCCGGACGAGGCACGAGCCCTGTTCGAACGGCTGCTGGAGCTCCGCAACGACCTGGGGCTGCTGGCCGAGGAGTACAACGTCGCCGCGGGGCGGCAGTTGGGCAACTTCCCCCAGGCGTTCAGCCATATCGGACTGGTGAACTCCGCTGTCGACCTCGCCGGTGAGGACCCGGCAGGATAGGTCCATGGATCTTGGACTGAAGGACCGCGTCTACATCGTCACCGGGGCGACCCGGGGCCTCGGCAACGCCACGGCCCGCTCCTTGGCCGCCGACGGCGCGAAAGTGATCGTCACCGGCCGGGACGAGAAGTCCGTCGCGGAGGCCGCCGCCGAGCTGGGCCCGGACGCGGTCGGGCTGGCCGCCGACAACGCCGACCCGAGCGCCGCCCGGCGCCTGGTGGACACGGCCCGGGAACGCTTCGGACGGCTCGACGGCATCCTCATCAGCGTCGGCGGACCGGCCCCCGGCTTCCTCGCGGACAACACGGACGACCAGTGGCAGACGGCGTTCGAGACGGTGTTCCTGGGAGCGGTACGGCTCGCCCGGACGGCGGCGGAAGCACTCGGCGAGGGCGGCGTGATCGGCTTCGTGCTCTCCGGATCGGTCCATGAGCCGATCGCGGGGCTGACCATCTCCAACGGCCTGCGCCCCGGACTCGCCGGTTTCGCCAAGTCGCTGGCCGACGAGCTGGGCCCGCGCGGCATCCGGGTGGTGGGCGTGCTGCCCGCCCGGATCGACACCGACCGGGTCCGTGAACTGGACGCCCTGTCCGGCGACACGGAGGCCGCCCGCACCGCCAACGAGGCGCGGATCCCGCTGCGGCGCTACGGGACGCCGGAGGAGTTCGGGAGGACCGCGGCCTTCCTGCTTTCCCCCGCCGCCTCCTACCTGACGGGGATCATGGTCCCGGTCGACGGAGGATCACGGCACGGCTTCTGACCGGCCGGGCCCGTGCCCCGTACGCGAACAGCCTCGTTCCCGTACGCCGACGGCTCAACCCTCCGTACGCCCGCGGGCTGAGCCTCCGTACGCCGACAGGCCGTCAGGACACCCGTTCCGCGCGGTGCTTGACGGCCTTGAGGCGCACCTCGGCGGGAAGTGCGTCCAGGCCGGCCGAGTCCCTGGCGTGCGCCAGCGCCCCGTCGGCGACCGCGTTCAGCGTCGCCAGGGGCGCTGCGTGCGGCTCCATCAGCAGCCGGAGCCGGGCCCGGGGCGCGGTGCGCCGGCCTGTCAGGACCGCCTGGGCGCGGGCCACTCCGTCCAGCGCGCAGGCTTCCCCGGCGAGCACGCCCTCCAGGGCGCGGCCCCGCAGCTGCGCCCCTTCGCCGTCGCCGCTGTCCACCATCAGCTCGGTGAGCCGGCCGCGGCGGAGCTGGGCGAGGAACCACCACAGGGCGAGGACCACGAGGACGGCGAGGACGGCGATCACGGTCGGCCACCACCAGCCCTCGTCGCGCCGGCGGCCCCGGTCGGCCGCGCTGAGCAGCACATCGCTCCCGCCGTCCCAGGGCCACCAGGACGGCACGGACGCGCCGAGGCCGGCGGCGAGCACGGCTCCGCCGACGACGACCAGCACCAGCCCGGCCAGGGCCAGCAGGACCCGGTTGACGGTGGAACGCATGCCGCTCATCCCTTCTTCGCCGGTCGGTGTACCTGGACGGTGAGCGCCGGCGGTTTCGCCAGGCCCAGTTCCCGGACGGCCCGCTCCAGCGCCGCGTCCAGATCGGTCCGCACGTCGTCGAGTTCCCGGAAGTGCGAGAGTGCGCGCACCTTCGCCCTGCGCCGGCCCACCCCGACCCGAACGGACTGCACGCCGGGCACTTCCACGGCCCGGTCCCGCAGGACCAGTGCGGCGGCGGTGCGGTCGAGTCCGGCCCGGACGTCGGCGCGGTCGCGGCGCATCGGCAGCAGGCCGCGCAGTCCGGGGGTGAGGGCCAGCAGGATCAGCCAGAGGCCGATCGCCGCGGCCACCGCGGCTCCGACGAGCACGAGGACGTCGTCCAGGTGCCGTTCGGCCAGGCCGTCGGCGAGGGAGCGGCGCCACTGCATGGCCGGATACCCGGCCCGTACGGCGGCGATGTCGTAGAGCAGCAGTCCGGCCGCGCCCAGGAGCACGAGGGCCAGCAGCGCGGCCGGGACCCGGCGCGCGGACCAGAAGCGGCCGGCCCGGCCGTCGCCCTGGTCCAGGGTGGGGACCGGTGCGCGGGCGTCGGCCGACGCGTCCGGGGCCGGCGTGGGCGCCTCGCCGTCGCGCTGTTCCACGGTGGGCATCCGCCGGGTGGAGCCGGTCGGTTCACCGGGTTCGGTCATCGGATCCTCCCCTGTGCGGCGGCGCTCGCTCCGGCGGGGTGCAGCCGTTCGACCTGCACGGCCACTTCGGGCACCTCCAGGCCGGCCAGCGCCTTGACCCGCTGGACGACCTGGCGGCGTACGGCGCCGCACTGGCGGCCGATGTCGCAGGGGTAGCCGAGCTCCAGGCTGACCCGGACCCGGGCGGCGTCGCGGTGCACGGTGACCGTGGCACGCGGCGACGCCCCGTCCGCAGGAGGTTCGTCGACCGCTTCCTTCGCCGCCTGGGCGGCGATCTTGGCGACGACGCGGTCGGCGATCCGGGTCTCGCCCCGCTCGGCGGCGGCGACCCGGCCGGTCACCGCCGTCACCTTCGCCGGTCGCCGCGCTCGCGACTCCGGAAGAAGTCGCCGGGCTCCAGGTCGCCGTCCAGGAAGCGGCCGGCGATGAAGCCGATCGCGCCCAGCGCGGCCACCAGTACGAACGCTCCGAACCCGCCGAAATATCCGGCGAACCCGAGCGCCATGCCGGCCAGCAGACCGGTCACAGCCATGCTCATCGTGTTCTCTCCTCAACTGCCGTGCGACGGAGATGCGGAAGGACTACTGGACCCGCTGCTCGGGTTCGTCCTCGTCGTCCTCCTCGTCGGGCAGCTTGACGTCGCTGACCGCGATGTTGACCTCGACGACTTCGAGGCCGGTCATGCGCTCCACCGCGGCGACGACGTTCTCGCGTACGTCACGGGCCACGTCGGAGATGGAAACGCCGTAGTCGACGACGATCTCCAGGTCGAGGGCCGCCTGGGACTCGCCGACCTCCGCCTTCACACCGCGGGTGACGGACTTGCCGCCGCCGGGTACCCGGTCGCGGACGGCGCCGAACGTCCGCGACAGGCCGCTGCCCATCGCGTGGACACCGGCCACATCGCGTGTCGCCATCCCGGCGATCTTCTCGACGACGCCGTCGGCGATGGTGGTACGGCCCCGAGTGCCGGGATCGCCGCCGCCGCGCTTGCCGAGGGTCTTGTCGCCCGGGGCGCTGTTGGGGTTGTGCTGAGAGGTGTCAGTCATCGCCGCTCTTCCCTTCGGGGCAGGATTGGACTTCCTTGCCCACGTTAAGTGCGCTTTCCCCATCGCGCGCCATGGATGCGGCAGGCTGGGGCAATGACAACGGCGCGGGGCCCGCGGAGGGTCGACGGTTGGACCGCTGGGGTACGGCAACAGCTGGGCCTGGGCAGGCTGCTGCCACTGGGCGGCCCGGCGGACGGCACGTGGATCGCGGAGTCGGCTGCCGCCTCGGTGCTGCGCGCGGCGGCGGCCCGCCCGGGGACGGCGCTGGGGAAGGTGCGCATCGGTCCGGCGGCGGAAGCGGCGGCCGGGGGCGGCGCTCCGCAGGACCCGGCGGACCCGGTGCCGCCCCCGGCTCCGCCGAGCGCACTGCCGCCGGGACCGCTGCGGATCGAGGCGGAGTTCTCGGCGGCCCCGGACCGGCCGCTGCCCGACGCCGCGACCGCTCTGCGTGCGGCGCTCCTCACGGCCGCCGCCGCCCGGCTGGGTCTGGAGATCGCCGAGGTGGACCTGACGGTGACGGCACTGCTGGAGGACGGTACGCCCGATCAGGTGACGGCGACGACCGCGCCGGCGGCTCCGCGCGCGGAGCCGGACGGCCCGGTGGCGAGGGCGGCCGCCGGGGCGCCGGGCGTCGTCTCGCTGACCCGGGTCCTGGGCAGCCCGGTGCACACCGCCCGGGACCACGTACGGGTCGAGGTGGCGACGGCCGGGGACCACCGGGCGCTGGACGTCGCCCGGTCGGTGCGTACGGCGGTGGCGGCGGCCACGGAGGAGCGGCTGCCGGTGTCGGTGCTGGTCACGGACGTGGTCAGTCGGTGATGCCCGCCAGGTCGCGGAGCCGGCGGCCCTGGGCGGCCCGCTCGGCGACGCGCTGCTGCTCGTAGTCACGCGAGAGCGCGCCACCGAGCAGGGCCTTGGTCTCGACGACGGCGTCGCGGGGGGCCCCCACCAGGGCCCCGGCCAGGTCGCGGGCGGCCGCGTCGAGCTGGTCGGCGGGGACCACCAGGTTGGCGAGGCCGGTGCGCTCGGCCTCCTCGGCGTGTACGAAGCGGCCGGTGGCGCAGATTTCGAGCGCGCGGGCATACCCCACGAGGTGCACCAGGGGGTGGGTGCCCGTGAGGTCGGGAACGAGGCCGAGGCTCGTCTCGCGCATGGCGAACTGCACGTCCTCGGCGACGATCCGCAGATCGCAGGCGAGGGCGAGCTGGAAGCCGGCGCCGATGGCATGGCCCTGGACCGCCGCGATCGACACGAGGTCGTTGCGGCGCCACCAGGTGAACGCCTCCTGGTACTCGGCGATGGTCGCGTCGAGCTCGGCCTCCGGGCCGCGCGCCAGGTCGAGGAACGACGGCTCGCCGTCGAAGCCCTCGGGTGTGAAGGCCTGCCGGTCGAGGCCCGCGGAGAAGGACTGGCCCTCGCCGCGGAGCACCACAACCCGCACCGTGCCGGGCAGCGCCCGTCCGGCCTCGGTCAACGCCCGCCACAGAGCGGGAGACTGAGCGTTGCGCTTGGCCGGATGGGTGAGCGTCACCGTGGCGACGGCGTCGTCGACGGTCAGCCGTACGCCGTCCTTGTCGAGCACAGTGTCGAGCGAGGTCATGGGGCGCCTCCGGATGGGGTGCAGTCAGCACTCGGAAAGAAGTGACTGAACAGTAACCACCCGGACGACCTTGCGATCAGCCGGGTGGCCACCCCGAATTCCGTTGGGCCCGAATGACGCCGAACACACCGCAAACGCAGAGGCCTCAGGCCGAAGCGGCCTTCTTGCCCCGTGTCGCGCCGCCGCGTCCCCGCAGCGTCACTCCGGACTCACTGAGCATCCGGTGGACGAATCCGTAGGAGCGGCCGGTTTCCTCGGCCAGCGCCCGGATGCTCGCACCGGAGTCGTACTTCTTCTTCAGGTCTGCCGCGAGCTTGTCACGCGCGGCGCCGGTTACCCGGCTGCCCTTCTTCAGAGTCTCGGCCACCCGTGCCTCCTCATGGGAAGTGCGCTCTGGACTCTCATGATCACCCCTCCCACGCTTCCTGGCCACCCATTCGGCAAGGTCGGTGCGCACGGTTTCCCGTACGAGAAGCGCGTCGGCACAAGCGGAATCCCTGATTCCAGCGGACGCACGAGGGCGCACGGCCTGAGCCGGCCGGAAAACAGCCAGGTCAGGGCCGTACGGGGAGAGACGGCCGGAAAAGGGGCGCACGGCGGGTGAGCGCGGGGCGCACCACCGGAGTACGAGACGTTCTCACACAGATGATGGATCACGCGTAGGCCGAATGATCCATCCCCGGTGGATCAGGCGAGGGCGACGAGGTCGCGGTAGTCCGCTCCCCAGAGGTCCTCGACGCCGTCCGGGAGCAGGATGATCCGCTCCGGCTGGAGCGCCTCGACGGCTCCCTCGTCGTGGGTGACGAGGACGACGGCGCCCTTGTACGTACGCAGCGCGCCGAGGATCTCCTCGCGGCTGGCGGGGTCGAGGTTGTTCGTCGGCTCGTCGAGCAGGAGCACGTTGGCGGAGGAGACGACCAGGGTCGCGAGCGCGAGCCGGGTCTTCTCGCCGCCGGAGAGGACGCCCGCGGGCTTGTCGACGTCGTCGCCGGAGAAGAGGAAGGAGCCGAGCGTCTTGCGGACCGCGACGAGGTCGAGGTCGGGCGCGGCGGAGCGCATGTTCTCCAGGACCGTGCGCTCCGGGTCGAGGGTCTCGTGCTCCTGGGCGTAGTACCCGAGCTTGAGGCCGTGGCCCTCGATGATCTCGCCGGTGTCGGGCTTCTCGGCGCCGCCGAGCAGGCGCAGCAGGGTGGTCTTGCCGGCGCCGTTGAGGCCGAGGATGACGACGCGGGAGCCCTTGTCGATGGCGAGGTCGACGTCGGTGAAGATCTCCAGCGAGCCGTACGACTTGGACAGGCCCTCCGCCATCAGCGGGGTCTTGCCGCAGGGCGAGGGGTCGGGGAAGCGCAGCTTGGCGACCTTGTCGGAGACCCGCACGGCCTCCAGGCCCGAGAGCAGCCGGTCGGCGCGCTTGGCCATGTTCTGGGCGGCGACGGTCTTGGTGGCCTTGGCGCGCATCTTGTCGGCCTGCGCGTTGAGGGTCGCGGCCTTCTTCTCGGCGTTCTGGCGCTCGCGCTTGCGGCGCTTCTCGTCGGCCTCGCGCTGCTGCTGGTAGAGCTTCCAGCCCATGTTGTAGACGTCGATCTGGGAGCGGTTGGCGTCGAGGTAGAACACCTTGTTGACGACCGTCTCGACCAGGTCGACATCGTGGGAGATCACGATGAAGCCGCCGCGGTAGGACTTGAGGTAGTCGCGCAGCCAGACGATGGAGTCGGCGTCGAGGTGGTTGGTGGGCTCGTCCAGGAGCAGGGTGTCGGCGTCCGAGAAGAGGATCCGCGCCAGCTCGACGCGGCGGCGCTGACCACCGGAGAGCGTGTGCAGGGGCTGGCCGAGGACCCGGTCGGGCAGGCTGAGCGCGGCGGCGATGGTGGCGGCCTCGGCCTCGGCGGCGTACCCGCCCTTGGTGAGGAACTCCGTCTCCAGGCGCTCGTACTTCTTCATCGCCTTCTCGCGGGTGGCGCCCTGCCCGTTCGCCATCCGGTCCTCGTTCTCGCGCATCTTGCGCAGGATCGTGTCGAGGCCGCGGGCGGAGAGGATGCGGTCGCGGGCGAGGATGTCGAGGTCGCCGGTGCGCGGGTCCTGCGGGAGGTAGCCGACCTCGCCGGACTTGGTGATGGTGCCCCCGGCGGGGGTGCCCTCGCCCGCGAGGCACTTGGTGAGGGTGGTCTTGCCCGCTCCGTTGCGGCCGACGAGGCCGATGCGGTCGCCCTTGGCGATACGGAAGGAAGCGGATTCGATGAGGATGCGGGCACCGGCACGCAGCTCGATACCGGAAGCGGTGATCACGGAAAAACTCCAGGGCAGTATGGACGGCGGAGGGACGAGGGCGGAGGTCTCTCGACGCCGCTAATGCACAAGGAGGAAGGCCATACGGCCCATTCTACTGGCGGTACACAAGTCCTTTACCGCGTGCCCGGCGGGACGAACCGTCCGCCACCCGGCGCGGGACTGCCCCCTCCCGCCCGCCCGAGCCCGAGGGTGGTGCGACCGCGCGGTTCGACCGCGGCACCGGTCCGGACGCCTCCGAGGCCCAGGACGTCCGCGGCAGCCGGATTCCGGGCGCGAACAGCGACGCGATGAGGGCGGAGCCGCGGGCCGGCCGCTGCGGCGGGGTCCGGGCGCCCAGCACCCTCACCTGAGCCGAACGCCCCTGACCTGCGGGGTTTTACTTCGGGAGGGCTTTGTCAGTGCCCGGTGGAAGACTGAGACGCAGATCACATCAGGTGTACGGACATCAGAAGAGGTGAGTGCCATGACCGGCGCGGTGAGCGGGGTTCCGACGATCTACCCGACGGTGCTGTACGACGACGCGAAAGCGGCGATCAGAACACTGACACAGGGCCTCGGCTTCACCGAGGAGGCGGTCTACGAGGGCGAGAACGGCAGTGTGCTGCACGCCGAGCTGTCCTGCGGCAACGGCAGGGTGATGCTCGGCTCCAGGGGAGGCGACGGCGTGTTCGCGCAGGCGATGGCGGGCGCGGGCCCGGCGGGGGTGTACGTGGTGGTGGACGAGGTGGACGAGCACTACGCGCGGGCCAAGGAGTTCGGCGTGGAGATCCTCATGGAGCCGACCGACCAGGACTACGGCTCGCGGGACTACATGGCACGGGACGCCGAGGGCAATGTGTGGAGCTTCGGGACGTACGCCCCGGGATCCGGCTGAGCGGACCCCGGGGCGGGCGGTTCAGGCTCCTCCGGTGTGCACCTGGAAGGCGGCCCGGCGGACCGCTTTGGCCAGGGCCGGGTCCGGGTGGGCCGCGGCCAGGGCGACCAGGACCTGGACGGTGCGCGGGTGGCCGACGGCCCTGACCTCGTCGAGCAGGGCCGGGACGGTGCCCTGGACGGCGGAGTCGAGGTGGCGTACCAGCAGCCCGGTCTCGCCGTGGTCGGCGACGGCGGCCGCGGTGTCGACCCAGAGCCAGGTGGATTCCTCGCGGCTGAGGACGTCCTGGGCGTCGTCCGGGTCGTTGCCCTCGTACTCGGCGAGCCAGAGCAGCGCGTAGGGGCGCAGCGAGGGTTCGGCGAGCACGGCGCGGACCTCGGGTTCGGCGGGGGCGCCGACGACCCTCAGCGCCTCGAAGGCCAGTCCGCGCAGCAGCGCGTCCTCGCCCCGGGCGACGGCCAGCAGTTCGGCGACGGCGCTGCCGACGGTGCGGGCGGCGAGCCAGGCGCGGTATTCGTCGCGGGCCGGGCCGGGGGTGAGCCGGGCGCAGCCGAGGAGCATGTCGGCGGCCGACTGCTCGATGTTCCCGGCCGGGCTCTGGGCGGCGACGCAGATCTGCTCCAGCTTGACCCAGACCGCCCAGTTGCCGAGCGGGGTGAGGGTGGCGTGCCCTTTGCCGAGGGTCAGCGCCCCGACGGCGGCGAGGCCCTCCAGGGCCCAGTCGAGCAGCAGGGCGTTGAGGCCGTCGCTCCGGGCGGATCCGGCGGCGGCCCCCGCCGCCTCTGCCGGGGCAGCGGTCTCCGCCGGGGCGGCGGACGCGGTTCTGCCGGGTCCCAGGGGCACTTCGCAGCGCTCCTCCTGGAGTTCGGCGACGCGCTGGCCGAGCAGGTCCAGCAGGGCGGGGACGGTGACGGGGCCCGCGGAGAGCTGGAGGAGGGAGAGCACTTGGGGCACGGCCTCGACGGCTTCGGCGACGGCTCCCGCCTCGATGTCCGCAGGGGCGGCGTGGACGAGCGACCAGGCGTCGAAGAGCGCCACCCAGCCGCGGAGGACGGCGGAGTCGTCCCGGTCCCAGGCGCGCAGCCGCCAGCCGGGGCGGGCGGTGTCGCCGTGCAGTTCGATGAGTCCGGCCAGCCGGGCCCGGTCCCAGCCCGCGCGGACCTGTGCCGGGGAGAGCTCCAGGGCGGTGGCCGCCCGTTCGAGGGCAGGGGCCGCGAGCGGGGCGGCGGTGCCCGGCCCCGGCGGGCCGGCCGCCCAGTGGGCGATACGCACGGCGTCGGCGAGCACCGCCCTGGCCTGGCGTGCCAGTTCCGTACGGGGCGGGGTGCCCTCGGGGGGCCGGAGGGCCGGCCTGGTGCGCCGGGTGGTCACGGCCTTGCGGGCGGTGGCAAGGGGTCGCGGGCGGACAAGTCGCAGCCTGGAGTCGCGCGGGGTACGGGACGTCACGGGAGCAGTCTTGCCCCTGACGGCCCGAAAGCCCAAACGGAAGGCGTTTCACCGGTACGTGAAAGGTTTCCCCGGCGCGACGGCAAAGGGGAGAGTTCACCCCATCGGCTCACATCAGGGGCGTGAGGAAGCGTCGCAGGGCCTCCTCGTAGCGGGCCGGTCCGGCGTTCCACATCGACGCGTGCGGAGCCTGCGGTACGGCGTGGAGGCTGACCAGGTCCGAGCGGCGGGCGGCGAGCTCGCGGGAGGACTCCCAGGGGGCGATCGTGTCGTCCGGGCCGTGCAGGATCAGGGTCGGGGTGCGCAGGGAGGCCGGCGCCGAGGTCTCCAGCACCGGGGTGCCGCCCATCCCGGTCCTGCCCTGGGCGGCGCGGACAGCGAGCGGCAGCAGGGCGGCCGGGACGCCGCGGGCGGCTGCCAGGGCGCGCAGGGTGACCGGCCAGTCCAGTACCGGTGAGTCGAGGACGAGACCCCTGATCCGGTCGCGGAGCGGGGATTCGACCGCGGCGTACAGGGCCGTGGTGGCGCCGGTGGACCAGCCGTGGACGATCACGTTCCGGGCGCCGCGGCGCAGGGCGTAGCGAAGGGCGGCGTCGAGGTCGCGCCACTCGGAGGCGCCGAAGTGGCCGAGGCCGTCGGCGGGGCGGGGGGCTCCGGGGTCGCCCCGGTAGGCGAGGTGGAGCACGGGGAGGCGCTGTCGGTGCAGGAACCCCGTCAGGTTCATGGGGTGGGCCCGGGTGGTGCCGAGGCCGTGCACGGTGATGACCCAGGTGTCGCGCGCGCCGGGGACGTACCAGGCGGGCAGGATTCCCAGCTCGCCGGGGATCTCGACCTCCTGGTGGTCCAGGCCGAGGTCGCTGCCCGGATCACCGCCGTACAGCGCGGGGGTGAGCCGCACTTTCGCACCCGGTTCGAGGAGGCCCCGGCCGACGCTCTCCAGTCTCCGCACGACGGTGTCGGCGGCCTGGGAGGCCCCTTCGACGACGGGCCCGACGATCGCGTGGACCCCGGGTCCGGCCAGGCCGTAGGTGCCGGGCCGGAGCGCCGAGAAGGAGCGGGTCAGGGTGACCTGCCCGTCCGCCGCGGCGTGCACGGTGAGTCTGCGGTCGGCGGGCAGGGGACGTCCGGGCGCGGCCTTGAGGGCGACGCCGCTGGCGTACCGGCCGGCCGCGACCGCTGCCGCACCGACGCCGAGGATCGTGGTGACGGCCGTTGCCGTCGCGGTTACCGGGCGCACCGCTTCAGTGTCGTGGGGCGGAAGGCGGCCTGCCAGCGGACGGGGCCGTCCGTGCGGGCGGGGCCCGTAGGCAGGGGGCCAGGGGCAGTGGCCGGGGCCGGGGCCCGAAGCCAGGAGCCAGGGCAGGCGTCAGGGCAAGGGCAGGGGCCGAAGGCAGGAATCCGGGAGCCGGGGGCAGGAATCCGGGCCCCGGCAGTCCGGGGAAGAAACGCCGGGCCCGGACCGTCCGCAGGCGTCGGCCCCGACCGTCCGGGGACGCCGGACCCCGACGCTCCAGGGGCGGGAGCAGGCCCCGACGGTCCAAGGACGGGAGCAGGCCCGACCCTCCAGGCGCGGGTCAGCCGGGCTGGCCGTATTCCTTGAGCGCCTCGGTCACCTCGTCCAGCTGGGCCGCGTCGAGCAGGGCCGGGGTGCGGCCGGGCACGGAGCTCGCGGTGAGCCAGAGGCGGCACAGCCACTCCAGTTGGGCGGTGCGCTCGTAGGCCGCGTCGAGCGTGTCGCCGTACGTGACCGTGCCGTGGTTGGCGAGCAGGCAGCCGGTGCGGTCGCGCAGGGCCCCGAGCATGGCGTCGGCCAGTTCCGGGGTGCCGTAGCGGGCGTAGGCGGCGGTGCGGACGGGGCCGCCGAGGAGGGCGGCCGCGTAGTGGACGAGCGGCACCTCGGTGACGAGGGTGGAGACGGCGGTGGCGTGCACGGCGTGGGTGTGCACCACGGCGGCGGCGTCGGTGGAGCGGTAGACCGCCAGGTGGAGGGGGAGTTCGCTGGTCGGCCCGAGGTCCCCGAGGACCTGGCGTCCTGCCAGGTCGACGCCGACCGCGTCGTGGGGTCCGAGCCGGTCGTAGGGCACCCCGCTGGGCGTCACCAGGACCAGGTCGCCGACGCGGGCCGACACATTGCCCGACGTGCCGACGACCAGGCCGTCCGCCGCGCTGCGGCGGGCCGTCGCGACGAGGTCCCGCCAGGTCTCCCCGACGGATTCCGGGTGCTGCTCGCTCATGGGCCGAGCGTAGGCGCGAACGCGCGCAACCGGAACGTCACATGGGGAGTGACGCGGATCTCCTCCGGGTGCCCGACAGCCGTTCAAAATGTTCGCCAACGGGCGGCAAAGGGCCGTCCACGCCGCACCCCACAGGCATCCCGTAGCCCCTCCCGCACACAAGCGGAAGCGACCCACTCCGCTTGGAGTCACCGCGATGCCCCATCCAGTTCATCTTCCGTTCACCCAGGTTGCCTACGGTCCACGAGCCACTGACGTCGAACGATTGCCTGGGTAAATGGAACACATCACGCTGCTGCTTGCGATTGTGGTCGTGACAGCTCTCGTGTTCGATTTCACGAACGGTTTCCACGACACCGCCAACGCGATGGCCACCACCATCTCGACCGGCGCTCTGAAGCCCAAGACAGCGGTGGCGATGTCCGCCGTTCTCAACCTGATCGGCGCGTTCCTGTCGGTGGAGGTCGCCAAGACGATCTCCGGCGGGATAGTCAACGAGGACGGCCTCAGAACCGAGGTCATCTTCGCGGCGCTCGTCGGCGCCATCCTGTGGAATCTCCTGACCTGGCTGGTGGGCCTGCCCTCCAGTTCCTCCCACGCCCTGTTCGGCGGTCTGATCGGTGCGGCGGTCATGTCGGCCGGCTGGTCCTCGATCGACGGCGGCACCGTCGTCACCAAGGTGCTGCTCCCGGCGCTCGCCGCCCCGCTGGTGGCCGGCCTCGCCGCGATGCTGGCCACGCGGCTGACGTACCGGATCAACCGGAACGTCACCGACGAGAACCAGCTGAAGTCGACGGCCAAGGGCTACCGGGCCGGACAGATCGCCTCCGCCGGTCTCGTCTCGCTCGCCCACGGCACCAACGACGCCCAGAAGACGATGGGCATCATCACCCTGGCCCTGGTCACCGGCGGCGTCCTCGCCCCCGGCTCCAACCCGCCGATGTGGGTCATCGTCTCCGCCGGCCTCGCCATCGCGCTCGGCACCTACCTCGGCGGCTGGCGCATCATCCGCACCATGGGCAAGGGCCTGACCGACCTCCAGCCGCCGCAGGGCTTCGCCGCCCAGACCAGTGCGGCGACCGTCATCCTGGCCTCCTCGCACCTCGGCTTCTCGCTCTCCACCACCCAGTCCTGCTCCGGCGCCGTGATGGGCGCGGGCCTCGGCCGCAAGGGGGGCGTGGTCCGCTGGTCCACCGCCACCCGGATGTTCGTCGCCTGGGGCCTGACGCTCCCGGCCGCGGGTCTGGTCGGCGCGGGCGCCGAGTTCCTGACCAAGCAGGGCCCCTGGGGCATCACCGTCACCGCGATCGTGCTCGTGGGCGGTTCCTTCGCGATCTGGCGGGCCTCGCGCCGCCAGCCGGTCGACCACACCAACGTCAACGACACGGACGGTGGCGCGGACGAGCCCCAGGGCGTCGTCACCACGGCCATCGCCGCGGTCCAGCCGCCGCCCGTCGGCGGCCCGGCCCTCGACCTCGCAACCACCATCCCGGCTCCGGCCTCGGCGCCCGACGACCCGGCCCGGCCGCCGGCCAAGGTGTAAGGACAGATCCGCATGAAAATCGACTGGGCAGCTCTCGCCTCCGTCTTCGGTGTCAGTCTCGTGGTCACCGTCGCGCTGGTCGGCCTCTTCACCCTGGGCATCGTCGCCCTCTCCAAGCAGTCCGCCACAGCCGGAAGCAGCGCCTCCGGCGGATCGGTCGCGCTGGCGCGCACCGGCGCGTACGCCTGCTTCGGGCTGTGCGTGGCGGCGGTCACGTACGGGATCTACATGATCGTCGCCTGACCGTGAGGATGTACGTGAGCGTTCCCCGGCGGGGTCTGACCCACCGCCTGACTGACTCAGGGTCCTCAACGGGATGTGTCGGCTCTGTCCGGGGACG
>NZ_JBIDBC010000041.1:0-11652 GCF_043202835.1 Streptomyces sp. NPDC048142
CTGATACGTCGTCACAAACGTTCATGATCGCGGTGGCCGTACTCATGCCCGCACCCGCCCCGACCAGCACAGACGCTGGAACTACAGCTGCCGTGTCAGTGACCCGGCAAAGGTGAGCATCTACGCTCAGCGCTATGCGAAGATCCGGCCACAGACCTTGGGTCCTCGTGAATCGCTGGACCTCATCAAGCGGTTGGCAGGAGTGAAGGAATGAGCAGCACCCTCCGATGGTTCAAGTCGAGCTACAGCAACGCGAGCGGCGGCGACTGCATCGAGGTCGCCTTCGACTGGCGTAAGTCCTCCTACAGCAGCGAAAGCGGCGGCGAGTGCATCGAGGTGGCCGCCTGCCCCCACGCCGTCCACGTCCGCGACTCCAAGGTCCCCGACGGCCCCGCATTCACCGTCGCGCCCGACGCCTGGTCGGCGTTCCTCGGCTGGACGGGCTGACCAACGCTTGTCGTCGGGCCCCGTGGGTCTCCTGGCGTGATCACCACGCCAGGAGGCCACTCACGGAAGGTGCGAGGCCGTTACTCCGCTACTTCGCCAGCTTCACGGAATTGATCGGCGTGAAGTCGTAGTCGTAGTACGTGCCGGCCCGCTGGTTCCCCCCGCAGCCGGTGCCGTTGGAACCCGTGCACCGGTACGCCTTGGCGCCGCCGGTCTGGTTGTTGAACCACCGCTTCTTGCCGTACTGGTTGTAGATCTTGTGAGTCCCGTACGTGTAGAACTTGTGGCTCGGCTTGTCACCGTTCCAGCTCGCGTTCGGGTACAGGCAGACGTAGCCGGACGGGCATCCGTGGCTCGCGGCCGCCGTCTCCGCCGCGCCGGCCGATCCGCCCAACGTGAGTACGGCGCCGGTGGCGAGCGCGGTGGCAGCCATCGCTGTCCTCGTGATGGTGCTCCGAATCTGACGCATGTGCGGTTTTCCCCCTTCTGATCGGTCTTGCGGTCGTTCATCGCCCATTTACGAGCTGCTCCGATGATGGGGAGGTCCGCGAAAGCGGGTACAGGGGTTTTCGGCACACAGAAAACGGAACGGTTCATTTCGGAGGATCTATGACACTCCGTATCCATTTCACGGCAGACGACTTGGCACGCATCACGGTGGCCCCCCGTCCTGACCTCATGTGGGAGATGGTCAACAGCCTGCATGTCCTCCAGGTCCGGCGGGCCGCCGCCGAACACGCGCCATGGCTGCGTCACGTACGACAGCGGCTGGCCAGGAGCGATCTCAGGAGTCCGATCCGGCTGCTCACCACGCTGGTGCCGGCCCGAGGGGACTTCCCGGACTTCCTCACCCCGGCCCACAGAGGCGGCTTGGAAGTCGCCCGCGACCTCATCCTTGCCACACCGGCGGCGCGCCTCCGTGCCGAGCTCGCCGCGTGCTTCGGGCAGCGCACGCCGCCCGCCTGGCTCCGGCGGCTCGCGGAGGGCGACCGCGCTGCCCGGCAGGAACTCGACGGCGCCGTCGCCACATACTTCCGCGAACTCCTGGCCCCACAACTGCACCTGATGGACGACGTGGTGCACACCGAGCGCGCCCACCACAGCCGGAACGTACTGGAGGGAGGAGCCGAACGGCTGCTGAGCACGCTGTCGCCGTCGATCCGCTGGGAGCCGCCGACGCTGGTCGCCGACTATCCGCGGGACGGCGATCTCCACCTGCGCGGCCGAGGCATCTCACTGGTCCCGTCCTTCTTCTGCACGGGGTCGCCCGTCACCCTCATCGACCCCGACCTCCCACCGGTTCTGGTCTACCCCGCGAGCCCCGGCCCCGGATGCCCGGACACGCTCAGCGGCCTGACCGAACTGATGGGACGGACCAGGGCCATGGCCCTGTGCGCGCTCGACTCACCGTGCTCGACGGGCGAACTGGCTCTGCGGATCGGTGTGTCGGTCGGGACCGCGAGCAAGCACGCGTCGGTGCTGCGCAAGGCGAGGCTCATCACCAGTACGCGCAGGGGCTGCGAAGTGGTGCACGCCTTGACCCGGCTCGGGCGGGAGGTGGCGCAGGGGCGGAGGGGCGGCTCGCGGTGATGCGGCGACTGACGGCCTCCGCGCCGGCGCGTCACGCGGATCGGCTGTGCCGGGAATCCACCGGCGACGATGTGCGCGAGGGGCTGCCATGCGGTGACGTAACGTGTCCGGCATGTCTGTTGCCGCCACGGTCGCCGTTGTCGCGCTCGCCCTCCTGCACGTCTACATCCTGGTTCTGGAGATGTTCTTGTGGACCGGCCCCCGGGCCAGGGCTGCTTTCGGTACGACGGAGGAGTTCGCGACCTCAACCAAGGCGATGGCCGCCAACCAGGGCCTGTACAACGGATTCCTGGCAGCCGGACTCCTGTGGGGCGCTTTCGCCTCCGACCCCGTCGGCTTCCAGGTACGGATCTTCTTCCTGGCCTGTGTCGCTGTCGCCGGTCTGTACGGCGCCGCGACGGCATCCCGCAAGATCCTCTTCGTGCAGACCGTGCCCGCCCTTGCTGTACTCGCCCTGGTACTCCTGGCCCGCTGAAACAGCGGCCCCACTCTCAAGCACCCGTTCGGAACTACTCATCCAAGGCCATCCCCAGGTCCCGGGACCGCAGCGCCAGCCACAGGTCGTAGCGGGCGCTCGGGGGCCGCAGCAGCGAGCGCTGGAGGACCGTTTCGAGCCGGGTGAGGCGTTTGCGGGCGCCGGGCACGCTGATGCCCAGTTCGGCGGCGGCCGGCCCGAGGCGGCCCTCGCAGCGCAGCCAGGTGCGCAGGGTCTCCTCGGAGCCGAGGACGGGGGCCAGTTGCTGGTCGGCCCAGTCCCGTACGGCGGGGCGGCACAGGATGGCGTCGAGGCCCTGCGCCGCCTCTCGCGTACCGGATCCGGCGGTGGCGTACGGGGCGGGCTCGGGGGTGCACGCCGGGGCGGGGGTGGCGCGGACGCGCAGCGCCAGGTCGAGGGCGGACTGGCCGGCCAGCCGGTGCAGGTCCAGGCCGAGCAGTTCGCCGACGAGCTTCAGCCGGGCGGCGAGGGTGTTGCGGTGGACCTTGAGGTGGTCGGTCGCGTGCGAGGAGAACGCCAGCCAGGAGGCGGCCGTGGCCGCCAGCTCCTGGCTCCCGGGATCCTGCGCGCGGCGCGGCACATGGGTCAGAAGAGGGGCCAGCAGATCACCCGCCCACTGCCGGCCGGCCGGTCCGACGACGAGCGCGGGATCCGGCGAGACCCCGAACCGGGCGTGCCGGGAGGGCAGTTCGCGGGCTACGGCCAGGGCGTGGAAGGCCTGGCGGTAGCCGGTCGCGGTGTCGGCCAGCGGTACGGGTTCGCTGACGCCCACCACGCAGTCGCCCACCCGGGCGGCGACGGCCTCGTCGGTCGGAACGGTCCCTTCAGCCGGCTCCTGCACCTCCGCGGGCATCACCAGGATGAGATGGCGGGCGTAGACGGGGCACCGCACGATCCAGGACCGGCCGCCGTCCGCGTCCTCGCAGACCTGGACCACCTCGTCGCGCCCGCCGCCGGAGCACTCCACGACGCACACCCGTACCGGATCGGGAAGCCGGGGCCGCAGCGCACCGGCGAGCTGCTGGGCGATGGAGAGCTGGCCCGTCATCAGCAGGTGCAGCACCGCCTCACGGCCCCGGGACTCGGCGAGGTCCACCCGGCGGCGCCTGCGCTCCAGCGTCTCGGCCTGCCGGCACAGGGACAGCGGCAGGACCACGTCGGCCAGCAGCGTGGCGAGCCCGGCGGCCACGGGCCGGGGGGTGACGACGATGAGCACCGGGGCGGCCCGGTCGTCGGCGCTCAGGGGGAACAGCAGGGCGGTGTGCGCACCGGTGTCGAGGGAGCACGCCCGCGCCCCGCGCTCCGCCAGGGCGCTCGCGCCCTCGGCGACCAGCCCCGCGACATCGGGGACCACCACCCGCGCCGTACTGGCCGCCGCGTGCAGCATTGTCCCGTCCGGCCCGACGAGCCCGGCCCAGCCCTCCGCCCGCCCGGCCAGCCAGCGCAGCAGCCCGGCCGTTCCGCCGGTGCGGGCCAGCCGGTGCATCCGCAGAAGATCGTCCCCACGCTCCCGTGCTCGCACCTGTTCCCCGTTCCCGCCCGGACACGGCCGTGGCCGCCGGTGGACCACCCCGCCAGACTGTGCGGACCGATACCCCCGGGGCCGCCCCACTGGGCGTATTGAATCTCCCGTCTCTCTACCCTGCGTTCTATCGTCCGAACGTGTTCCGGTGCGTCGGGGGGCGACGGGGGATCACCGGGACACGGGAACGCGGGAACCCGGCCGCAGCGGCTCACGGGGGTGGTCGCTGTCGCCGGTTCCCGCGTTCCCTTCTCCTGCTTCCTGCGTCCTGTCCGGGGCCGATTGTCAGTGGTGCCCTTTAACGTCGTACGCAGGAGTCGGTTTCCAACTTCCGGCTTCGACGTCCGAGGAAAGGCGCCCCCCCATCACTCTCTTCGGAGAGAATCCCCGCCTTTTAGCGGGAGGGAATCCGATCTCAGGACTGCTCTGACCCGCAGGCTACGACGGGCGTTTTTGCTGCGTCGATGTTTTGTTCCCAGCGTGGTGACATACACCAAGCGTATTATGATCGGCAGGCCAGACCGGAAGGGAGCGGGCCGCGTTGATTCGGGCGTACAAGTTCCTCATGCGGCCCACCGTGGGCCAGACGATCGTGCTCCGCGAGATGCTGCGGGATCACTGCGGCCTCTACAACGGGGCGTTGCAGGAACGCCGCGACGCCTACCGCCACGGCTCGAAGACGAGCATCAAGTACGGGCAGCAGTCCACGCAGCTCAAGGACATCCGGGCCTTCGACCCCGAGCGGCACGGCCGGTGGTCGTTCAGCTCGCAGCAGGCGACCTTGCGACGGTTGGACAAGGCGTTCGCCGCGTTCTTCCGCCGCATGAAGTCCGGAGATACGCCCGGCTACCCGCGCTTTCGTGGACAGAACTGGTTCGACACCGTGGACTTCCCCAAGGACGGCGACGGCTGCCGCTGGGACTCCACCCCGCATGACCCCGTCACCCGCGTCCGCTTCCAAGGCGTCGGGCACGTCAGGGTCAACCAGCACCGCCCGGTGGTCGGCAAGGTCAAGACCGTCTCGGTCAAGCGCGAGGGCCGTAAGTGGTTCGTCGTCCTGACCGCCGAGCAGCCCCAGCCCGAACCGCTCCCGGCGACGGGCAGCGTGGTCGGCATCGACATGGGAATCGCGTCGTTCCTGACCGACTCCAACGGCGTGCACGTCGCCAACCCGCGCTACGCCCGCAAGCTCGCAGCGAAGCTCGAAGCGGCACAGCGTGCCCTGTCGCGGTTCCCTCGCCGCAAGGCGAAGAACCGCACCGCCAATCATCGGCGGGCGGTGGAGAAGGTCGCGGCACTGCACCGTAAGGTGCGACGTCAGCGACTCGACCACGCGCACAAGATGGCGCACGACTTGATCGCCGAGCACGACTTCATCGCGCACGAAGACCTCAAGATCCGCAACATGAGCAAGACCGCCGAGGCGAAGCCTGATCCCGACAAACCAGGCGCGTTTCTGCCCAACGGGGCCGCCGCCAAGACCGGGCTGAACCGCTCGATATCTGACGCCGGTTGGGGGGTGTTCCTGACGATCCTGCACGCCAAGGCTGAAAGCGCCGGACGGGAAGTGATCGCCGTGGACCCCCGCAACACCTCTCGCCAGTGCCCCGAATGCGGGCACACCGCGAAGGAGAACCGGCCCACACAGGAGAAGTTCCACTGCGTCTCGTGCGGCCACACCGCGCACGCCGACGCCGTGGGCGCAATCAACGTTCTACGGGCCGGGCTGGTCCGTCGCGACGCCAACCCGGCATAGCGAGAAGCCACCCCGCTTACGGGGCGGAGGAGTCACGGAGTTCCGCATCGAACGCAGTGCCCTGACCGAGGCCGTGTCCTGGGCGGCCCGCGTGCTGCCCGTACGGTCGCCCGTCCAGGTGCTGGGCGGGCTGCTACTGGACACGCAGGGCGAGGGCGGCGGCTGCTGGACATCTGCAAGGTGCTGCCCGAGGGGCCCGTGGAGTGCGCGGTGGAGGGCTCGCGGTTCACGGTGTCGGGCGACGGCGCCCGGTTCGGCCTCTCCGTGCTGCCGCTGGACGACTACCCGGCGCTGCCCGCGCTCCCGCAGGTCCGGGGCGCGGTGGACGCGGAGCTGTTCGCGGCGGCCGTGGCCGATGTGGCGGTGGCCGCGGGGCGTGACGACACGCTGCCCGCGCTCACCGGGATCCGGCTGGGGCTCGACGGCGACACTATGACGCTCGCCGCGACCGACCGGTACCGCTACGCCGTACGGACGCTCCCGTGGAAGGCGACCGCCCCCGGCGGGACGGCCGATGTCATCGTCTCCGCCCGCCGCCTCACCGAGATCGCCCGCTCGCTGGGCCGGTCCGGGCTGGTGAGCGTCGCCCTGGACGCCGGTTCGGCGGGCTTCGAGCACGCCGGGATGCGGACCACCGTACGGCTCCTGGAGGGCCGGCTGCCGCGCCACGAGAAGCTGTTCGCGATGGCGGACCCGGCCGTCGCGGTGGTGGACCGCGCCCGGCTGACGGAGGCGGTCAAGCGAGTCTCCGTCGTCGCCGACGGGGACAGCCCGGTGCAGATGACGTTCTCCCGCGCCGACGCCTCCGTACTGCTCCGGGCGGGTTACGAGGACGATGTGGCGTCCCAGCGGCTGCCGGCCGCCCTGGAGGGGGCGGAGGAGCTGACGGTGGCCTTCAACCCCGGGTATCTGGCGGACGCCCTGGCCTCGTTCGAGGAGCCGTCGCTGCGGCTCCTGCTGCTGGGGGCCGGACAGCGCGCGATGATCACGGACGAGGCGGGCACGGATGTCCACCGGCACCTGCTGATGTCGGTGAAGCCGCAGTTGGCGTGAGCGCGGACGGCATGAGCGCGGACGGCATGACGTAGTTCACCCGTGCGTACCGAAACGGGGGGCGGTCCGGCGCGCGGCCGGACGCACCCCCCGTTCGGGTGGGGGTCCTCAGAGGCAGAGGCCCTCAGAGACCCTCACAGGTCCTCACGGGTCCTCACGGAGACGGGGTGGTGGTGCGGTTTGACGGGTCAGCAGCTCAGGTTCGACCCGGTGGTGGTACCGAGGATCTGGGTGAACTGCGTGAACTTGTTGATGCGGCTCTGGACCTGCGCCGGGTTGCCGCCGTTGCATTCGATCGCACCGTTGATCGAGCGGATCGTCTCGCCGAAGCCGGCGTTGTTCACGATGGCGTTGTGGGGCGTCATCGTGCCGGGGCCGTTCTGGGTGTTCCAGTACCAGAGGCCGGTCTTCCACGCCACGGAGGCGTTCTGCTCCACCAGGTAGGGGTTGGCCAGGAGGTTGATGCCCAGCGCGTCCCCGGCGGCCTTGTAGTTGAAGTTCCAGCTCAGCTGGATGGGACCGCGGCCGTAGTAGGCGGACTGCCCGGCCGGGCAGCCGTAGGACTGGCTCGTGTCGCAGTAGTGCGGGTAGTTCGCCTCGTTGACTTCCTTGATGTAGAAGAGCCCGCCGGTCTCATGGCTGACGTTGGCGAGGAAGGCCGCGGCCTCCCGCTTCTTGATCGCGTCGCTGCCGGTGTTGGCGAAGGCCGGAAAGGCGCTCAGGGCGTCGGTCAGGCCCTGGTAGGTGTAGAAGGAGTTCCGGTTCGGGAACATCTGGTTGAACTGGGCCTCGCTGACGACGAAGCCGTCGTTCTCGCCCGGGTCCTCACCGCCGTCGGTGCCGCAGGCGCCGCCGTCGGCCCAGACGTCGGAGGCGCCCGGCGTCTCGTTCTGGGTCCACCACTTGGCCGTCCAGTTGTGGCCGTTGTGGGAGGCGGTACCGCCTCCGGTGTAGACGGTGGAGGAGCTCCAGGCCGTGGCACAGGTGGCGGCCTGCGCGGTGGTGGCGGGAAGGACGACGAGCGCCGCGACGATCGCGCCTAGCGCAACCAACAGGGCCATGACACGTCGCGTCACGTGATCACACTCCTTGGGCGCGGCGCGACGTCCGGCCGTGCGCCGCCGTGGGGTGCCGACACTCAAGCGAGAATGGCCTGGACCTGTCAAGGTCTAGACCATCTTCGGCGGAGGTGCGGATTCCGCCGGTCCCGGCCACGGCCGCCCCGGGCGCACACGTCAAGAGGGCCCTCAGCAGCCGCTATCGCGAGGGGAGTCCATCCGGATCCCCCGAGAACCGGCGCGGAGCCGGAGTGGACCGAAGGTAAAATCTTCCGGCCCGCCCAGCATGCGGACGGTGCCGGCCACCCGGCGGCGAGGAGCTGCCCGCAGCCGGATTCCGCCGCGCGGCGGCCGTCACCGAAACGGGAGCCGTCCCTGCAACCGGTGCGGCGGCGGTCGACACAAGTGTGCGGCGGCGGTCGACGCATCGTGCCGTCGTCCGCCGCCGCAGAGTTCTACGCCCGTTCCACAGGGGTGTTTACAGGAACGAGTTGATCTCGATGGTCTCGGTCCGGCCGGGGCCGACGCCGATCGCGGAGATCGGTGCGCCCGACATCTCCTCCAGGGCCTTCACGTACGCCTTGGCGTTCTTCGGCAGGTCGTCGAAGGTCTTGGCCTTCGTGATGTCCTCGGACCAGCCCGGCAGGTTCTCGTAGATCGGCTTCGCGTGGTGGAAGTCGGTCTGGTTGTACGGGAGTTCCTCGACGCGCTTGCCGTCGATCTCGTACGCCACGCAGACCGGGATCTGCTCCCAGCCGGTGAGGACGTCGAGCTTGGTGAGGAAGAAGTCGGTCAGTCCGTTGACCCGGGTCGCGTACCGCGCGATCGGGGCGTCGAACCAGCCGCAGCGGCGGTCACGGCCGGTGGTGACACCGCGCTCGCCGCCGATGCGCCGCAGCGCCTCGCCGTCCTCGTCGTGCAGCTCGGTCGGGAACGGACCGGCGCCCACACGCGTCGTATAGGCCTTGAGGATGCCGATGACGCGGCTGATCTTCGTCGGGCCGACACCGGCACCGGTGCAGGCGCCGCCCGCCGTCGGGTTCGACGAGGTGACGAAGGGATACGTACCGTGGTCGACGTCGAGCAGCGTGCCCTGGCCGCCCTCGAAGAGGACGACCTTGCCCTCGTCGATGGCATCGTTCAGGATCAGGGTCGTGTCGGCGACGAACGGCTTGATCTGCTCCGCGTACTGGAGCATGTCCTCGACGACCTTGCCGGCCTCGATGGCCCGGCGGTTGAAGACCTTGGCCAGGAGCTGGTTCTTCTGCTCCAGGGCCGCCTCCACCTTCTGCTCCAGGATCGACTCGTCGTAGAGGTCCTGGACGCGGATCCCCACCCGGTTGATCTTGTCGGCGTACGTCGGACCGATACCCCGGCCCGTCGTGCCGATCTTGCGCTTCCCCAGGAAGCGCTCGGTCACCTTGTCGAGCGTGACGTTGTACGGAGTGATCAAATGAGCGTTGCCGCTGATCAGAAGCTTGGACGTGTCGACGCCTCGCTCGTTCAGACCGCTCAGCTCGGAGAGCAGGACCGCCGGGTCGACCACGACACCGTTCCCGATGACCGGGGTACAGCCCGGCGACAGGATTCCGGAGGGGAGGAGATGCAGTGCGTACTTCTGGTCGCCTACGACGACCGTGTGACCGGCGTTGTTACCGCCTTGGTATCGCACGACATAGTCCACGGATCCACCGAGGAGGTCGGTGGCCTTCCCCTTGCCCTCGTCACCCCACTGAGCACCGAGCAGCACAAGTGCGGGCACAGGCGTACACCCCTTCCGGGCGGGGCATGTCCAAGGTCAGGGGGCGTACGTAAAGGTCGTACCTGCCGTACGACGATGTACGGCAAAGCCTGAGCCGTCGAACCGGGTGCCCCGGAATAGACGAAGCCCCTGGCGCAATAGCGCAAGGGGCTCTTGCACCAAGATGCTACCCGAGGAAGGACCGAGGTGTCGGCTGCAGAGCCCCCCGGCGACGGCGACGATCAGCTTCTGGTGGTCATCGACCCGGTCGCCCGCCGGACCGACGGCGAGTCCGTACGTATCGCCAAGGACGTGCTGAGCGCCGGCTCGCACGCCAAGATCTGCCTTCCGGACACCCCCGAGGAGTTCGCGCGGGCCCTGTCCCGGCGGGGTTCGCGCAGGCCCGTGGTGGTCGGCGACGATCACGCGCTGCTGCGCGCGGTGGCCCAGCTGCACCGCGAACGGGAGCTGGCCGACGGCGTCCTCTCCCTGATCCCCGTCGGCGCCGCGCACGCCCTGGAGGTGGCCCACGCCCTCGGCGTCCCCCGGGGTGCGGTGGCGGCCGCGCGGACCGCGCTGGACGGTGCGGTGCGCCGCCTGGACCTCCTGGTCGACGACAGCGACGGCGTGGTCCTCGGCCGCCTGCGCATTCCGGCCCCGGCGCCGCCGCCCGGTCCGTGGGGCCCGCACTCGGGCGTCACGGCCGTCTGGGACACCTGCCGCTCGCTGATGACGTCCCTGGTCCGCCCGGCCCCGGTCGCCGCCGCCACGCTCCCGGGCACGCACCGCCTGCGCATCGAGGCGGACGGGGTGCTGCTGAGCGACCTGGACACGCCGGTACGGGGCATCTCGGTGGTCTCCCAGGGCGGCGGGGGCCTGGCCGACGTCGTCGTCCGCACCGCCTCGGGCGAGGACGTGACGGCGGAGGCCAAGGCCGTCACCGTCTCCGGCTCGGACTTCCGCTACCGGGCGGACATACAGACCGGGGGGCCGGTGCGCACCCGGACCTGGACGGTCCGGGCGGGCGCCTGGGGGCTGATGCTGCCGGGCCCGGCGAGCGCGGACGGAACAGCGGGCGCACGCTGGTAGAAGACGACCGGAGAACGTCCCGGAGGTGTTCGTCATGACCAGGATCGCTGTCGGATGGCACATCGACCTCGAATTCGAGGAGGACACCCACCGCACCCGCGCGGCGGCGCTCGTCCGCCTCTCCGACGGGACAGAGGTACGCGCCCACGGCTACGCCAGCCGCCATCCCTCGGACGCCGACCAGCAGCGGGTCGGCGAGGAGATCGCGGGAGCCAGGGCGCTCAACGAACTGGCGATGAAACTGCTGACCAAGGCGCACGACGAGATCGACGAGGCGTCCGGCAGGACGTCGTACCCACTGACGTGACGTCTTCGGGGCGCTCTGCCCCCGCACCCCCACACCCCCCGCACCCCCGCTCCTCAGCCGCCGGAAGGTGCGAGCGTGAGCCGTCGGAGGGGCCGAGCGTGCCGGAACCGCGCCCGCACCCCGGCGCGTCTTCCGGCCCATGGAGACCAGACGAGAAGCCGTCACCGGAACCGCCGGCTGCGTGACCGCCGTGCTCGGCACGCTCGCGGGCGTCGTGCTCTGGCTCCCGTACGGCAGGAGAGGCCTCTTCGGCAGCTTCGAGAGCGAGACCAACCCGGACGTCTTCTGGCTGGGCCTGCCCGTCATGGCCCTCGGCGGGGCCGCCGCCGCCCTGGCCGTCTTCGCCGTCGTACGGGGCCGGTGGCGCCCTGCGCTCGGGCTGGCGGCGGCCGTCGCGGGGATCGCCGCCTTCGGGTACGGCTTCGACGTCCTGGCCGGTACGCAGGCGATGCAGGACTGCGGCCCGCCCTGCTGAGGACAGCGAAGGGCACCTGGGCGTGCGCGCCTGTCTGAGCGCACCCGGGCGAGCGCCTGCGCCTCCGCGGGCCCGCGGAGGCGCAGGCGCTCGCCCGGGTGCGCTCAGACAGGCGCGC
>NZ_JBIDBC010000041.1:11658-56025 GCF_043202835.1 Streptomyces sp. NPDC048142
GGGCGGGGGGGGGGGGGGGGGGTGTGGGGGTGGGGGGGGGGGGGGGGGGGGGGGGGGGGGGGGGGGGGGGGGGGGGGGGGGGGGGGGGGGGGGGGGGGGGGGGGGGGGGGGGGGGGGGGGGGGCCCGCCCCCCCCCCCCCGGCACCTCCGCCCTGCGCCTCCGCCCTACACCTCCGCCCGCAGCTCCGTCAGCCCCCGGATCACATACCCCGGCTGCCACTCCGGCTCGGCGGTCATCCGCAGCGCGGGCGCCTTCCGCAGCAGCTCGCCGAAGGAGGCGGTCAGCTCCAGCCGGGCCAGCGGGGCGCCCAGGCAGAAGTGGATGCCCGCGCCGAAGGTGATGTGCGGGTTGTCCTCCCGGGACAGGTCCAGCGTGTCCGGGCGCGCGAACCGCTCCGGGTCCCGGTTGGCCGAGCCGAACAGCAGCGCCACCTCCGACCCCCGCCCGATCACCTGGCCATCGATCTCGATGTCGTCCAGCACCCAGCGCTCGAACATCTGCAACGGGGTGTCGTAGCGCAGGAGTTCCTCGATCGCGGTGGGCAGCAGCGCGGGGTCGGCGCGCAGGGCGGCCAGCTGTTCCGGATGGTGGAAGAGCGTGCGCCAGCCGTTGACCGTGGTGTTCACCGTCGCCTCGTGACCCGCGTTCAGCAGGAGCACACAGGTCGAGATCATCTCCTGCTCGGTCAGCCGCTCGCCCTCGTCGTGGGCGGCGATGAGGGCCGAGATCAGGTCGTCGCCCGGGTCCGCGCGCCGCTCGGTGATGAGCCCGCGCAGATACGCGGAGAAGTCGACGGACGCGCGGACGGCGGCCTCCGCGGTGGCCTCGGAGGGGTTCAGCTCGAACATCCCGCAGATCGCCGCCGACCAGGGCCGCAGCAGGGCCCGGTCCGCCTCCGGGACGCCCAGCATCTCGGCGATCACCGCGACCGGCAGCGGCTCCGCGACATCGGCCAGCAGGTCCCCGCCGCCCTTCGCCACGAACGCGTCGACCAGCTCGGCCGCCAGCCGCCGTACGGTCGGGGCGAGGTTCTCGACCGTACGCGGGGTGAACGCCTTGGAGATCAGCCGCCGGATCCGGGGATGGTCGGGGGCCTCCAGATCGAGGATGCCCTGCCCGTTGAGCGTGGTGAACGGCTCGTGCGCGGCGGGCGGCGGGGTGCGGCCGAACTCCTCGTGGCTGAAGCGGTGCAGATACGTCCGGCCGAGCCGCCGGTCACGCAGCAGAGCCGATACGTCGGAGTGGTGCGGGATCAGCCACTGCCCCGTCGGCTCGAACCAGTGCGCCCGGCCGGCGGCGCGCAGCGCGGCGTAGGCGGGGTAGGGATCGGCGACGAACGCGGGCGACCAGGGATCGAAGGACACGTGCATGTCCTGACGCTACCCGCGCCCGCGCGCACCGCAAAGGGGTCGGCCCCTGTCCCGTAGTCGGCCCCTGTCCCGTATCCCGGCCGCTACCCCGGGGTGACCAGCCGTGCCTCGTACGCGAAGACCGCCGCCTGGGTCCGGTCGCGCAGCCCCAGCTTCACCAGGATGCGGCTGACGTGCGTCTTGATCGTGGACTCGGCGACGATCAGGTGCGAGGCGATCTCCGCGTTGGAGAGGCCCTGCGCGATCAGGACCAGCACCTCCGTCTCGCGTTCGGTGAGATCCCCGATCCGGGCCAGGGCGGGCGGCCGCGGGGCCTCCGCGAGCTTGGAGAACTCGGTGATCAGCCGCCGGGTCACCGTCGGGGCGAGCAGCGCCTCGCCCGAGGCCACCACCCGTACCCCGTCGGCGAGCTGCCGGGCGGAGGCGTCCTTGAGGAGGAAGCCCGAGGCCCCGGCCCGCAGCGCCTGGTAGACGTACTCGTCGAGGTCGAAGGTCGTCAGCACCAGGACCTTCGCGTCGGCGTCCCGCGCGACGATCTCGCGGGTCGCCTCGATGCCGTTCATCTCCGGCATCCGGATGTCCATCAGGACGACGTCCGGGCGCAGGGCGGCGACCTGGGCGAGGGCCTGGTGCCCGTCCACCGCCTCGCCCACGACGGTGATCCCCGGCATCGCGTTGAGCAGGACGGAGAAGCCCTCGCGGACCATCATCTGGTCGTCGACGATCAGGACCCGGATGTCGGTGTCGCTCATGCGCGGCCGTCCCGTTCGATGACGACCGTGTCGGCGTTGCTGCCGGTCGCGCCCGTGTGGCGGCCGGTCGTGTTGCTGCCGGTCGCGCCCGCGTCCGTGTTCGCGTCCGTGTGGCCGCCGGTCGTGTTGCGGCCGGCCGCGTCACTGCCGGTCGCGTCACCGCCCGTCGCGTCCCGTGTCTCCCGCTCCTCGGACAGCGGTACGGGCAGGAACACCGCGATCTCGTACCCGCCGTCCGCCGTCGTCCCGGCCGTCATCTCGCCGTTCAGCATCGCGACCCGCTCCCGCATCCCGGTGATCCCGTGCCCGGCCCCCGGCGAGGGCTTGACCAGGCCGCGCGGGGGTCCGTTGACCACCCGCAGTCCGAGCCCGCCGAGGACATAGCCGAGCTCGACCTTGGCGGAGGCGCCCGGCGCGTGCCGCAGGCTGTTGCTCAGGGCCTCCTGGACGATCCGGTACGCCGACAGCTCGACGCCCTGCGGCAGCTCGCGGACGGCCCCGGTGATCACCTTCTCCGTCTCCAGGCCCGTCTCGCGGACGTTGTCCAGGAGCCCGTCGAGCGCGGCGAGGGTGGGCTGCGGGGCGTCCGGGGCCTCGTAGTCCTCCGCCCGTACGACTCCGAGGACGCGGCGCAGCTCGGTGAGGGCGGCCACGGCGTTCTCCCGGATGGTGACGAAGGCCTGCTCCAGCTCCGGCGGCGGGTTCTCGACCCGGTAGGGGGCGGCCTCGGCCTGGATCGCGACGACCGACATGTGGTGGGCCACCACGTCGTGCAGCTCCCGGGCGATGGTGGTGCGCTCCTCCAGCAGGGTGCGCCGGTCGCGTTCGACGGCGGTGACGGTGCGCTGCACGGTGACCTCGCGCTCGGCGTCGCGCCGGATCTGGACCACGGCGACGACGAGCAGCGCGAAGGCGGTGAGGGTGGTCAGGGGCGCGGTGACGGACGGGTCGCCGCCCTCCGCCAGCATCCCGAACAGCAGAGTCAGCAGCCACATCCAGGCGGCGGTGCGGGGCCGGGTCCGGGCGGCCACGACCACCATGACCGCCATCTGCGCCCCGATGGTGCCCGCCCCCCACAGCTCACCCGTCAGGATCCCGCAGAAGACGGTCGCCAGCATCGAGCCCCAGAACGCGGCGACCGGCCTGATGAGGGTCATCACCACCGGAACCGCGGGCACCAGGCCCATCAGGAGGCGGAACTCCCACTCGGCGAAGCCGGCCATCATCACCAGGAAGGCGGCGAACAGCACCAGGGCGTGCGGGGTCCAGACAACGACCTTGCGCAGCCCCTCGGGCAGCCGCCGGACCATCCGTCCGTCGGGGTTCAGGGGCGGCAGGGGGCGGTAGTCGAGCGCCTGGCGGAAGAGGTCCTCCCGCAGGCCGTCCATCGCCCCTGCGGCCGCCCGGTACTCCGGGCCCTTGGTCTTTGTCTGGGTCTCGGTCACGCTCCCACGGTAGGCGGCGCCGGAGCGCGGGTCGTCAGCATCGCTACGGATTCCGGGGCGTCCCTCTCAGGGACTACCCGGCTCCGCCATGCCGCGTCAGGGACCGTGAAGCCCCTGTTCAGCGGTCTCTTCAGGCCTGCGCGCGGAAGTGGTCCGCGTGCTCCTCGGCCCACTGCGCGAAGGTCCGCGCCGGCCGCCCGGTGACCTTCTCCACTGTGTCGAGCACGGTCCGGCCCTCCGGCGGCGTGTCCCGGTAGACGTCGATCAGGAACGCGATCACGTCCTCCGGCATGCCCTGGCCCCGCCAGCTCTCCAGCGCCTGCTCCTCGGTGAGCTCGACCAGCCCGACGTGCGCGCCCCGTGCCGCGCCGATGGCCGCCGCCTTGTCGCGGACGGTCAGCACCTGCGGGCCGGTGACCAGGTACGCCTGGCCGCCGTGGCCGTCCTCCGTGAGGGCTGCGGCCGCCACCGCCCCGATGTCCGACTCGTGGACCATCGCGCTCAGCCGGTCGACGAAGGGCTCGCGGACCACGCCGTCACTCCTGATGCCTGGCGCCCACTCCAGGGCGTTCGCCATGAACTCCACCGGCATCACGACGGTCCAGTCGAAGTCGCTCGCGCGCACCGCCGTCTCCATCGGGGTGTCCCCGCCGCCGTGGAGCACGGTCACCCGGCGCACGCCCGCCTTCCGGGCCAGGCCGAGGATCTCCTCACCGGTCTCCAGCGGGGCGAAGTAGTCACCGCCGAAGGTGATGAGGTGCAGTCCGCTCACTCCGTCCAGCGCGGGCTCCAGCGACGCCGGATCCGTGAGGTCGCCGCGTACGACGTCGACGCCGGCCGGAAGTTCCGCACGCGCCGGGTCGCGGGTCAGCGCCCGGACGTGCTCGCCGCGCTCCAGCAGCTGCTCGACCACACGGCGGCCGACCGTTCCCGTGGCTCCGGTCACCAGGATCGTCATGCGGTTCTCCTTCGTCGGTTCCCACTCCGTCCGAGCGGCACAGGACCAACGTAGAGACCCTTGCGGACAGGTTCGGTCCGCAATTGAGGCCGGGGCCGATGGAAGCCGGCGGAACTCACCAGGCGAGCTGGGTGATCTCCTCGGCCACGACGGCGCAGGCGTCGGCGGCCGGATCGATCAGCGGGAAGTGTCCGACGCCGCCGAGCAGCGTCAGCCCGACCATCTCGCCGGACCTGGCCGCCGCGTCGACGTACGCCTCGGACAGGGCCTGCGGGACGACGATGTCCTCGACGCCCTGCACGATCGCGGTGGCGATCCCGGTCGGCAGCAGCACCCCGGGGTCGGCGTGCGCCGCCCGCTCCTCGAAGTCGACCTCCCCGCCCAGGAGTTGACTGACCGCGCCGCCGCACACCCCCCGCTCGACGGCCGCCGTGAAGTCCGCGATCGGGGCCAGTGCGACGACCCCGCGCAGCGGCGGCGGGGCGGGCAGCCGCCACGGCGACCCCTCGGGCAGGACGTGTCGCGCCGCCGCCCACAGGGCGAGGTGCCCGCCCGCCGAGTGCCCGGTGACCACGATCCGCCGCACATCGGCGCCCGGCAGCTCGCGGGCGGCCAGCGCGGGCATCGCGTCCAGGGCCGCGGCCACGTCGTCGAAGGTCTCCGGCCAGCGCCCCGCGACCGGATCGGCACCGCTGGGCCGGGTGTTCTCCTCGCCGCCGCGCTGCTGCGGGATGCCGTCGCCGCCGCGCCGGTACTCCACGCTCGCCACGGCGAAGCCCCGGCGGGCCAGGAAGTCCGCGAGCGGAGAGACATGGGCCCGGTCGTACGGGGCCCGCCAGGCGCCGCCGTGCAGGAGGACGACGAGCGGGGCGCCGGTGCGGCCGTCGCGCGGGGCGAAGAAGTCGACGACCTGGTCGGGGTGGTCACCGTAGGCGGCGGACCGGTCGGGGGCGACCTCCGGATGCGCGAACGCCGACTCCATCTCGGCGACGTCCTGATCACGCGCGGCAGAATCCGACATGCTGCTCAACCGTCCTATGCCTGTGCCTGTGCCTGTGTCCTGTGCCCAACTGGGCTGACCTGCGGGGACGGTACCAGGCACACGGCACCGCCCCCGCCCGGCCGAACAGACGGTGACGACCCGTCAGCCGACGGTGTCCCCCACCGGATCCCCGGCCGGATCCCCGACCCGGTCCCCGGCGGGCACCTCGGCCAGCACCTCGGCGAGAATCCGCGCCGCCCGTTCCGTGTCGGCGAATCCGACGTACAGCGGGGTGAATCCGAAGCGCAGCACGTCCGGCCGCCGCAGATCGCCGACGACGCCCCGCTCGATCAGCCGGCGCATCACGGGCTCCGCCGCGTCACAGCCAAGGGCGACCTGGCTGCCGCGTTCGGCGTGCGGGGCCGGGGTGACGGAGGTGACCCGGCCCGCCGGCGCGTACGCCTCGACGCACTCCAGGAAGAAGTCCGTCAACGCCAGCGACTTGGCCCGCACCGCGTCCACCGACACCCCGTCCCACACGTCCAGCGCCGCTTCCAGCGTCAGCATGGAGACGATGTCGGGCGTGCCGACCCGGCCCCGTACGGAACCGTCCGCCGGGGCGTAGCCGGGGGTCATGCCGAACGGGTCGGCGTGCGAGTTCCAGCCCGGCAGGGGCGAGTCGAAGGCGGCCTGGTGGCGTTCGGCGACGTACAGGTACGCGGGCGAACCGGGGCCGCCGTTCAGGTACTTGTAGGTGCAGCCGACAGCCAGGTCCACGCCGTGCTCGTCGAGCCCGACGGGCAGCGCGCCCGCACTGTGGCAGAGGTCCCACACGGCGACGGCCCCCGCCGCGTGGACGGCGGCGGTCAGACCGGGCAGATCGTGCAGCCGGCCGGAGCGGTAGTCGACGTGGTTGAGCAGGACGGCGGCCGTACGGGGGCCGAGCGCGTCCGGTACGCCGGCGGGCGCGACGGGCACGATCCGGTGACCGGTCAGCCGGGCGGCGGCGGAGGCGATGTACCCGTCCGTGGGAAAGGTCGTCGCGTCAACCAGGATCTCGTCGCGTCCCCCGCCCGCGAGCCGGGCGGCCGCGACGACGGCCTTGAAGACGTTCACGCTGGTCGAATCGCCGACGACGATCTGCCCGGCGGCGGCCCCGACGAGCGGGGCGATCCGGTCGCCGATCCGCTCGGGCGCGGTCCACCAGCCGCTCTCGTCCCAGGACCGGATGCGCAGCTCGCCCCACTGGCGGGTGAGGACGTCCTGCACCCGGGCGGGGACGTGGACGGGGAGCGCGCCGAGGGAGTTGCCGTCGAGGTAGACGCCGTCGTCGAGCGCGAAGAGCCCCCGCCGGCCGGCGAGCGGGTCGGCGGCGTCGAGCTTCAGCGCCCGCTCACGGAGCGTGTCACGGGAGGTCTCAGACATGGCTGCGCGCCGTCCACAGCTCGGGGAACACGTTCTTCGTGGCGCGCTTCTCCAGCCAGGCCACCCCGGCGGAGCCGCCGGTGCCGGTCTTGGAGCCCATCGCGCGCCGGGTGGCGACGAGGTGGTCGTTGCGCCATCGCCAGACGAGCTCGCCGACGTCGGTGAGCAGCTCGCCGAGGCGCACCAGCTCGTCGTTCTGGTCGTCGCAGGCGTAGATCTCCGCCCACACGGCCTCGACCTCGGGCGACGGCTCGTACCGCTGGGTCAGGTCCCGCCCGGTGACGGTCTCCGGAACGGCATACCCGCGCCGGGCCAGCAGGGCGAGGGTCTCGTCGTACAGGCTGGGCTCCCCGAGCGCCTTCTCCAGCTCGGCGTACACGCGGGGCGCGCCCCGGTGCGGCACCAGCATGGAGGCGGACTTGTCGCCGAGCAGGAACTCCATCCGCCGGTACATCGCGGACTGGAACCCGGAGCCCTCGCCGAGGGATCCCCGGTAGGAGTTGAACTGGGCGGGGGTGAGTCCGGCCAGCGGCCGCCAGGACTCGTTGAGCGCCTCCAGCTCGCGCAGCGAACGCTTCAGGGCGTCGCGCGCGACGGGTATGCGGTCCTCGCGCAGGGCGCGGGTCGCGGTCTCCCACTCATGGACGATGACCGTGAACCACAGCTCCATGACCTGGGTGGTGACCAGGAAGACCATCTCGCCGGGATCGTCCGAGCGCAGGTGCTGGAGGTGGGTCAGGACATCCGCCTGGACATAGTCCTCGTACGGAGTCGTTCCCGCGAAGTCCAGGTGCGGGGTGTCCGCACCGGTGGCTTCGGGGTCGGGGTGATTCGTCGACATTTCTGTCTCCTCGACACGAGCTTCCGGGTAGCGGTCCGCCCCTTCCGTGAGGTGATGGAGCTCCGGTCCCCTGCTCGCATACTAAGCCGGACCCGCGCTGTGTGAGCGTCGGGCCCGGCTCCGGAGTGCGCGGCCGGGGTCAGCTCAGGATGTCGGCGGCGGTCGGCGAGGAGTCCCGCAGGAACGTCGAGCAGCGCTCGTGCTCCTCGCTCTCCCCGATCGACCCGGCGGCCCGCGCCAGGGCGTGCAGGGCGCGCAGGAAGCCGCGGTTCGGCTCGTGCTCGAACGGGACGGGGCCGTGGCCCTTCCAGCCGGCCCGGCGCAGGGAGTCGAGGCCGCGGTGGTAGCCGGTACGGGCGTACGCGTACGACTCGATGACCCGGCCGCCCTCGTACGCCTCGTCGGCGAGCTGCGCCCAGGCGAGCGAGGAGGTGGGGTACTTCGCGGCGACCTCGGCGGGCGGGGTGCCGGCGGCGAGCAGCTCGCGCGGCTCGGGGTCGTCGGGGAGGTGGGTCGGGGCGGGGCCCCCGAGCAGGTTCTCGTGGATGGACATGGCTCAAGTGTGCCTGCCGCGACGACCCGGCGGCACCGCGCCCCGGACCACGCCATGCGCGGCGGTACGGGCTTCAGGGGCGCCTCACCGACCACGCCCGCCGCGCACGCCGGCACTCGGCCCACACCAACGCTCCGCGCACGCCACCGACCAGCACTCGGCCCGCACCAGCGTGCCGCGCACGCCACCGCTCACCGTCCGGCCCACACCAACGCTTCCGCGCACGTCACCGCTCACCGTCCGGCCTGTGCTCCGGCTCCAGCGGTGGGGCGACGGCCCCGCAGTGCACCGTGCACTCGGGCCGCTCGCTCCGGACGGCGGCAGCGTCGGCCGGGGTGCGCACCGTCGACCAGGCGATGACCGCGCCCGCCACCAGCAGCCCGGCGCACATCGGCATCGCCCGCCGGAAGGTCGCGGCGAACTCGCCCGCGTCCCGGTACGCCTCCGGCCCCATCCCGGCGAGCAGCGGCAGGGCGGCCACCGCGATCAGCCCGGCGGCCCGCGCGGCGGCGTTGTTGATCCCGCTGGCCAGCCCCTCCCGACCGGCGTCCACGGCGGCCAGAACGGTCGCGGTGAGCGGCGCGACGACCACGACGAGCCCGGTGCCGAGCACCAGGACGGCGGGCAGCACCTCACTGACGTACGAGCCGGCGGACGGGGGGCCGGGCCCGACCCGCAGCATCAGGAGCATCCCGGCGGCGGCGAGCAGCGGGCCCACCGCGAGCGGGATACGCGGCCCGATGCGCCGCCCCAGCTCCCCGGCCGAGGCGGAGAAGAGCAGCATGAGCACGGTGGTGGGCAGCAGGGCGGTGCCCGCGCCGAGCGCGGAGTACCCGGCGACGACCTGGAGCTGGATCGCGGAGAGGAAGAAGAAGCCGCCGAGGGCCGCGTAGACGCAGAAGGTCACCACGTTGACCGAGGTGAACAGGCGGGAGCGGAAGACCGAGGGCGGCAGCATGGGGTCCGCCCGCCGCCGCTCGACCTGCACGAACGCGGCCCCGAGGAGCACGCCGCCGAGGGCCGACCCGAGCACCAGCGGCGACGCGCCCCGCTCCGGGGCCTCGATCAGGGCATACGTCACCCCGGCGAGCGCCAGCGCCCCGAGCACGGCCCCCAGCACGTCGAACCGGCCGTGCGCCGCCGGATCCCGCGACTCCGGTACGTGCCGGAGCGCGACGGGTACGCAGAGGGCGGCGAGCGGCAGATTGAGCAGGAAGACCCACCGCCATCCGGGCCCGTCGACGAGCCAGCCGCCCACGAAGGGCCCCACGGCCGCCCCGACCCCGCCGAACCCGGACCAGAGCCCCACCGCCCGCGCCCGGTCGTCCGGATGAAAGCTGGCCTGGATGATCGCGAGGGACCCCGGCGTGAGCAGCGCCCCGCCGACGCCCTGGAGGGCGCGGGCGGCGATGAGAACCCCCGCGTTCGGCGCGATCCCGCAGAGCAGCGAGGCCACCGCGAACCACACCACCCCCACCACGAACACCCGCCGCCGCCCGTACCGGTCCCCGAGGGCCCCGCCGAGGAGGATCAGCCCGGCGAGCGTGAGCATGTACGCGTTGACGGTCCACTGGAGCGCGGCCATGTCGGTGCCGAGGTCCGCGCCGATGCGGGGCAGGGCCACGTTGATGACCGTGGAGTCCAGCATCGCCATGCTGGAGCCGAGCACCGTGGTGAGAACGACCCAACGCCCGACGGACGAGGCGACCCGAATCTCACCGGGCGCGGGGGCAGCAGCAGCCATAGGAGCAGCTTCCCCCGACTCGCCCCTCCCCGCACTCGACGGACCGGTGAAAGCTCAAGCCCCTCCGGCGATTGAGGAGCGGGGGCCCGGGGGCGGAGCCCCCGGAACACCGGCTACCGCACCGCCCCCACCGCCCGCACCAACGCCGCCACCCCCCGCACAACCTTCTCCCGAGGACACCCCACGTTCAGCCGGACGAACCCGGGCGCACCGTAGACAGCACCCCCCATGACCGCCACCTTCTCCCGCTCCACCAGCACCCGCTGCAACGCGGACTCCTCCACCCCCAGCGGCCGCAGGTCGATCCACGCCAGGTATCCGGCCTGCGGCGGCGTCCACCTCAGCTCGGGAAGGCCGGCGCCCAGCCGCTCCGCGACGTGACCCAGGTTCCCCGCGACATACGCCCGTACCGCGTCCAGCCACGCCGCCCCCTCCCGGTACGCCGCGATGTGCGCGGTCAGCGAGAGAACAGCCGGCGACGCCAGCCCCTCCCCCGTCTCCATCCGCCGCAGGTACTCCGCCCGGTCGGCCGGATCGCCGATCAGCCCGTACGAACCGGTCAGCGCCGGAAAGTTGAAGGCCTTCGACCCGGAGGTGATGAGCGCCCAGCGCCCGGCCCCCGCCACCCGTGTCCAGGGCACGTGGACGCGCCCCACACCCCCCTCGTGCACGAAGTCCGCGTGGATCTCGTCGCTGATCACCGCGACCCCGTGCCGCTCCGCGAGTTCCGCCGTCCGGGCCAGCTCGTCGGCCGTCCACACCCGCCCGGTGGGGTTGTGGGGCGAGCACAGCACCAGGACCTTCGCGTCGGGCCGGGACAGCTCGCGCTCCAGCGCCTCCTCGTCCCCCACCGGCACGCCCCGCAGCTCGCGCCCGAGCCCGGTGATCGCCTTGCGGAAGCCGTCGTACGTGGGGGTGTGGACGACGACGCCGTCCCCCTCCCCCGTCCACATCCGGAGCAGCTGGGAGAGCTGGTTGAGCACGGACGGGCCGTAGACCAGCTGCCCGGTGTCGATCGTGGTGCCGTACCGGGTGGCGTACCAGTGGGCTATCGCCGAGCGGAAATCGTCATGCTGCCAGGTGGTGTAGCCGAACACCCCGTGCTCCAGGCGGGCCCGGAGCGCGGCCAGGACCTCGGGGGCCGTGGCGAAGTCCATGTCGGAGATGGTGAACGGCAGCAGCCCGTCCGCCCCGAAGCGGTCCGCGACCCCGTCCCACTGGACGCACCAGGTGCCCCGGCGGTCGACGGCGGTGTCGAAATCGTACGGCGCACCCACAACAGGCCCTCTTCTCTCTCCCGGCACGGCAACGGGCCCGGCCCTCCCCTGAAGGAAGACCGGGCCCGGCACCGTACGTCCGTGACTACGGGGCGGCTACTTCAGCTTCGTACCGGTGGAGCGCAGGTTCGCGCACGCCACGGTGACGCGCGCGGCCATGCCGGCCTCGGCGGCCTTGCCCCAGGTGCGGGGGTCGTAGGTCTTCTTGTTGCCGACCTCGCCGTCGACCTTCAGGACACCGTCGTAGTTGCGGAACATGTGGTCCACGACCGGGCGGGTGAAGGCGTACTGGGTGTCGGTGTCGAGGTTCATCTTCACGACGCCGTTCTCCAGCGCGGTGGCGATCTCCTCGGCGGTGGAGCCCGAGCCGCCGTGGAAGACGAAGTCGAACGGCTGGCTGCCGGCCGGCTTGCCGTACTTCGCGGAGACGCCCGCCTGAAGGTCCTTCAGCAGCTCGGGACGGAGCACGACGTTGCCCGGCTTGTAGACGCCGTGGACGTTGCCGAAGGAGGCGGCCAGCAGGTAGCGGCCCTTCTCGCCCAGGCCGAGCGCCTCGGCGGTGCGCAGCGCGTCGTCGACGGTCGTGTACAGCTCGTCGTTGATCTCGTGCGTGACGCCGTCCTCCTCACCGCCGGTCGGGGTGATCTCGACCTCAAGGATGATCTTGGCGGCGGCGGCCTTGGCCAGCAGCTCCTGGCCGATGGCCAGGTTGTCGGCGAGGGTCTCGGCCGAGCCGTCCCACATGTGGGACTGGAACAGCGGGTTCAGACCCTTGGCGACGCGCTCGGCGGAGACGTCGAGCAGCGGACGTACGTAACCGTCCAGCTTGTCCTTGGGGCAGTGGTCGGTGTGCAGCGCGATGGTGACGTCGTACTTCGCCGCGACGATGTGCGCGAACTCGGCCAGGGCGACCGCACCCGTGACCATGTCCTTGTTGTGCTGGCCGCCCAGGAACTCCGCACCACCGGTGGAGATCTGGACGATGCCGTCGCTCTCGGCCTCCGCGAAGCCGCGCAGGGCGGCGTGCAGAGTCTGGGACGAGGTCACGTTGATGGCCGGGTAGGCGAACTTGCCCGCCTTTGCCCGGTCGAGCATCTCGGCGTAAGCCTCGGGGGTTGCGATGGGCATCTGACCGCTCCTTGGGATGTGCGGGTGTGCAGGCTTGAGTCCCTGACCTGGGGGCGACGTCATCGTCGCCCCCATCTTCCCAGACTCTCCCTCCGGCTCCACCGGGCGGACCCCTCCGGACAGGGACGGGATACGGAGCGGGGGCGGGGGGTTTCACGTGAAACCGCCCGCCCCCGGAGAAATCCGCAGGTCACACCCTGATCATTCCGAGCAGCCCGACCGGGCCGGGTCCTGCCGGGTCAGTCCAGGTCGAGATCGGCCACCGAGTAGACGTGGACGTACGGCAGACCGGCCTCGGCGATCGCCGGGGCGGCCCCGCGCTCGACGATCACGGCGACGGCGACGACCTCGCCGCCCGCTTCGCGCACCGCCTCGACGGCGGTCAGCGGCGAACCGCCCGTCGTCGAGGTGTCCTCGACGACCAGGCAGCGGCGGCCCTTCACGTCGGTGCCCTCGATCCGGCGCTGCATCCCGTGCGCCTTCTGCGCCTTGCGGACGACGAACGCGTCCAGGCTCGCACCGCGGGCGGCGGAGGCGTGCAGCATCGAGGTGGCGACCGGGTCGGCGCCCAGCGTCAGCCCGCCGACGCAGTCGTAGTCCAGCTCGGCGGTGGCGTCGAGCATGACCTGGCCGACCAGCGGCGCGGCCTTGCCGTCCAGCGTGATCCGGCGCAGGTCGATGTACCAGTCGGCTTCCAGACCCGAGGAGAGGGTCACCTTGCCGTGCACCACGGCCTTGTCCTTGATCTGCTGGAGCAGGTCAGCGCGTACGTCAGTCATGTCCACGAGGGTAAGCGGTACGGGCCGGGCCCAGGGCCTCGCCTCAGAGCCGCGTCCAGCTCCAGGTCGTCGTGATCTCCAGCGGATCGATCGGGGTCACCAGCCGGGGCGCGGTGTTCAGCCCGTCGGGCGGCCCGGACTGCGGCTCCACACAGACGGCCTCGTCCTGCTCGTCGTAGACGACCACCCACTCGCCGCGGCTCTTCACCGTCAGCTCCAGCCGTTCCGGCCAGGTGAGCTTCACGTCCACGCCGTCGGGCATGCCGAAGCAGTCGTCCCACGGGCCGGGCAGGGGGTCGATGCGGCGGCCGGTGGGCAGATGGTCCGCACCGCGCTCCTCCTGCCAGGCGGCGTCGAAGGACAGCTCGGCGTCCCGGCCGTCGATGCCGCGGTGGAACCAGGGGTGCCAGCCGGCCTGGGCCGGGAAGGAGTTGCCGTACGTCTCGACGGCGAGGCCGAGCGTCAGCGTGTCCTCGGCCAGCTCGAAGGTCTGCGTCACCCGGCCCGGGTACGGCCAGGGCTCGACGAGGTCGTAGTAGAAGGCCGCCCGGTCCCCGTCCGCGTGGACGGTGTGCCAGGAGGTGTCCCGGCCGGTGCCGTGGATGGCGTGCGGCGGGGAGTTCAGCGGCAGCTCGTGGAGCACGTCGCCGTTGCGGAACTGCCCGTACCCGGTACGTCCGCACCAGGGCACCATCGGGAAGCAGCCGTACCGGTCGCCCTGACGGAGCAGTTCGGTGCCCCCGATCCGCAGACTGCTCATCCGGCAGCCGTTCAGGGGGTCGACGGTCAACTCGGCGTCGCCGACGGTCAGCCTGACGTTCTCTTCGCTCCTGCTCACCCGACGACCCTACTGGCCGTCACCGCCCTCCGGCTCCCGCTACCTCCGGCGGCGCAGCGCCCGGCCCAGCACCACGGCGGAGGCGAGCGCGAGGGCGGCGGCCGGGGCGACCCACCGCAGGGTGGTGCTCACCCCGCCCGCCTCCGGGGAGGGCACGGGGGCGTAGCGGCCTCGCGGGGGCGCGTGATCGACCTCCTCGGCGCTGCGCCCGATCATCGTGCGGCGGGCGTGTGCGGCCTCGGCGGGCGGTTCGTCCGGAACGGTGAACTCCACCCCGGCGACGGGGTCAAGAGAGGGCGGCGGCACCGGCGAGTCGAACACGGACCCGGAGTCGTCGTCGCCCGCACCGGCATCAGCACCGGCACCGGCACCGGCACCGGCACCGGCACCGGATTCTGAACCGATACCGGCTTCGGCTTCGGCAGCGGCTTCTGACCCGGCACCAGCTTCGGCACCGGCTTCCGGCCCGGACACAGCCCCGGCCCCGCCGCCGCCCCCGGCCTCCTCGTCACCCGCAAGCCCCTCGGCGGCCACCGCACCGTCCGCGTCGCCGCTCTCCTCGCCCTCCCCTTCACCCTCCCCCGCGTCCCGCACCGCCAGCGACTCCGTCACCAACTGCTGGGTGAAGCGGTCCAGGAGCCGGTGGGCGGCCGCGAGTGCCGCGCCCTCCGCCAGCTCGACCAGCCGCCCGTTCCCGCCGGCCGTACCGCTGTACGCGAGCGTCGTCCCGCCGTCCGCCGCCGTGAGACCGATGACCAGGTCCAGCTCGACCGCACCGGTACCCCGGGCCTCCACGCCCTTCCCGGTCACCGAGAAGCGGTGCCCGTCCGAGCCGCCGCCCGCCGGGCCGGTGAGCCGCAGCTCGCCCCGGTAGGTGATGGTGTGGCCGCCGGCCCGGAGTTTCAGCCGGCCCGCCAGGGGCGACGCCGACGCGTCGGCGTCCTGCTGGAGGCCGGGGACGCAGCGGGCGACCCGGGCGGGATCGGCCAGCGTGCGCAGCAGGGTCGGGACGGGAACCGGAACGAACACCTCATGCTCCATGGAAACCGAGCCTAATCGGCCCCGGCCCGGACGTCAGCGCTTCCGCCCCCGGAAAGCCGGGCCCGCCCCCGGAAAGCCGGGCCCCACCCGCCGGGACGGCTCCCGGCCCGGTCCCCGAGCGGTCCCCGAGCGGGCTCACGCGTCCTCCCAGTACCGCGGGTGGATCAGCGTCGACGGGATCAGCCCCGGCAGCCGGGTCTCGTCCGCCGCCCGTGCCCCCTCACGCAGCTCCCGGCCCCCCAGCGACCGCGGTACGGGCCCCCCGGCGGCCAGCGCGGGCCGCGGCGCCGTGCCCGTACCGGCCAGGAGGAAGCCCCAGTCCTCCCGCTCCCGCTCGCCGCCGCCGACCCGGTCCGGGCTCGCGGCGAAGCCCGCGTACCGGCCGGTGACGTGGTACGGGCGGGTCGCGAGGCCGCCCGCGCGCACCGAGGCCTCCACCGTCCAGAAGGTCCGCGGCCGGGCCCCCAGCGGCCCGGCGTGCACCACGAGCCGCCCGTCCGGGGCCAGGGCCTCCGCGACCAGCCCGTAGAACTCGGCGGAATACAGCTTCGTACTGGCGGTGATGCCCGGGTCCGGGAGGTCGGAGACCACCACGTCGTAGCGCCCCCGGTCGGCCCGGAGCCAGGTGAACGCGTCCGCCCCGACCGCCCTGAGACGCGGGTCGCGGAAGGCGTGGTCGTTCAGCTCGGAGAGGGCGGGGTCCGTACGGGCCAGTCGGGTGACGGCGGGGTCCAGCTCGACGACGGTGACCGAGCGGACGTCCCGGTAGCGCAGCACCTCGCGGGCGGCGAGTCCGTCGCCGCCGCCCAGGATGAGCACCCGGGCGCGCGGCCCGTTCATCGCGGGGTGCACCAGCGCCTCGTGGTAGCGGTACTCGTCACGGGCGCTGACCCGCAGCCGGCCGTCCAGATAGAGGCCGAGGGAGTCACGGTCGGCGCCGGTCAGGACGACCTCCTGCACCCCGGTCCGCACGGCGACCCGCACCTGGTCCCCGTACACCGCCCGGCGCGCCGCCCGCTCGAAGTCGTCGACCAGCACCGTGGCGGTGCCCAGGAGCGCGATCACCGAGACGTTGGCCAGGACGAGGAGCCACCGGGAACGGGAGCTGAGGTCACGCCGGAACACCCACAGGACCAGCGCGCCGCCCGCCGCCGCGTTGACCGTGCCGGTGAACAGCGCACCGGTCAGCTGCCCCAGCATCGGCAGCAGCAGAAAGGGGAACGCGAGCCCACCGACCAGCGCGCCCACGTAGTCGGCGGCGAAGAGGTCGGCGACGGCCCCGCCCGCGTCCTGCCGGTCGACACGCTGGATCAGCGTCATCAGCAGCGGGATCTCCGCACCGATCAGCACCCCGATCGCCAGCGAGAACCCGACCAGTGCGTACTGCGAGTCACCGAGCCAGGCGAACGAGGCGTAGAGCACCAGCGCCGAGGAGCCGCCGATCAGCGCGAGGGCCGCCTCGACCATCCCGAAACCGACGGCGGCATGGCAGCGCAAACGTTTCGCGAGAAGGGAGCCGATGCCCATCGCGAACACCATCACGGACAGCACGACGGAGGCCTGCGTGACCGAATCGCCGATCAGATAGGAGGCGAGCGCGACCAGTTCGAGCTCGTAGACGAGACCGCAGGCGGCACAGACGAAGACCGCGGCCAGCACGAGGAACCGGCCGGTCCTCGGCCGTACGGGAAGCCGCGCCGCGCCCCCTCGCAGCGACACCTGCTGGTCGATCATGTGGCGAACGCTACGTCACGGCACCGTCGCGGCTTGTCACCCACACGGGTGCAAGTCCCCGGCCGCTCAGGCCGCGGGCGCGGGAATCCGCACCCCCACCCGGGTCCGGGTCACCACCAACTGGCCCTCCTGCGGATACGCGTGCCAGGTGCGCCACCGCACCTGGCCCTCGGTGCGCTGGGCGAGCATCGCGGTGAAGGCGTGCGGGCTGCCGGGGAAGGTGCCCGCCAGTCCGTGCGGGTGGTCGCTCACCAGGGCGAGCAGCTCCTGCGCCCGCCCGGCGAACTGTCCCTGGGTCAGAGTCTCGACGCGAGCCGCGAATTCGTACTCCCAGTCCCCGAGCCGCTTCGCGACGCCGAGGGGCAGGGGGGTGCTGCTGCCGGGCATACAGGCCACGGTCTCGGAGCAGACTCCGCGGTCCTCCTGGAGGAGGACCTGGTGGGAGGCGCCGAGCAGCCTCAACTGGAGTTCGGCGCCGTCGAGCCGGAGGTCGAGGACCGCCAGGGCGGGCAGCGGCTCCCGTCCCAGCATCCAGGCCAGGTCGGCGGCGCGGGTATCGGAATAGGCCGTCTGGAGGGTGGTGAGCATGGGTGGGCTCCGCAAACACACATGGACGCATGGACAGCAGAACGCCCCCGAATAGCTGCGTGTGGGAGGTGGGGAGCGCCCGATCTGGTCCAACTGGGGTCCGAGGGCTGAATGTTCTCTTCGACGAGGGAATCACGAAGTACGCCGCACTCACAGCGTTTTCGACCAACTTGCCGTGGTTTCCATCCCCTCGGGGGCCCACGGGTTCACTTGTTCAACCGAAAACGTCCGCGTCGCTCAACGAAAAGGCGTCCGGAGGGAGTTCACCCTCCGGACGCCCGGTGCCGGAGTCACTGTGGGTGACGTGCGGCGGAGGCCCGGTCAGTTGCCGCCCCCGCCACCCCCGCACGACGAGCCGCCGCCGCAGGAGTGGCCGCCCGCATGCCCGCCGGAGCCACCGCTGCCGCAGGACGAGCCGGAGCCGTGGTCGGTACCGCCCGCCCACCAGCCGGCACCGGCGCCACCGCCGAGGCTCTCGCCGCCGGCCGATGCCCCGCTCGTGGAGCGCCGGCGCCAGTTGCGGGAATGCGACGGCTTGCTCCCACCGGTGGCCCGCAGAACGGCCGGCAGCCCTCCGGCGACGACCACGGCGATCAGCACCGCGATGACGACGCCCATGCTTCCCACCTGCCTTTCTTCCCCCGAAGCGAGGTCCCCCTCCGCTTCCCCGTTGTTGTGTGACAGAGGGATTCCCCGGGCCTCCGCGTGTCAAAGCGGACTTGAGCAACTCCAGAGCTTCGGCCCAGGATGACGCCCATGACACAGGGACGAGCGACTCAGGGACGACCGCCTCAGAGCGATCCGGCGCAGGACGCCCCGACGCAGGACAGCCCGGCGCAGGACGGCCCGGCGCGGGGACGGCCGCTGCTCAACCGCCGCCTCGCCGCGTTCGGCACGACGATCTTCGCGGAGATGTCCGCGCTGGCCGTGCGGACCGGTTCCATCAACCTCGGCCAGGGCTTCCCCGACACCGACGGCCCCGAGGAGATCCGGGAGGCGGCGGTCCGGGCGCTGCGCGCCGGCCACGGCAACCAGTACCCGCCGGGCCCCGGCGTCCCGGAACTGCGCAACGCCGTCGCCGCCCACCAGGAGCGCTTCTACGGGCTGACCTGGTCCCCGGAGACCGAGGTCCTGGTGACGACCGGCGCCACCGAGGCGATCGCCGCCTCCCTGCTCGCCCTCCTCGAACCGGGCGACGAGGTCATCGCGTTCGAGCCGTACTACGACTCGTACGCCGCATGCGTCGCGATGGCGGGCGCGCAGCGCGTACCGCTCACGCTGCGTGCCCCGGACTTCCGCCCGGACCTCGACGAACTGCGCGCCCTGATCTCCCCGCGCACCCGCCTCCTGCTCCTGAACACCCCGCACAACCCGACCGGCATGGTGCTCACCCCCGACGAGCTGGCGGGGATCGCGGCCCTCGCGGTGGAGCACGACCTGCTGGTGGTCACCGACGAGGTGTACGAACACCTGGTCTTCGCGGGGGCGCACCATCCGATCGCCGCCCTGCCCGGGATGCGCGGGCGCACGGTCTCCGTCTCCTCGTCCGGGAAGACGTTCTCGTACACCGGGTGGAAAATCGGGTGGGTCACCGGGGACGCGCCGCTGGTGGCGGCCGTGCGTGCGGCGAAGCAGTATCTGACCTTCGTCAGCGGGGGCCCGTTCCAGTACGCGATCGCCGAGGCGCTGGCCCTGCCCGACGCCTTCTTCACCGACTTCCGCGAGGGCATGCGCCGCAAGCGGGACCTGCTGGCGAAGGGCCTGCGCGCCGCGGGCTTCCGGGTGTACGAGCCGGCGGGGACGTACTTCGTCACCACCGACATCGCCCCGTTCGGCGACGAGGACGCGTACGCCTTCTGCCGGGCCCTTCCGGAGCGGTGCGGGGTGGCCGCCGTACCGAACTCGGTCTTCTACGACGATCCGGAGGCGGGCCGGAGCCAGGTCCGGTTCACGTTCTGCAAGAGGGATGACGTGCTGGAGGAGGCGGTGGAGCGGCTGGGACGGCTGGGCTGAACGCGACGGCGGCCCGAGCGGCGGTCGTGGTGACCGCCGTCCGGGCCGCTGCCGTGGTTCGGGAGGTCAGGCGCCCGCGGACTCCGTGCCCTCGCCGTCCTTCTCGCCCTCGCCGTCCTTCTCGCCCTCGGCGGGCTGGATGCCGAGGCGCTCGACGAGCCACTTGTCGAACTCGATCGAGGCGCGCACCCAGCTCACCGTCGAGGAGACGAAGTGCTCCAGGCTGACGCCGGTGCCGATGAGCATCTGCGCCTCACCGATCAGCCGGACGGAACCCGCCTCGCCCTCCTCGCCCTCGTGGGCGTGGGTGTAGACCTTGGGCCACAGGGTGCGGCGGTTCCAGTCGTCGATGGCGTCCAGCAGGACGGGGCGCTGGTCGAGCGCGTGGGGGCGGTCGTAGAACGTACGGACCGAGAAGACCTGCTGCTCGTCCTCGCCCCGGAACATGAAGTATGTCCGGAACTCTTCCCACGGCGCCGCGAGGTCGCCCTCGTCGTCGACGACGTACTTCAGCTCCATCTGGTCCAGGAGCTGCTTGACGAGGTCCTGGTCAGGGACGACGGGGCCCTCCGGTCCTGCCGCCTGCGGTTCGGGCTGGCCCCCGAAATTAGGAATCGAGGACGGATCGATGCTCACCGTTATTTCCCTTCGTGACGAGTACGGCCATCCTCTCCCATGGCGGGCGGGGCATGGCAAGCCCGGACGGTCCCGATCCGCCACAAGCTGACAGACAGCGCGTGGGGACGGGATCCGCCGGGCACGGGCCGGACGTTCACCGACAGACCGCGACGCTCCGTGACCGTCGGCTACGGGACGCCGGGCCGCCGCCCACGAAGCGCCTACGAAGCGGGGCCGACGATCAGCCCGTCCTCGGCCCGCTCCACCCGTACGGTGTCACCGTCGCGGACCTCGCCGGACAGGATCTCCTTGGCGAGCCGGTCGCCGATCGCCGTCTGGATGAGCCGGCGCAGCGGCCGCGCCCCGTACGCCGGGTCGTTGCCCTTCTCCGCGAGCCAGGCCAGCGCCTCGGGCGTGACGTCGAGGGTGAGCCGCCGCTCGGCCAGCCGGGCAGCCAGCCGGTCGATCTGGAGCCCGGCGATGTGCGCGAGCTCGTCGCCGGACAGGGCGGAGAAGACCACCAGGTCGTCGAGCCGGTTGATGAACTCCGGCTTGAACGAGGCCCGCACCACGTCCAGCACCTGCTGCTTCTTCGCCTCGGGCTTGACCAGGGGGTCCATCAGGAACTGGCTGCCGAGGTTGGAGGTGAGGACGAGGATGGTGTTGCGGAAGTCGACCGTGCGGCCCTGGCCGTCGGTGAGCCGGCCGTCGTCGAGGACCTGGAGCAGGATGTCGAAGACCTCGGGGTGGGCCTTCTCGACCTCGTCCAGGAGCACGACGCTGTACGGGCGGCGGCGGACGGCCTCGGTGAGCTGGCCGCCCTCCTCGTAACCGACGTAACCGGGCGGGGCCCCGACGAGGCGGGCGACGCTGTGCTTCTCGCCGTATTCGCTCATGTCGATGCGGATCATGGCCCGCTCGTCGTCGAACAGGAAGTCCGCGAGCGCCTTGGCCAGCTCGGTCTTGCCGACGCCGGTGGGCCCGAGGAAGAGGAACGACCCGGTGGGCCGGTCGGGGTCGGCGATCCCGGCCCTGGTCCGGCGTACGGCGTCGGAGACGGCCTGCACGGCCTCGCTCTGCCCGATCAGCCGCTTGCCGAGCTCGGACTCCATCCGCAGCAGCTTCTGTGTCTCGCCCTCCAGCAGCCGGCCGGCCGGGATGCCGGTCCAGGCGCCGACGACGTCCGCGATGTCGTCCGGGCCGACCTCCTCCTTGACCATGGTGTCCTTGGAGGCTTCCTGCTCCGCCTCCGCGGCCTCCTCCAACTCCCGCTCCAGGCCCGGGATCTCCCCGTACAGCAGCTTGGAGGCGGCGTCGAAGTCACCGTCGCGCTGGGCGCGTTCGGCCAGGCCCCGCAGTCCGTCGAGGCGCTCCTTGAGCTCACCGACCCGGTTGAGGCCCTGCTTCTCCTTCTCCCAGCGGGCGTTGAGGCCGCGCAGCTCCTCCTCCCGGTCGGCGAGGTCGCGGCGCAGCTTCTCCAGACGCTGCCTGGAGGCGGGGTCGGACTCGTTCTTGAGAGCCAGCTCCTCCATGCGCAACCTGTCGACGGAACGCTGGAGTTCGTCGATCTCCAGGGGCGAGGAGTCGATCTCCATACGGAGCCGGGAGGCGGACTCGTCGACCAGGTCGATGGCCTTGTCGGGGAGGAAGCGGGAGGTGATGTAACGGTCGGAGAGCGTGGCGGCGGCCACCAGCGCCGAGTCCGCGATCTGCACCTTGTGATGGGCCTCGTAACGGCCCTTGAGCCCGCGCAGGATGGCGATGGTGTCCTCGACGGAGGGCTCGGCGACCAGCACCTGCTGGAAGCGCCGCTCCAGGGCGGGGTCCTTCTCGATGCGCTCGCGGTACTCGTCGAGCGTCGTCGCGCCGACCATCCGCAGCTCGCCGCGGGCCAGCATCGGCTTGAGCATGTTGCCCGCGTCCATGGCGGAGTCGCCGCCGGCGCCCGCACCGACGACGGTGTGCAGCTCGTCGATGAACGTGATGATCCGGCCGTCGCTCTCCTTGATCTCGGAGAGGACGGTTTTCAGCCGCTCCTCGAACTCACCGCGGTACTTCGCCCCCGCGACCATGGCGCCGAGGTCCAGGGAGACCAGCCGCTTGTTCTTCAGGCTCTCGGGAACGTCGCCCTTGACGATGCGCTGGGCGAGCCCTTCGACGACGGCGGTCTTGCCGACACCGGGCTCGCCGATGAGGACGGGGTTGTTCTTCGTCCGGCGCGACAGCACCTGCACGACGCGGCGGATCTCCTGGTCACGGCCGATGACCGGGTCCAGCTTGCCCTCGCGCGCGGCGGCCGTGAAGTCGGTGCCGAACTTCTCCAGGGCCTTGTACTGGCCCTCCGGGTCGGGTGTGGTCACCCGGCGCCCTCCCCTGCTCGTCTCGAATGCGGCCAGCAGCTTCCTGGCCCCGGCGCCCTGCCCGTCGAGGATCTCACCGGCACGGCCGCCCTCGGCCGCGATGCCGATCAGCAGGTGCTCGGTGGAGATGTAGTCGTCGCCCAGCTCCTTCGCCCGCCGGGCGGCGTCCTGGATGACGGCGAGCAGCTCACGGTTGGGCTGCGGCGGGGCCACGGTGGAACCGGTGACACTGGGCAGCGTCCCGAGCAGCCGCTCGGTCTCGCCCCGTACGGCGGCCTGATCGGCCTCGACGGCGGCGAGCAGGTCGGTGATGTTCTCGTTGTCCTGGCCCTCCAGCAGCGCGAGAAGCAGGTGCCCCGGCGTGAGGTCGGGGTGCCCGTCCTGCACGGCCCTGCCGGTGGCCGCGTTGATGGCGTCCCGGCTCTTGTTGGTCAGCTCGGCGTCCACGTGGGTTACTCCTCCTCGCAGCTGGCGGGTCATACGTCCGTCACGTATTGACCTGGTCAACGTGCACAAAGTTGAGTCTATTCCACTCAAGGCGGTACGCGCACGCGCTGCGGGCCCCTTCCCGGTGACGGCGTCCGTACGCACCCGCGCCGCCGGCCCCCGGCACCGGTGCTCGTACGCTGCCCCCATGGCAGACGTACACGATCCCGCTCCCGCATACGTCGCGTTCTGGCGCGAGAGCCACCTGTCCACCCTGACGACCCCCCGCCCCGACGGCACGCCGCACGTGGTGCCGGTGTGCGTGACGTACGACCCGGAGGCCGGGGTGGCGCGCGTGATCACCGACGGGGGCAGCCGCAAGGTCGCCAACATCCGCGCCGCCGGCCCCGGCGGGGCCCGCGTGGCCGTCTGCCAGATCGACCGGGCCCGCTGGGCGACCCTGGAGGGCCTCGCGGTCATCCGCACCGAACCGGAGGCCGTCGCGGACGCGGAGGCCCGCCACCAGGAGCGCTACGGCCGCGCCCCGCGGATCAACCCGACCCGGGTCGTCATCGAGATCACCCTCGACCGGGCACTCGGCAAGGCCTGACCACCCCGGGACGCCCGCCCGCACCCCGGACGGGAACAGCACAACGGCGCCACCGTGTTCAGGTCACGGTGGCGCCGCTGTGTGGGGGAAGCGCCGGAGCGATAGGTGACGACGGGGGAATCGCTCAGGCACTGCGGGGGGTGGCGGAAAGGGGTTCTGCGTCGAACAGCTCGTGGTCCCGCTGATCGAGATTGACGAAGATCATGCCGTACCTGACGGCACAGCGGACCGGCTGCGGCGCGCCGCGGGGACGGCGGAGACAGCGATAGGCGCGGACATCCTCGTCCTCTTCCATCACCACGACGATCGGCTCTCCGAACAGGGTGACCATCAACGAGTCGCCACGGCGGGGGAGGGCCGTGAGCAGATCGATGAAATGCCACCCTGAGCGATAGGCGGTTGCCATCTCGCGCCGGAAGGTGCGGTCGTCCGGCGGGGTGGTCATGCGACCGTGCGGGCCGGAGCGATCCAGCCGATGTCGCCTGGGGTCCCGGCGGGCGAGACCCAGCCGATGTCACCCGGGACCGCGGCGGGCGAGACCCAGCCGATGTCGCCCGGAGCTGCGGCGGGCGAGACCCAGCCGATGTCGCCCGAGCCCGCGGCAGACGCGACCCAACCGATATCACCGGGTGCCGCAGCCTGAACAGCCTTCTGCTCGCCGCTGCCGCCCATGACGCCGACGCCCGTCAGCCCGAGTCCAAGGGCCGCGACGAACGAGGCGGCAAGCGCCGAGCGAAGCATTCGCTTGTACATAGTCGGCTTCGTCCTCACTTGTGGATTCTTCTCCCCCGCACTTAAGACGATGTCCCACCTGGGCACGTGAACACCACTGGGTCGATGCATCATGTTCCTGAATGTTCAGGAACCTGGGGGGTGGAGAAATGACCACAAGCCACATAAAGACGACACATCCTCACGGGATCACCGAACTATGCGAAGCAGGGGGGCGTCTTTACGCCACCGCGCTCCGGTCCGGCCGCATCGCCCGATCCGAGCTGGAACCCGCTCCGTGCCTGATGGAGTTCGCCCTGCTCCATCCCGACCCGGACGACCCGGGCTGGCTCCGGCCGGTGCCGCCGTCAGCGGCACTGGCCCAGCACCTGCATCCCATAGAACGCGAGATCCAGGAACGCCGACGGCATTCGGTGGAACTGACCGAGTCCTTCGAGCCTTTTATGGACATCAGCGCCCAGGGGCCGCCCACCACGCATGCCATCACCGTGCTGGAGGGCGTCAACCGGATCAACGCCGCCCTCGACCTCGCGACCACGGAATGCCGGACCGAGGTGCTCACCGTCCAGCCGGGCGGCGGACGGAACGAGGACCAGCTCAGCAAGTCGCTGGAGCGCGGGCTGTCCGTCGTCCACCGCGGGGTGCACATCCGCACCCTCTACCAGCACACGGCGCGCCACAGCCCCAGCACCCTGGCCTACGCCGAGCGCATAGCCAACGACAACGTGGAGATCCGGACGCTCGAAGAACTCATAGAGCGCCTGATCGTCTTCGACCGCACGGTCGCTTTCATCCCGGCCCAGGACGACCGCCAGGTCGCCCTCGAACTACGCCACCCCGGCCTCGTCGAATATCTCGTGAAGGTCTTCGAGCAACTCTGGACCCGTGCCGCGCCTCTCCTCGAAGAGGTCAAGTACGACCCGATGCCGCAGGGAATCAGCGGCGTCCAGCGTTCCATCGCCCAGCTTCTGGTCGAGGGGCATGTCGACGATTCCATCGCCCGCCGACTCGGCATGAACGTCCGGACCTGCCGTGCCCACGTGGCGAAACTCTCCGCCGCCCTGGGCAGCAGCAGCCGCGCCCAGCTCGGCTATCTGATCGCACGTTCGGGAATTCTGGACCAGAGCTCCTGAACCGCCCGGCCCTATCCCGCTTCCGGGCCGCCCAGGCGTCGTCGCCGCGATCCGCCGGGTTCTCCTCCGCTGATGACACCACCGACTCCCGTGTGGTGACGCCCACTCAGCAAGCCTTGACAACCAACCACCGACAACGCTCCGCGCGACCGAAGGACCACGAAGCCCAGATGACCGACGCCACCCCCATACCCGCCGCCGTGGAGGACGACCACCACGGGGACATCGTGGTCGAACTCGCGGGCGAGCACAGCGAGACGCTCGTCGTGAGCGGCGGGAGAATCCCCCGCGTCGTCCTCACCCGCGCACCCGGCGCGGAAGTCGACGACCACATCGTCATCGGCACCCGCGACCCCCGCCACCTCACCCTCACGGTGGACGGCCGGGAGGCGACGATCACGCCCGGCAAGGGGAAGCTCCGCCGCCGCTCCTACCGGGTCGACGTCCGCTGCGCGGGTACGTCCTACCGGCTCGTGCCCGACTCGATCCCGGGCAGCCGGCTGACCCGCGACGGCACGCACATCGGGGACTTCTCCTCGGACGGCGACCGGCGGGTGATCGCCGAATGGCGGGAAGGCGCCGCGGTCGAGCCGCTCGACGCGGCGATCGGCTACGCCCTGGCCGCCGCGTTCGGCACCGGCGGCCAGCCGATGTGGATGATGGCGGTCGACGCGGTCAGCGCCGCCCTGCCGTAGGCCCCTGCCCGTGCTTGGGGCGAAACGCGAAAGGGCCGGGAGAGCGGATGAACGCTCTCCCGGCCCCGTAACGCGAAGGCAGGTACCCGCCGGGCGGCTCTCAGTCCGTCGGCCGCTTAGGCTTCGGCCGCCAGACCACCAGCGCGCTGGTCTGCTGCACGTCCTGGTACGGCACCAGGTCCCGGCGGTACGAGGCGTGCACCTGGGCCTCGCGCTGCTGCATGGCGACCGCCGCTCCGTCCACCGCCGCCGAGAGCTCGGCGACGCGCTGCTGGAGCGCGGCCACCTGGTTCTCCAGCTCGATGATCCGCTTGATGCCCGCGAGGTTGATGCCCTCGTCCTGCGACAGCTGCTGCACGGTGCGCAGCAGCTCGATGTCGCGGGCCGAGTAGCGCCGGCCGCGCCCGGCCGTACGGTCCGGGGAGACCAGGCCGAGACGGTCGTACTGGCGCAGTGTCTGCGGGTGGAGGCCCGAGAGCTGGGCCGCGATCGAAATCACGTACACCGGGGTCTCATCGGTCAGCTGGTACGGATTGCGTCGACGGCCGTCCATCTCAAGCTCCCTTCGCGGCCTGGAACAGTTCCGCCCGCGGGTCCTCGTCCGCGGTCGCCTTCCGGTAGGCCTCCAGGGCGTCCCTGGCCTCCTGGCCCAGGTCCCTGGGGACCGCGACCTCCACGGTGACCAACAGGTCGCCGCGGGTACCGTCCTTGCGCACCGCGCCCTTGCCCCGGGCGCGCATCGTACGCCCGTTGGGGGTGCCGGCGGGAAGCTTCAGGGTGACCGGGGGTCCGCCGAGGGTCGGGACCTTGACCTCGCCGCCGAGCGTCGCCTCCGGATAGGTGACGGGCACGGTGACTGTGAGGTTGTCGCCCTTGCGGCCGAAGACCGGGTGGGCGTCGACGTGGACGACGACGTACAGATCGCCGGCCGGACCGCCGCGTTCGCCCGGACCGCCCTTGCCGCGCAGCCGGATCCGCTGGCCGTCGGAGACGCCCGCCGGGATCCTCACCTGCATGGTGTGCGCCGACTTCGCCCGGCCGCTGCCCCTGCAGACGTCACAGGGGTCCTGGGCGATGAGGCCCCGGCCCTTGCAGTCCACACAGGGATCGGTGAGCGAGAAGCCGCCGCCGCTGCCGCGCGAGACCTGGCCGGTGCCGACACAGGTCGGGCAGACCCTGGGGGTGCCGTTCTTGTCGCCGGTACCGGAGCACGCCTTGCAGGGCGCCTGGCTGGACATCCGCAGCGGGACCGTGGCCCCGTCGACCGCCTCGGTGAAGCTGAGCGTCACCTCGGACTCGATGTCCTGGCCGCGCTTCGGCTGGACGCGGGTGCCCGCGCCGCCGCGGTTGAACAGCCCGCCGAAGACGTCGCCGAGACCGCCCCCGCCGCCGCCGAAGCCGCCGCCCTGTCCGCCGCCCGGGGCGCCCCCGCCGAAGAGGTCGCCCAGGTCGAAGTTGAAGTTGCCGCCCGCACCACCGGGGCCGGGGCGGAAGCCGCCGTTGCCGAAGAGGGCGCGCGCCTCGTCGTACTCCTTGCGCTTCTTGGGGTCACCGAGGATGTCGTTCGCCTCGGAGATCTCCTTGAAGCGCTCCTCCGCCTTGGCGTCGCCCTTGTTGGCGTCCGGGTGGAACTCGCGGGCGAGCTTCCGGTACGCCTTCTTGACCTCGGCGTCGGTGGCGTCCTTGGGGACGCCGAGAACCTTGTAGTAGTCCTTCTCGACGAAGTCCTTCGTGCTCATCGACGTCCCTCCTTCCGGACGATCGGCCGAGCGGCCGGCCCGTGGGCCGGCCGCCGGGCCGGTCGGTGTGCACCGTGGTGGTCGGACGCGTTGCCGTCAGACCTCCTCGGTGCCACCGCTCTCCTCGTCGTCTGTCTTCTCTTCCTTGGCCGCGGCGGGCGTGGCGCCCGGCTGCGGCTCGGCGACGGCCACCCGCGCGGGGCGGATGGTGCGCTCGCCGATGCGATACCCCGGCTGCAGGATCGCCACGCAGGTCGTCTCGGTGACGTCCGGCGCGTAGCTGTGCATCAGGGCCTCGTGGATCGTCGGGTCGAAGGGCTCGCCCTCCTTGCCGAACTGCTGGAGGCCCAGCTTCGCGACGATGGTCTCCATCGATTCGGCCACCGACTTGAAGCCGCCGACCAGCTCGCCGTGTTCCCGCGCGCGGCCGACGTCGTCGAGCACGGGCAGGAGCTCTGACAGGAGGTTCGCGACAGCGATCTCCTTGACCGTGACCCGGTCCCGCTCGACGCGGCGGCGGTAGTTCTGGTACTCGGCCTGAAGCCGCTGGAGGTCCGCGGTGCGCTCGCCGAGCGCGGTGCGTACCTGGTCCAGCTGTGCGGTCAGACCGACGGTCGGATCGGTGTCCCCGGCCGGGGCCGCCGCCGCCTCCTCGGAGGGGGCGGCAGCCTTCGGCTCGGCGTCATCAGGGGTGGCGCCGGAGGGGACGTCGGGCTTCTCCTCGAAGCCCGGAGTCTCCTCTGTCACGCCGCACCTCCCTTGGTGTCCTTCTCGTCGTCCACGATCTCGGCGTCGACGACGTCGTCATCGGCCTTGGCCCGAGCGTCGCCCGGGGCCTCCGCGCCCGGGGTCGCCCCCTCGGCCTGGGCGTTGGCGTACATCGCCTGGCCCAGCTTCTGGGAGACGGCCGCGACCTTCTCGGTGGCCGTGCGGATCTCGGCGGAGTCCTCGCCCTTGAGCTTCTCCTTCAGCTCGCCGACAGCGGTCTCCACCTCCGTCTTCACGTCAGCCGGAACCTTGTCCTCGTTGTCCTTGAGGAACTTCTCCGTCTGGTAGACGAGCTGCTCGCCCTGGTTGCGCGACTCGGCGGCCTCGCGGCGGGCGTGGTCCTCCTCCGCGTACTTCTCGGCCTCTTCGCGCATCCGGTTGACCTCGTCCTTCGGCAGCGAGGAGCCGCCGGTGACGGTCATCTTCTGCTCCTTGCCGGTGCCGAGGTCCTTGGCCGTGACGTGCATGATGCCGTTGGCGTCGATGTCGAAGGCGACCTCGATCTGCGGGACACCGCGCGGGGCCGGCGGCAGACCGGTCAGCTCGAACATCCCGAGCTTCTTGTTGTACGCCGCGATCTCGCGCTCGCCCTGGTAGACCTGGATCTGCACGGACGGCTGGTTGTCCTCGGCCGTCGTGAAGATCTCGGACCGCTTGGTCGGGATCGTGGTGTTGCGCTCGATGAGCTTGGTCATGATCCCTCCCTTGGTCTCGATGCCGAGGGACAGCGGGGTGACGTCGAGGAGCAGGACGTCCTTGACCTCGCCCTTGAGCACACCGGCCTGGAGCACGGCGCCGATGGCGACGACCTCGTCCGGGTTCACACCCTTGTTGGCGTCCTGGCCGCCGGTCAGCTCCTTGACGAGCTCGGCGACGGCGGGCATACGGGTGGAGCCACCGACGAGAACGACGTGGTCGATCTCGGAGAGCTGGATGCCCGCGTCCTTGATGACGTTGTGGAACGGGGTCTTGCAGCGGTCCAGGAGGTCCGCCGTCAGCTGCTGGAACTGCGAGCGCGTGAGCTTCTCGTCCAGGTGCAGCGGACCCTCGGCGGACGCCGTGATGTACGGCAGGTTGATCGTGGTCTCGGTCGAGGACGAGAGCTCGATCTTCGCCTTCTCCGCGGCCTCACGGAGACGCTGGAGAGCCATCTTGTCCTTGGACAGGTCCACGCCGTGCCCGTTGGCGAACTGCTTCACCAGGTAGTCGACGACGCGCTGGTCCCAGTCGTCACCACCGAGGTGGTTGTCACCGTTGGTGGCCTTCACCTCGACGACGCCGTCGCCGATCTCCAGGAGGGACACGTCGAAGGTGCCGCCACCGAGGTCGAAGACGAGGATCGTCTGGTCGTCCTTGTCGAGGCCGTACGCCAGGGCGGCGGCGGTCGGCTCGTTGACGATGCGCAGGACGTTCAGGCCCGCGATCTCGCCGGCCTCCTTCGTCGCCTGACGCTCGGAGTCGTTGAAGTACGCCGGGACGGTGATGACCGCGTCGGTCACCTTCTCGCCCAGGTAGGACTCGGCGTCGCGCTTCAGCTTCTGCAGGATGAAGGCGCTCATCTGCTGCGGGTTGAAGCTCTTGCCGTCCAGGTCGATCTTCCAGTCAGTGCCCATGTGGCGCTTGACGGAGCGGATGGTCCTGTCGACGTTGGTGACCGCCTGGCGCTTGGCGACCTCGCCGACGAGCACCTCGCCGTTCTTGGCGAAGGCGACGACGGACGGCGTGGTCCTGGCGCCTTCGGCGTTGGTGATGACGGTGGGCTCGCCGCCTTCGAGAACGCTGACGACGGAGTTAGTCGTGCCCAGGTCGATGCCGACCGCACGTGCCATTTCAATTCCTCCAACTGACTACTTGAGCGGATCTGACTCAAGAATGCATGACACCCGCCCCGGAGTCAACAGACCTGAGTCACTTACGCTCAACTTAAGTGCTCACACAGAGCACACCCAGGGCTCACCGGGCCATCCCCACCACCCCACGGCCGCACCCGCACACGCCACACCCCTCGCGCACCGCCCGCCCCACGGTCCCAGCATGGGATCGTTCTGTCACAAAATGCCGCGAGACAGTCGCTATCGTCATCGACCGGCAGGTTTCACCGTGGATCGTCACACCATCGAACCTCGAACCCCGGGCGGGCGCGATGCAGAACGCGAGGAAGCCGCGCGTACGGCAGAAGAACCAGAAGAGCCAGAAGAGCTCGCAGGGCTTGGAGGGCCGGAAGAGCCTCAAGAGCAAGAGCCAGAAGAGCCAGAAGAAAAATCGCAGGAACCGGCAACTCCAGCCCCCGGCCCAGACCCCGCCCCAGCCCCAGCCCCAGCGGCAGAACCGGACAGAGGCGGCACAACCGGAACAGCGCCCCTCCTCGCTCCCCCGCCCACCCCGCCCCCGCCCGGCGACGCCCGAGCCGGCGACGCCCAGCCGGCAGCCGTACGCGACGGAATCACGCCGCCCGAATCCGTACCCGCATCAGCACCAGCACAGGCCGCTGAGCGGAACGGCCAGAGGGCACTTCCCCTCGCGCCCCGCGGCACACCTGGCCGGACTCACCGACCGGGCCGGGCGCCTGGCGGACCGCTTCACCCCGCGTACGACAGCCGAACGGGCCCTGGACCTGACCCTGGGCACCGCCCTGCTGGTCCTGACCGCCCCCGCCGTCGCCGTGGCGGCCCTCGTCCTGACCGCGAGGCACACCCCGGGCGGCGCCTGGGACCGCCGGCCCAGGGTCGGCCTGGGCGGCCGGGTCTTCGCACTGCGCACCCTGCGCACCCGGAGGCTCCGGCTGGACCTGTTCTCCCGGCTGCCCCACGTCGTACGCGGTGATCTGTCCCTGGTCGGCCCCGCCCCGCTGGCCCCGGGCGACCCGCGCGCCGCGGGGCCGGGAACCCGGCAGTGGCGGCAGGAGCTGCGGCCGGGCCTGACCGGTCTTGCGCAGGTGCGCGCCCGCTCCGGCCTGCCGTGGGACGACCCCGCCCTGCTGGACCAGCACTACGCAGAGCACCATGGAGTGGTGCTCGACCTGACGATCCTCGCCGAAGCCGCACGCGGTCCCCTGCGGACGCGGCTCCGCAAGGTCCGTCGAACCAAGGCACACCTGAGCGACGCAGATCACCGCCCGCCCGGCTGCGGCGGGGTGGACTAAGTGGATAGTGTCAGCACAGACTAATTAAGTTACTGCTTAGTAGTTGCGGGCAGTAGGAACTGGACCCCGCTCTCGCAGGCCCGAGGAGCCCCCAAAATGCAACTCGCCGCGATCATCGTGTCGCTGGTGCTGACGGTCGTCGGCGTTGCGCTCATCACCCGAGCCGTCGCGCAGATCTACCGCTTCGTCCGTCTCGGACAGTCGGTACCAGCAGGCAGCCGCACCGACGACCCCAAGCAGCGAACGATCACCTTGATCAAGGAGTTCGTCGGCCACACCCGCATGAACCGCTGGGGAATCGTGGGCGTCGCCCACTGGTTCGTCGCGGTCGGCTTTCTGACCCTGGGTCTGACGATCGTCACGGCGTACGGCCAGCTGTTCAAGGCCGACTGGGTGCTGCCGTACATCGGCACGTTCCTGCCGTACGAGGTCTACATCGAGTTCATCGCGCTCGGCACGACCCTCGGCATCCTCGTCCTGATCGCGATCCGCCAGCTGAACCTGCCCTCGCGGGCGGGCCGCAAGTCGCGCTTCACCGGTTCGAAGATGGGCCAGGCGTACTTCGTCGAGGCGATCATCCTGATCATCGGCGCCGCGATCATGGTGCTCCGCGGTCTGGAGGGCGCCCTGCATGACGTGGACAGCTACGGGCCCGCGTACTTCGCCTCGTACCCCCTGGTGCTGGCCTTCGAGGGGCTGAGCGTCGAAACGCTGCAGAACCTGGTCTACCTGTTCGCGATGATCAAGCTCGGTACGACGATGATCTGGGCGATCACGGTCGGGCTCAACACCAACATGGGTGTCGCCTGGCACCGCTTCCTCGGCTTCCCGAACATCTGGTTCAAGCGGAACGCCGACGGCGACGTCGCACTCGGCGCACTCCAGCCGATGACGTCGGGCGGCAAGGAGATCGACTGGGAGGACCCGGCCGAGGACGCGGTCTTCGGCGTCTCCCAGGTCGAGCAGTTCTCCTGGAAGGGCATCCTCGACTTCTCCACCTGCACCGAGTGCGGCCGCTGCCAGTCCCAGTGCCCCGCCTGGAACACCGGCAAGCCGCTCTCCCCGAAGCTCCTCATCATGTCGCTGCGCGACCACGCGCACGCCAAGGCCCCGTACCTCCTGGCAGGCGGCGGCAAGGACATGGAGGGCAACGAGAAGGCCACCGAGGAGCAGCTCAAGGACGTTCCCGCGGCCGCCCTCGCCGAGGCCGAGCGTCCGCTGATCGGCACCGCCGAGGAGAACGGCGTCATCGACCCGGACGTCCTGTGGTCCTGCACCACCTGCGGTGCGTGCGTCGAGCAGTGCCCGGTCGACATCGAGCACATCGACCACATCGTCGACATGCGCCGCTACCAGGTGATGATCGAGTCCGCGTTCCCGTCCGAGGCGGGCACGATGCTCAAGAACCTGGAGAAGAAGGGCAACCCCTGGGGGCTGGCCAAGAAGGCGCGCGTCGAGTGGACCAAGGAGGTCGACTTCGAGGTCCCGATCGTCGGGAAGGACGTCGAGGACCTCACCGAGGTCGACTACCTGTACTGGGTCGGCTGCGCGGGCGCCCTGGAGGACCGGGCCAAGAAGACCACGAAGGCCTTCGCGGAGCTGCTGCACATCGCGGGCGTCAAGTTCGCGATCATGGGCGGCGACGAGAAGTGCACGGGTGACTCCGCCCGCCGCCTGGGCAACGAGCCGCTGTTCCAGCAGCTCGGCCAGGAGAACGTGGCGATGCTGAACATGGCGTACGGCGAGGACGACGACGAGCCGGGGACGAAGAAGCCCAAGGCGTCGAAGAAGATCGTCGCCACCTGCCCGCACTGCTTCAACACGATCGCGAACGAGTACCCGCAGCTCGGCGGCGAGTACGAGGTCATCCACCACACGCAGCTGCTCCAGCACCTCGTCGACGAGGGCAAGCTGATCCCGGTGACCCCGGTCGAGGGCCTGATCACGTACCACGACCCCTGCTACCTGGGCCGTCACAACAAGATCTACACCCCGCCGCGCGAGATCATCGCGAAGGTCCCGGGGCTGCGGAACGAGGAGATGCACCGCCACAAGGAGCGCGGTTTCTGCTGCGGCGCCGGTGGTGCCCGGATGTGGATGGAGGAGCGGATCGGCAAGCGCGTCAACAACGAGCGCGTCGACGAAGCCCTCGCCCTCAACCCGGACATCGTCTCCACCGCCTGCCCGTTCTGTCTCGTCATGCTGACCGACTCGGTCAACGGCAAGAAGAACGACGGCCAGGCCAAGGAGTCCATCCAGGTCGTGGACGTCTCGCAGCTCCTCCTGGAGTCGGTGAAGACCCCGGCGGACCCGGCGGGCGAGCCGGAGCAGGTGGACGCACCGGAGCCCGAACCGGCAAAGTGACGTAACCGTTCGCGCGATGAGCGGCCGGACCTGCCTCGGGGGCAGGACCGGCCGCTTTTCCGTGCCCGGTCCGTCGCGTCACGACGCCGGGTGCCGTCCGGGTGCCGTCCGGGACGTGACGACCGCCGCATGTGAACTCGGACATGTACGCGACGACGCATCTGCGTGCATCATGTGCCCCGGAGAAACCCGTGAAGGGCCAGGAACCACTCCGAACCCGCCCAGGATCCGCCTGAGATCCGGCGGACACCGGCCGACAATCGCCAACGCGGCAACGCGGCAACGCGGCAACCGAGGACAACCGACGGCACAACGCACACACCGACGAGCGACGAACGAGGCCCCGTGCGTCCACGCATCACGCATCTCACGCACCCGAAGGCGCCGGTCACCACCAAGGCGACGGCCGCCCTCGCCGTGGGCTGCGCGGGCCTGCTGCTCGCACTCGCGGGCTGCGGGAGCCCCTCGCCCGCAGACGGGCCGTCGTCCTCCTCCACGTCCTCCTCCGCGTCCGACGGCAAGAACGGCGACACCCCGCCGAAGGCACAGACCCGCCCCCAGGCCCAGGCGGGCACGGCACGCGTCCCCGTCCCACGCGGCACCGGCAGCCGTGTCCCGTACGACTTCAACGGCGACGGCCACCGCGACCTGGTCATCGACGACCTGGTGAAGGCCCCCGAGGACAGCCACGGCGACGACGCGGGCATCGGCATCGTGCCGGTCTGCGGCGACTTCGACGGCGACCAGAAGCCGGACACGGTGGTGCGGACGTACCGGGGTGAGCGGCAGGACCTGATCGCCCTCTACCCGGCGGGTACCACGGACGAGCCGGTACTCACCTTCTCCACGGCGCTGTTCCTCCCCTGAACTCCCCCTGAGCTCCCCCTCCCCCGGGGGCCCCGGGCAGCCCTTAGGGGATGTCACAGGTCGGCCGCAATGGCGGACGGGTTCCCCCGGCCCCCACTGCCCGCCCCCGGGACCAGGTACGTTCGACGGGTGGCTGGATTCAGGATCGGACGCGGCCGGGACAACCGCACCCCGCAACAACCGCAGCAGCAGCGGCAGCAGCCGTACGGAGGGCAGGCACCACAGCCGCCGTACGGTGCTCAGCCTTGGCCGACGGCAGGAGGCCCCGGCAACGGCACGGCGCCTCCGCCGTACGGAACCCCGCAGGCCGCCCCGTACGGCGGCGGAGGCGGCTACGCGGGACGCGGGCAGGGCGGACAGAGCGGATACGGAGGCCACGGACAGGCCCCTCACGGACAGGCCCCTCACGGACAGGCCTCTCACGGCCACGGCGGCCACGGCGGCCACGGCGGCCACGGCGGCCACGGCGAGCCGGAGTACTTCGGCGACCCGTACACCGACCCCGCGCCCCACGACCCGTACGCCAACAACCCGGGTCACACACAGGCGTTCCGCGTCGACGAGGACCCCTACGGCGACGGCAACACCTACCGCGCCGGTTCCGGCCCCGCCCAGCCGGCGGGTCCTCGGCTGCGCTGGAAGGAACTGCTGACCGGCATCGTGACGCGCCCGGGGCCGACGTTCTGGCAGATGCGGGACTACCCGGTCTGGGGCCCGGCGCTGGTCATCACCTTCGTCTACGGCCTGCTCGCGCTCTTCGGCTTCGACCAGGCGCGCGAAGAAGCGATCAACGCGACGATCTCGACGGCCATCCCGTACGTCCTGTTCACCGGCGTCGGCTTCGTCATCGGCGGCCTGGTCCTCGGCGCGGTGACCCACACCCTGGCCCGCCAGCTCGGCGGCACGGGCTCGTGGCAGCCGACGGTGGGCCTGTCGATGCTGATCATGTCGATGACCGACGCCCCCCGGCTGCTCTTCGCCCTCTTCCTGGGCGGCGAGAACTCCCTGGTCCAGATCGTGGGCTGGCTGACCTGGCTGGCGGCGGGGGCGCTGTTCACGTCGATGGTCAGCAAGTCGCACGACCTGCCGTGGCCGAAGGCGCTGGGAGCATCGGCGATCCAGCTGATCGCGCTGCTGTCGATCATCAAGCTGGGCACGATCTGACAGCCCTGTAAGCACGAAAAGGCCCCTGGAGCAGAAAAACCGCTCCGGGGGCCTTTTCACATTCGGGCTCTCGTTGAACAGGCAACAGGCAACAGACAGGCAGCGCCCTACGCGTCGAGAACCTGCCCGTCCCGCCGCACGACGGGCTTCTCCACGCTCCACGGGAAGTTGATCCACTGATCGGTCTTCTTCCACACGTACTCGCACTTCACGAGGGAGTGGGACTTCTCGTAGATGACGGCGCTGCGCACCTCGGCGACATGGTCGACGCAGAAGTCGTGGACGAGCTTGAGCGTCTTGCCGGTGTCGGCGACGTCGTCGGCGATCAGGACCTTCTTCTCGGAGAAGTCGATCGCGTTGGGCACGGGCGCCAGCATGACGGGCATCTCCAGGGTGGTCCCGACACCCGTATAGAACTCCACATTGACCAGATGGATGTTCTTGCAGTCCAGGGCGTACGCGAGCCCGCCCGCGACGAACACGCCACCGCGCGCGATGCTCAGCACGACATCGGGCTCGTACCCGTCGTCGGCGACGGCCTGCGCCAGCTCGCGCACCGCCCGCCCGAAGCCCTCGTACGTAAGGTTCTCCCGCACGTCACCAGTCATGGTCGATCACACCTGAGTCCGATGGAAGTTCTGGAACGACCGCGAGGCCGTCGGCCCCCGCTGCCCCTGGTACCGCGACTCGTACCGCTCGGAGCCGTACGGGAACTCGGAGGACGAGGTCAGCTTGAACAGGCACAGCTGCCCGATCTTCATGCCCGGCCACAGCTTTATCGGCAGGGTCGCGAGATTCGACAGCTCCAGGGTCACGTGCCCGGAGAACCCGGGGTCGATGAACCCGGCCGTCGAGTGCGTCACCAGACCGAGCCGCCCGAGTGAACTCTTGCCCTCCAGCCGCGAGGCCAGATCGTCGGGGAGCGAGATCACCTCGTACGTGGACGCCAGCACGAACTCCCCGGGGTGCAGGATGAACGCCTCGTCGCCCTCCGGCTCGACCGTGCGGGTCAGGTCGGGCTGTTCGACGGCCGGATCGATGTGCGGGTACCGGTGGTTCTCGAACACCCGGAAGTAGCGGTCCAGCCGCACGTCGATGCTCGACGGCTGCACCATCGAAGGGTCGTACGGATCAATACGGACGCGGCCGGTGTCGATCTCGGCCCGGATGTCCTTGTCTGAGAGAAGCACATCCCGAGGATACGCAGAACGCGCGAGCCCGCCCCAACCGGACCACCCGCGCGCCTGCCGGACGCCTTCCGCCCCGACTGCCTACGACCTCATCCCTGCCACCTACAGCCGCTTCCTTACAGCCGCTTCTTACAGCCGCTTCCTACCGCTTCTCGAACGCCACCGGCACGGCCTGCCGCAACCGGGCACACCGAGGACACCGGATCAGCCGCCCTGGCCCGATCCGGCCGGCCCCGAGCTGCTGCATCGGGAACGACGAGGTAGCGAAAACATGCCCTTCGGCACAGCGGACGACGGTGCGCTCCATCGACTCCATCAAGCCCCTTCCCCAACCACATATGGACGAGAAAGCCACATTAGGGGATGAACAGGACGCCGCCGCACACGGCACTCCGGCCACCCACGCTACGCCCCCAACTCCCGCCCACCACACCCCCGTCCACCCTCCCCCTCCACCCGGGCGCACAACACGAAGGCCCCACGGCTCATCCGCCGGGGGCCTGGCATGGGGTAGAGTGTGGAACGATGCAGCGCCGGTGATCGGCGCGCTTCGCGGGTGTAGTTTAATGGTAGAACATGAGCTTCCCAAGCTCAGAGCGCGAGTTCGATTCTCGTCACCCGCTCTTTGATGAAGGCCCTGGTCAGTGACCGGGGCCTTGTTTGTTGTCTGGATCTATCAAGGTATCGCGCGCCCTCAGCATGAACGAATCAACTGCTCCTTTCTGACCGGAGCTGGGAGAGGGTGTGCACGACCGGCAAGTCGTACTGGTCCTTGTCCTGCTCCCAGAAAGCGAGTACCCGAGCCGTGGCCTCGGCCATGTCCGGGGGCAGGTCGGCCGCGCGGAGGGTGTCGGCGACCTCTTCCATCTCAGGTGCCCAGCGCCAGGCTCGGGCTGCAACACTCGGCAGGTACTCCGGATCGGAGAGGATCGCGGAGATCATGATCTCGGCTTCGGCCGTGAGCTGATCACCGACTCCATGGGCGTCGGCGAGCGCGTGAGCGATGCCGGCGAGGGTGCGAGCGGCCTTCTGGTAGCTGGCAAAGGCCATCTTCAGCGCGGAAGCGGAACCGGGTGTGTCCCCGACCCGGCACACGTGCAGCGCGGAGTCCGTGAACAGCGACGCCACCAGCTCGACGGGAGAGTCGGCCCCTGCGAGATAGAGCCGTGTGGCACGCCCCTCGCCTGGCGGCTGACCGAAAACGGCACCGTCGACAACTGCGGAGCCGGGGCGGATCTCGTCGGCGATGCGCCGTACGCGTTGCGGGCTGATGGCGTTCACATCGGCGTACACCCCCGCGAAGCCGTGCGCGGCCACCGCCGCCGCAACGTCCTCCGCCGCCTGTGGTGGGCACACCGAGAGAACGACCGCGCTTCGGGACAGCGCTTCCGCGAGCGAGTCGTACGCCGTGGCACCGGCTTCCCTCCCGCGGAGCCAGGTGTTCTCACTGCGGCCCTTGGTCACCGACAGTGCCTCATGGCCGCCGGCGACAAGCTCGGCGGTGATCGCCGCGCCCATGGTTCCAGGGTGGAGGACGGTCACGGTGATCACTGGCTGCCTCCGGCAGTAGGCGACATGGGGTGTTCCTCATCCCCATGATCCGCTGCCGCTCGGCATCGGCGGCTTCGGGATCAACACCTGGTGGCAGTCCGGGCACTGATGGCGGACGGAAGCGCCTCCGGCCCTGGACCGGCCGTTCAGGACGGGACAGCGGTACACGGCCCGTCGCCGCCACCGTCCTGGCAGCTCGTCTCACGCTGAAGCCGCGTCATGGGTACCGTGCAGGAGACGAACTCTGTACGGACAGACCGGCGGTCGCGCCGGATCGTCCGGCGGCCGGGAGGTGTCCTGATGCTGGAGGAAGCCGAGGAGATCGGCAAGCGCGCTCGCAGGGCAAGGCTGCGACTGGGCATGCCGCAGGCCGACCTGGCGACGGCCCTCGGAAAGTCGCAGGGCTGGGTGTCGAAGATGGAGCGCGGCCTGATCGAGCTGGACCGGGTCGGGCTGCTCAACCAGGTGGCCGCAGAGCTGCACGTCCATCCGAACGACCTGATCGGACGCCCGTACAGCAGCTCCCCCGACGACAGCCAGTGGCAGATCGCCGCCTCGTCGATCCTGCGCGAGCTGCGCCGCTACGACCTCGTTCCCGTCTTTGACGGGGTTCCGCGATCGGCATCACAGCTATGGCGTGAGGTGACCCGGCTGCACCGCCTGCGGGACACCGCCTCCAACGTCGCGATCCTCCGAGTTCTCCCGGACCTGTTCCGGGAAGCGCGCGCCCTGGCGGAGGAATCGGACGGACACGATCGGGAGGAGGCGTACGCCATTTACGCCGTGTGCTGCAAGTTCGCACACACCGCCGCACACGCCCTCGGACACCCCGAGCTGGTGGCCATGGCGTGCGAACGGGCCGCGTGGTCGGCCAGGTTGTCGGGAGATCCGGTGCTGCCTGCCGTCGCCGACTGGATGCGCGTCTGGGACATGTGGGCGACCGCTGACTGGACCGACGCTCTGACCCTCTCGGACAAGGCGATCGCCTCGGTGCAACAGCCGTACGAGCAGGGTGACCCGCTGGCCGTGCGGGCTTGGGGCACGCTTCAGCTTCGGGCAGCCATCTCCGCCGCTCGGGCCAACCGCCCATCGGAAGCGGAGGACCGTATCGGACACGCGAAGGACGCGGCGGAACGCATGGACGCGTACGTCGGCGCACCGGTGTACGACCGGCATTCGCTGACGTTCTCCGCCGGGAACGTGCAGATCCACGCGATCAGCGTGGCCCTGGAAATGGGCAAGCAGGGCAAAGCTCTGGAGATAAACCGCCGCACCAGCCCGAGCTTGATCGGTTCACTGCCCAACTCCCGTCAGGGACACCACCACATGGACGTGGCGCGGGCCTGGCTGTGGGACGGGAACCGGGCAAAGGCCCTGGCCGAGCTGGAGGCGGCTGAACGGATCGCGCCGCAGCTCGTACGTAACCACCCCATCGCCCGTTCAACGCTCCGCAGCATCGTCTACGCCGAACGAGCAGCCACAAGGGAAAAGCTGCGGCACATGTCCGACCGCTTTCACCTGGACGGATAGGGGCCGTATTCCTCCGGCTCATATTCGAGGCTCGTCCTGTCCCTAACTTCGGGGCATGACGCGACGACACTCTTCTCATCTCCCTTCGCAGGGTGCCGAGTTAGGTACGGCAGCACCGTTCGTTCCACGACTCGGCGACCTCGCCACGGACAGCGCTCGCGATGGCCGTGTCGGGGTCGTGGTCGCCCTCCCCGGTGAGGGCTCCGCTACGACGTACCACCTGCGTCCGCCTGGGGGCGGGGCCCCCTGGTCCGCGCCCGCCGACGGAACGACGCTCAGTCCCGTGCCGGTGAGGGCCACCCACGCCACGCTCTCGGCCGGACGGGACGCGGTCTACGACCCGCGGGCCAGGCAGGGATCGGTTCCCATCGAGTTCCACTTGGATGACGGCTCGACCCTCGATGGCGCGCTCATCCTCACCTCTGCCGAGGTGGTGTGGCTGCACCAGCAGACCAGCCGCCTCGTCGACGCACACGGACGGGCCCTCGGCGGCACCCCGTGACCGGGCCTCGGCGACGCCACGCCCGAAAAGCCGCGCCGCGCTCCGTACGCCCCGAAGGCGGAGGCATCGCGCTCACGCTTCTGGCGGTCGTCGGCCTGGTGGGACCGGCCTGGGCACTGCGTGAGCAGGCCGTCCCGCTCCTCAACGGCCTCGGTCACCAGCCCGCCGCCGTCTCAACGGACGCGAGCCCGCCCTCCGACCGCTGACTCCGCTCCGCCGTCCGGGTCGTTCACCCCACCTTCCCGGCCAACGGAGCCTGCCATGCACCCGGAACATCCAGGCGTGATTCTCCAGGGAGAGATCATGGACATCCCGTACATCGTCATCGACCAGCTCACCCCCGACCAACAGCAGGTCTGGAAGACCTACTTCGGCGACGCCGACCGACCCCGCTACATCGAGGAAGGCATCTGGCGCCGAACGCAGGAGAAGGCCACGGCCGAACAGAGCGGCTGGGCGGCCGCCGACGACGCCCGGCGGCGGATCATCCACTACCGCTACCGGTACAGCCTGGTCCCCACCACCGCCGCGCCGGCCATCGGCCTGACCGACCTGTACCTCTACCACTCCGCTACCGCTCCAGCGGACGAGATCGACGCGCACCACGACGCCCTGTGGGACTCGCTGGCCACCGGCGGCTGGAAGGAGGCTCCCGGTGGATTCTTATGGACACGTCGGGATCTGAAGTGCCGCATCACCGAGCACGACGTCCACCCCCAGGACGCCGCTGCGGGCCGCACCCTCCCCGTCGGCTACCGGAGCCTGGACGTGCAGATCGCCTCGGTGTCCTACGCACCGCCTCCCTCGGTCCGGCAGCTGCCGTGGAACGTCCTCTCCACCGGGATCAGGTGCAAGGACCGCCCCGGTACGCCGACCCGCGTCCCGGACCTGTCCGTCCTCGCGGACCTGCTGCCGTTCCAGGTCGAGATCGGCTGCGGCACGTCGGTCGAGGCGGGTATCCCGCCGCTGCACCGGCTCCACGAGATCTACCGGGTGACCGACCGCCAGGGCCACGAGCCTCGGGAACACCGCTTCACCCTCTCCCCGACAGCGGACACGCTCCTCCACGAGGTTCTGACGAGCCGGAGGAGAAGACTGCGGAATTCGTGGAGATGTTCCGCGCCTGCTTCCTGGCCGAACCGACTCCGGCCATGTGGGCGCTCAAGGAACTGAAGGACGCCGGGCACCTCGTCGGCCCTGTCATCACCAACAACTTCGACGTGCTCGCGGCGCGCGCCGGGCTCGACGAGTGCTTCATGCGCCGCTACGACCAGGCCGTACCCGACGTCGAGTGGGTGGACGGCGCCAAGGCCCTCCTCGTCGTCGGGCTGCACGCCGACCGACGCAAGGTCCAGGCACGCGCCCGCGCTCGCGGCATGAAGGTCGTCTACCTGGACCCGGAGGGTTTCTGGCGCGACGGCCAGTTCATGCCGTACCCGCTGGAAGGGCCCCAGGACGGCGACCTGGTGTGCCGGGCGACCGCCGCCGAGGAACTGCCCTCCCTCGTCAACCTGCTGAAGCAACAGGCCGGTTGATCCACCTGCACGAAGAGGGCTCTGCCGGGTGTTGGCGCTAGCGTGACGCACCCGGCCGGCCCGGACTCCTCTGGGCGGGCGAGAGGCAAGGAAAGGAGCGTCGACCCCATGCGCGTATCCGTCATCGGTTGTGGTCACCTGGGCATCCCCCACGCCGCTGCCATGGCCGAGATCGGCCACGAGGTCATCGGCGTGGACCTGGACCAGGCGAAGATCGACCGCCTCAACGCCGGTGAGTGCCCCATCTACGAGGACGGTCTGCCCGAACTCCTCAGCGCCCACACCGCCACTGGACGCCTGCGGTTCACCACCAGCCTCGCAGAGGCGGCCGAGTTCGCCGACATCCACTTCCTCGCCGTGGGCACGCCCATCGACGCGGACGGACGAAGCTACGACACCGGGCAGGTCTTCGGCGCCGCCCGCGCGCTCGCTCCGCACCTGATCCGCCCGACCGTCATCGTCGGCAAGTCCACGGTCACCGTCGGCACCTCCCGCGACCTCGGTGCCCTCCTCGCCCGTCTCTCCCCGGCCGGTGAGGACGTGGAGGTCGTCTGGAACCCCGAGTTCCTGCGCGAGGGCCACGCCATCGACGACACCCTGCACCCCGACCGCATCGTCGTGGGCGTGCCCTCGGCCCGCGCTGAGGACGCGGTACGCCAGGTCTACGCACCACTGCTCGCGAACGGCATCCCGCTGTTCGTGACCGATCCCGCCACGGCCGAACTCATCAAGGGCGCCGCCAACGCCTACCTCGGCATGAAGATCTCCTTCATCAACGGCGTCGCCGACATGTGCACCGCCGCCGGAGCCGACGTCCAGCAGCTCACCGAGGCCATCGGCCTGGACCCCCGCATCGGCCGCGGCGGCCTGAACGCCGGCCCCGGCTACGGCGGCGGCTGCCTCCCGAAGGACGTCCGCGCCTTCACCGCCTCCGCCCGTGCCCTGGGCGCCGCCGAGGCAGCGACCATGCTGCGCGCCGCAGAGGAGGTCAACGAATCCCGCCCCACCGCCGCGCTGAGGCTCATCGAGCAGACGCTCGGCCGACCCGTCGACGGCGTACGGATCACCGTCTGGGGCGCTTCCTTCAAGGCCGGAACCGACGACGTCCGCGAATCCCCGGCCCTGGCGATCGCCGCACTCATGCACCAGCGCGGCGCGACCGTCACCGTCCACGACCCGCACGCCGTGCCCACAGCACTGCGCCGCCACCCCGAACTCGACTACTGCGAAGACCTCGAAGACTCCCTCGCGGCAGCCGAGCTGATCGTCCTTGCCACCGAATGGCCCCACTTCCGCGAGGCCGACCCCAAGGCCCTCGCACCACTGGTTGCGGACCAGGTCCTCGTCGACCTCCGCAACCTCATCGACGCCGACGCCTGGCGCATGGCTGGATGGACCGTACGCCAGCTCGGACGACCCGCACAGGAATAGCCGAACCCATCGACCGGAGGTCCGACGTGGACACCCTGTGGGACAACATCGAGAAGCTCTCCGCCGTCTGCCGAGCGGCAGGCACCCACCTCCCCGACGAGGAGCTCAAAGCCCTCCAGGTCGGCAAGGTCGCCGAGGAAGCGGGCGAGGCGATGCACGCCCTCCACGGCCTGAAGGGCCTCACCACCTGCGGCGACGACCACACCTGGTCCGAGGTCCAGAACGACCTGGTCGGCGCCGTCATCGCAGCCCTCCTGGCCATGCACTACATCGACCCCACGGGCGCCCGCGCCACCTTCGACGAAATCCTCCACCGTCGGACGCGCAGGGGCCGGGAGGTCGCCGCTGCAGCCTGACGGCCTCCGGGATGTGGCCGTCGACCGCTCCGGTTGGGCGCGGGCGGCGGGCACGTCCGGCACTCAATCTGCGCCGGGAACCTGCTACCAGCGCACTAGGGCCTGTATCGAGTCGTGATCAATCTGCGGGATTCGCCCTCGCTTCGGGGGTGGATCGTGTAGTCCGGTGTGCATGACGCGGAGAC
>NZ_JBIDBC010000042.1:0-53018 GCF_043202835.1 Streptomyces sp. NPDC048142
GGCTTCAGGCGAGCCCACTGCGTATCCGTCAGATCTCCACGTGCCACAACACAAGATCATCCCACCTCAAGATCCACTTCCGATACACGCCCTAGGTGGGGCTGCCACAGCAGGGACAACACCAGGTACCAGCGCAGGGCGAACGAGTGGCGAAGCATATGGGCGCGGGCCCACACAGGGCATTGTGACCGGCGGCGCTCGCGTTCCTCAAGCGTCAGCTCTTCTGTCGAGAGGTCGGCCCACAGGTCAGCGATGCGCTCGTTGGCGTCCCGGAAGGTGTCCTCCCAGCCTCCGACCTTCTTCGGTAGCCCGTCGTGCGAGAGCCACACGGAGAGCGGCTCCAGCCCGTTGGGAGTCATGCGGAACAGGCGTAGGCGCTCGTCGGGACCGAGCACGTCCAGCGAGATCGGTACCGAGGAACCGGATGCCGACTCGATGTGCAACTCCCGCGTGCGCCCGCTGTACCCCGTCACGATCCGCAGCCCGGGCGAGCCGTCGTAGCGCCCCGCACGCTGGGCCCGGCGGATGACCTCCGCCCGCGATCCCTCCCCTTCATCCATGTATGAGGCAGCCGAGTCCATCAACACGCGGCGCGGAATCCGGTAGTATCGGCCCTCGTCCGGACTGCCCTTGATGCACGCGGCGGCCAGCCAGGTGCGCAGGTACCGGCCTCGTGCGCCGAACGGCAGCTCTACGTCGAGGATGCTGGCCCACTCCTGAAGCCGGAGTCCGGTGCCGTACAGGCCATCGACGAAGGCGACGTCCCGGTCCTCGTTGTACCCGCGCCATCCCCGGCGCCGCAGACCGTCGAACCCGTAGCCGCGCAGACCGATGTTGCGCCACTGCTCGAACCCGCTGCGCAGCAGCCACTTCACCTGGCGCCGGCGGCTGGCCGCCGGCCTCAAGGGATCACGCCCGTTCCTGGCCAGGGGCTTCCCGTTCCTGTCGACCAGACCGGACGGCCTCTCCGCGGGGGCCTGGCGTGGCACGGAGGGCACCGGGTTGATCGTCAGGTAGCGGGGGCCCGCCCAGGTGTAGAAGCAGTTGAGCGCGGCACGGTCAGTGTCGAAGCTCGTGCCCTTGACTCTTTCGTCGTTGCGGACGTCGGTGATCCGCCAATCCTTGTACGACTCGATGTCACCGGGCGTCGCCTCGTCCCAACGGCGACCGAAGACGTGGAGGAACGTCAGCCATACCGCGAGGGAGTAGGCGTACCGGCGCATGGTCTTCACTGACGCGCCCGCCATCGAACCGGTGCGGAAGAAGAGGTTGATCCGTGGATCTGCATGACCAGTAGGGGAGTTCAGAATCGGCGTGCCGTGGCGGGCGCCGTTGCGAGCGGCCCGCTCGTGAAGGTCACCGATCCACGAGAGCTCCTCAGGAATGTCAAGCGGAACAGCTTCCACCATGTTGTAGAAGTCTACGGTCCAACGGTCGATCGCCCTCATAATGCCTCCATGCCGTGCAGCTTGTATCTACAACATGCGAGTGCCTGGAGAACCTCCGGTCACGCGGAGGACGGCGAGGACATCCGCGAGGCGATGATCCGCGAGGCCGCCGAGGAGATCGGCCTCGATCTGGACCCCGACGAGCTGCGGGTGGCCCTCGTGATGCAGCACCGGGGCCCCGGCGGCGGGGCGCGCATGGGCTGGTTCTTCGTCGCGGAGTACGACCCCGGGCGCCCGCCGCGCAACGCGGAGCCGGAGAAGTGTTCCGAGCTCGCCTGGTTCCCGCTGGCCGCGTTGCCCGACGACATGGTCGCGTACTGCCGTGCGGGCCTGGACGGCTACCGCGCGGGCGAGCACTTCATGATCCACTGGCACCGGGACGGGGAGCCGATCGCGTACGTCCCCGGCGGCGTCGGCCGAGGGGTCCCGCTGCCCGCCGCCGGGGACAGCACCGGCCGGGTGCACCACATCGAGCTGTGGGTGGCGGACCTGGCGGAGGCGGAGCGCAGTTGGGGCTGGCTGCTGGGCCGGCTCGGCCATGTCCCGTACCAGCACTGGGCCCACGGCCGCAGCTGGCGGCGCGGCGACACCTATGTCGTGCTGGAGCAGTCCCCCGACCTGGTCGCCGGCGGCCACGACCGCCGCCGCCCCGGGCTCAACCATCTGGCGTTCCACATGGCGGACCGGGCCGCGCTCGACGCCCTGACGGCCGAGGCCCCGGCGTTCGGCTGGCGGCTGCTGTTCCCCGACCGCCATCCGTACGCGGGCGGCGAGGGGCACCACGCCGCCTATCTGGAGGACCCGGCGGGGTACGAGGTGGAGCTCGTCGCCGACTCCCGGCCCCGCCCCTGAGCCGTACGAGGAGGTGCCGGCAGGGCAGGCCGGGCAGACCGGTCAGGCGGGGTCAGGCGGGTCAGGAGGGGGCAGGTGGGTCAGGCCGGTCGGGTGGGTCAGGCCGGTCGGGCGAGAAGACCGGTCAGTCCCTCCGTCCGGGCCAGGCGTTCCAGCTCGTCCAGGGCCGCGGCCGCCGCCCCGGCCGCCGCCGGATCGCGCCCGGCCAGGCCGCTCCCGGCGAACTCGTCCTCGTCCAGCCGCAGGATTGACGAGCCGTCGGCCGACACCCACAGGTCCAGATCCAGGTCCTCGACCGCCAGCACCCCGTCGGCCAGCACGGCGGGCCGGGTGATGTCGCAGTACCAGCCCTTGAGAGCGCCGTCGCCGGTGCGGACCTCCTTCACCGCGAACCACCGGTCCCGCCAGTAGTGCTCGGTGAACACGTCGCCCGGCTCGAACCGGACGAAGCCGAAGTCCCGCACCCCGGGCGCGGCCCACGGCGCCCGGACGGTGACGCGGACGCCGTCGTCCCGGACCAGCTCCGCCGGATACCTGATCTTGGTACGGCCCGCCTTGGACAGGGCGACGACGACGCCCTTCGTACGGCCCGCGCGGGGCTCAGAGCCTGTCGGGCTCTCAGGGGAGGGTGCGGACATGGCGGACCTCCGTCGCGCAGACCGTGTAGCCGAACCACTGGTTGACGGCCAGCATCGGGCCGTTGCCGGTGTCGTTGGAGGTGTAGGCGTCCGTGTATCCGGCCGCCCGCGCCCGGTGCAGCGAGTCGTTCTTCGCCAGCTTCGCCAGGCCCCGCCCCCGGAAGTCCCGCAGGGTGCCGGTCATGGAGCTCAGATACGTCCGCAGGCCGTCGGTGGTGGCCGCGCTGAACGCCGCCACCTTCCCGTCCACCAGCGCCACCGAGGTGAGCCCCTGGTCGAAGGCCGGGTGCCGCCAGACGGTCGTCAGCCAGTCCTCGTAGTCGTCCAGCTCGGAGGTGATGTCGCCCGGCTCGTCCGCCGTCACCTCGGCGTCCGCCTCGAACAGCGGCCGGGGATCGTCCGCGAAGTCGGACCCGGGCCGCAGCTCGACGCCCGCCGGGAGCTCCTGACGCGGCGGCAGGGCCCCGCCCGCGAGATCGAGGTGCTGGAAGTGCGCGGAGCGGCTGGGCCGGTAGCCCCGCTTACGGGCGAACTCCAGGCTCTCCGGGTTGTCCAGGACCCATGCGTACACGACCGTGGCCCCGGCCTCGGCCAGATGCTCCTCCGCTGTGCGCAGCAGCAGCGAGCCCGCGCCGCGGCTGGTGCGGCCGGGCAGCGTCTGCGGCGTGAAGTACCCCTGCCCCGGCTCCGCACTCTCGTGGGCGATGCCGACCTGCGCGGTGGCGATGATCTCGCCGTCCTCCTCGGCCACCAGCAGCCGGTAGTGCCGGTCCGGATGGGCGTGGGCCAGGTCGTGGACGACCTGCTCGGGGGTGGCCACCATCCAGGGCACCGAGGCCCTGCGGGCATGGGTCCACGCCTTCGCGTCGGAGGGCCGGAAGTCGCGCACGATCACAGTCATGCGGTGGACCGTATGCGCAGCCACACCCCGAACGCCTCCCCTTTTTCCGCGGGTGGGGGAGAATCGGCACGTGACTGACAAGATCGTCCTCGACCCGGACTCCGGCATCGCGCCGTACGAGCAACTGCGCACCCAGCTCTCCGAACTGGCCCGTTCCGGCGAGCTGCCCGTCGGCCACCGGCTCCCGACCGTACGCGGCTTCGCCGAGGAGCTGGGCCTCGCCGCCAACACCGTCGCCAAGGCCTACCGGGCTCTGGAGGCGGACGGGGTGATCGAGACCCGGGGGCGCAACGGAACCTTCGTCGCGGCCGCCGGGGGAGCGGCCGAGCAGCGGGCCGCGACCGCCGCGCAGTTGTACGCGGAGACCGCCGAGCGGCTCGGCCTGACCCGGCAACAGGCCCTGTCGCTGGCCAAGGACGCGGTACGCGCCGCGTACGGGGACTGACCCTCACCCGTAGCACCTGGGGTCAGAGGTACAGCCCCGCGTCGGCCCCCGCGTCCTGCTTCGGCACCGAGGCGGGGCCGATGCCCCGGCGCAGCGCGTACAGCTCGGCGAGGGAGTTGCCCTCCCGGCCGACCCCTTCCTCCGTGCCCAGCCAGGCCGCCGACTCCTGACGGGTCAACGGGCCGACCTCGATCCTGGCCAGGCAGCGGCCGGGCCGGACGACCGCCGGGTGCAGCCGCTCCAGGTCCTCGTTGGTGGTGACCCCCACCAGCACGTTGCGGCCCTGGCCCAGCAGACCGTCCGTCAGGTTCAGCAGCCGGGACAGGGCCTGGCCCGCCGTGTGCTTGGCCTCGCCGCGGATCAGCTCGTCGCAGTCCTCCAGGAGCAGCAGCCGCCACCGCCCCTTCGCCGTGCCGTCGTCCTCACCGATCGCGATGTCCATCAGATAGCCGACGTCGTTGAAGAGCCGCTCGGGGTCCAGTACGCAGTCGACCTGGCACCAGTCGCGCCAGGAACGGGCCAGGGTGCGCAGCGCGGACGTCTTGCCGGTGCCCGGCGGGCCGTGCAGCAGGAGCAGCCGGCCCGCGATGTCGTCCGGGGTCACCTTCATCAGCCGGCCCATGGCGTCGGCCACCGGCGCGGTGTAGTTGGGGCGGACCTCGTCCCAGTTGCCGGCGGCGATCCGGCGGGTGGTGCGGTACGGGCCGCGGCGCGGGGAGACGTACCAGAAGCCCATGGTCACGTTGTCGGGCTGGGCTTCCGGCTCGTCCTGCGCCCCGTCCGTGGCCTGGCCGAGGACCTTCTCCGCCAGCGCCGCGCTGGTCGCGGTGACGGTGACGTCCGCGCCCCGGTTCCACCGGGAGGCCAGCAGGGTCCAGCCCTCGCCTTCCGCGAGCGTCGCACTGCGGTCGTCGTCACGGGCGGCCCGCAACACCGTGGCGTCCGGCGGCAGCAGAGTCGCCCCGGCCCTGACCCGGTCGAGGGAGGAACTGTGCGAGTACGGCTGCTCGCCCGTCGCGAAGCGGCCGAGGAAGAGCGCGTCCACGACATCGGACGGTGAGTCGCTGTCGTCGACGGTGAGCCGGATCGGCAGAGCGGATTCGGGGGAGTCGGGCATGGCGCCCATGATCCGGTACGGGGGCACCCCGTGCACCCGGGTTTCGCAGGCTCGTGCGGGGCGGGCTACGCCAGGGAGCCGACGGGGCGTCAGGGAGGCGACGGGAGCCGACGGGAGCCGACGGGACGACAGGGAGGCGTCAAGGAGCGCCCGTTGAAATCCCGGGGGCGGACGGAAGCACACCACCCTTATTTTTGGCATGAACACTTCCGGTGAGGTGAAGGGGCTGCTACTACGGAGTAGGCAGATACCCCCTGCTCAAGGAGGTCCCATGAAAATGTCCAGACTCGTGGCGTTCTCGTCATCTCTCCTGCTCGGCGCGGCCCTCGCCCTCGCCGGTGCGGGGATCGCGAACGCCGACTCGTCCGCCGCGGCCGTCGACTACGTCGCCCTCGGCGACTCGTACTCCTCCGGCGTCGGAGCCGGCAGCTACGACGGCTCCAGCTGCAAGCGCAGCAGCCGCGCCTACCCCGCCCTCTGGGCGGCCGCCAACTCCCCCACCACATTCGACTTCGCCGCCTGTTCCGGGGCCAGGACCGGAGACGTCACGGGCGGTCAGCTCGGCCGGCTGAACGCCTCGACCGACCTCGTCACGATCTCCGTCGGCGGCAACGACGCGGGCTTCGCCGACGTCATGACGACCTGTGTGCTGCAGTCCGAGGCCACCTGTCTCAGCCGGATCGCCACCGCCCGCGCCTACGTCGACTCCACCCTGCCCGGCCGGCTCGACTCCGTGTACACGGCCATCCGCTCCAAGGCCCCCTCCGCGCAGGTGGTCGTCCTCGGCTATCCCCGCTTCTACCAGCTCGGCGGCAGCTGCATCGCCGGACTGAGCGAGAAGGAGCGCTCCGCCATCAACGGGGCGTCCGACCACCTCAACACGGCCACCGCCAAGCGGGCGGCGGACCACGGCTTCACCTTCGGTGACGTCAGGACGACCTTCGCCGGGCATGAGATCTGCTCGGGCAACTCCTGGCTGCACAGTGTGAACTGGCTCAACATCGGTGAGTCCTACCACCCCAAGGCCGCCGGACAGTCGGGCGGCTATCTCCCGGTCCTCAACTCCGCTCTCTGACTCCGGCCCGGCTCTCCGGGCCCGGCTCTCCGGCTCAGCTCTCCGACCCAGCTCTCCAGCTCGGGAAAGCGTTCCGCCGCCCGCCGTCCCCCACGCGGGAGACCTCGTCCTTCGAGGCCTCCCGCTCCACGGCCGAGCGCCGGGTGATCTCAGGGGCAAAACCAGTCGAACTGTCCCAAGTCGCCCTGGAATCGCGCAGATTCGGTAACGGGCCGTCAACCTCCGTATGTGTGTGCGCAATCCTGTGGCCGGGATACACGGGTGTCGCCGCGGGAGGATAGGGTTAACCTGCCCGGACCGGGTGCCCTCGTACGGGTGGGGAGTGACATGGAACAGATAACGGTGCGAAGCAGGCCGCGGGTGCCTGCCATCACATGCGGGAGCGGTGCGACCAGTACGCGCCTCGACCGCCATCTCGCGGTGCTCGGCGGCCCCGTCGTCCCGCAGCGCGAGTCGGCGGAAGCGACGCTGCTGATGCGTGAGCTGACCTCGCGTGATGCCACGCACACCCGCCGGAGCAGGAGCGCACGCGTGTCGCTCTTCGCGCCGCTGCGGCGACTGCGGCGCTCGCTCTTCGGCAGCCGCCGCTGACCCACGGCACGGCATCGCCCGGACCGGCCCGCCGCTCGGGGCGGCTCAGGCGATCACTCCGTCCCGGCGCAGCGCCGATGTCTGCTCGTCCGTCATCCCCAGGGCTCGCAGCAGCGCATCGGTGTGTTCACCCAGCGCCGGTACGGCGCCCATCCGCGCCTCCTCGCTCCCCGGCAGCGTGATCGGCGGCAGCAGCGACCGCAACGGCCCCACCGGTGAACCCACTTCCCGCCACCGGTCCCGGGCCGCGAGCTGCGGATGCGCCGCCACATCGGACACCGTGTTCAGCCGGGCACAGGCGATGCCCGCCGCCTCCAGCCCGGCCAGCGCCTCCCGCCCTGTCAGGCCCGCCAGCGCCCGGCCCACCGCCGCGTCGGTCCGCTCCCGGTTCGCGGTGCGTGCCGCGTTCGTCGCGAAGTCCGGATCGTCGGCCAACTCGGGCCGACCGAGCACCTGTTCCGCCAGCCGGCGCCACTCCCGGTCGTTCTGCACGGAGAGCAGCACCCGCTCGCCGTCGGACGTGGGAAAGGCGTCGTACGGGGCGATCACCGAGTGCGCGAGGCCGGTACGCGCCGGGGGAGCGGAGCCGTGCGTCCCCTGGTGCAGCGGGTGGCCCATCCACTCGGCCAGCGCGTCCAGCATGGAGACCTCCACCGGACCGCCCCGCCCGGTGGCCGCCCGCCGCAGCAGCGCCGCGAGCACCCCGGAGAACGCGTACATCGCCGCCGCGATGTCCGCCGCGGGAATGCCCGCCTTCACCGGCTGCTCCGCCGTCCCCGTCACCGAGACCAGGCCGGCCTCGCACTGCACGAGCATGTCGTAGGCCCGCTTGTGCGCGTACGGCCCCTCCGCCCCGTAACCGGAGATGTCGACCGCCACCAGGCGCGGGTGCGCCGCGCAGAGTGAGGTGGCGTCGAGCCCGAGCCGGGCCGCCGCCCCCTGGGCCAGGTTCTGTACGAACACATCGGCCCCGGCGATCAGTTCACGCACCACGGCCAGTCCGCGCGGGTCCTTCAGGTCGACGGCCAGGGACTCCTTGCCGCGGTTGCACCAGACGAAGTGCGAGGCGAGACCGCGCGCCGCCGTGTCGTAGCCGCGCGCGAAGTCGCCGCCGTCCGGGCGCTCCACCTTGATGACCCGGGCTCCGAGATCGGCGAGCTGCCGGGTGGCGAAGGGAGCGGCGACCGCCTGTTCGACGGCCACCACGGTGATGCCGTCGAGGGGGAGTGGCAATGTGTTCATGCCCCCGTGCTTACCTCCTGACCGGCCCTTTCGCCAGCCCCGGCCCCTCTTCGGGCCCCCGCCGCACAGGTTGAGATCGAGCTACAGCAGCGCGAACTGCCCCTCGGGGCCCTCTTCCTGGTGTCCGAGCACCGATGCGGGACACCGTGCCGAGGACGGGACCGGCAGCACCCCCGCCGCCCGCAGTTCGTCGGGCGAGATCAGCGGCCCCGCCTCCAGCCGGGCCCCCAACTCCTCGCGGGGACCCGACGTGCCGTCCAGCAGAGCCAGTACGGTGATGAGTTCGAGCAGCTCCGAGGTCCACTCCCGGGGCCAGCCGCGCGCACCGACCGCGTCGAGACCCTCCGGGGCCGCACCGTCCGGCCCCCGGCCCGCCGCGGCCGCGGCCCGGCGCCCGAACCAGAGCTCCAGCACCCGCACCCCTCCCACCGTGAACTCCCAGGCCGCCGCGGGCACCGGCGAGATCCGGCCATCGCCGACGACCAGCGCGTCATTCCCGGCGTCGTACACCAGTTCCGTGGGGCGGGCCGGGAGCGCCGCCCGCACATAGGGCCTGCGCCCGCCCGGCAGCCGGGGGCGCTCCCCGCCCCGGGCCCCGCGCAACTGGAGCCGCATCAGCTCCCGGCCGAGCGCCACCCCCGACGACCACACCTCCGCGTCGGCCGGCAACGGGACACGCGGGCCGGCGGCGGAGGGACGGGCGGCGGCCAGGATCCACGCCTGCACCGCTTCCGGGGTGAACGCGTCCGGGGCAGCGCCGCCGCCGAGCCGCCCGCGCAGCAGGTCCAGGAGCCCCGGCGCCAGGTTGGGTTCCGTGCCGCCGGGCCTGCGGTAGAGCGGCCTGATCCGGCCGGGCCGCCCGGCGGGGGAGTGCCCGTCGGGCAGCAGCGCGGTCACCGACAGGGCGGGCCCGGAATCCTCGGGGGCTGAGCTGTGTTCGACCGCGAAGAGCTGTTGCCCGTCGGCGACCCGCCACAGCTCCGGACGGGCCGCGTCGAGCAGCCGGTGGTCGGGAAGCAGCCACTGCTCGTCGTAGGGGCCGTGCAGGATCCGTACGGGGTCGGGGCAGGGGCCCGGCGTCCGGGCGAAGCGGCCCGTTCCGGCGGACCGGCCGGGCAGGGCCGCGACCGAGGTGTGCGGCGTACGGGAACGGGTGGGCGCGAACAGCCGCTCCTGCTCGGTGGCGTCGGCGGCGGCCAGCCGTTCCCAGCGGGCCCGGAGCGCCACGGGGTCGGGGCCGCTCACCCAGGCGCGGCCGGTTCTCAGCGGCCGTACGGACCACGGCATCAGCTCGTCCAGTGACAGGAAGACGTCCGGCGGCGGCGCCTTCGCCACCGGCTTCCGCGGTGCCCTCGTCCTCGGGGTTCCCGGGGTTCCCGAGGTTCCCGAGGTCCTCGGTGTCCTCGGGATGCCTGGCGCCTCCGGTGTCCCTGGCGTCTCCGGTGCCTCCGGTGTCCCTGGTGTCCCTGGTGTCCCTGGTGTCTTCGGAGGGGAGGGCTGCGCGTCCCCGGCGTTCCCGGCTGCCGCCGTCGTCCCGCGCGCTGTCACCGAGCCGTCCCCTGTTCCCTCTCGCCTGTCCGCCGTGACCTTTTCGCATCGTAACGGCGGGCGGCGTCCGTGTGGGGCGGGGTCAGTGGGCCTCCACCGTCACGGAGAAGGAGAACCGGTCTCCCCGGTAGCGGATCCGGGCCACGTCCACCACGCGCCCCTCCGCGTCGTACGTCACGCCCGTGTAGTGCAGGATCGGACTGAGCAGCGGGACCTGGAGCAGCTCGGCGGTGACGGGATCGGCGAGCCGGGCCTCCACCGTGTCGGTGATCCGGGAGATCTTCACCCCGACGACATCGCGCAGGACCTTGGTCATCGGCCAGCGTTCGAGGTCGGTCACGTCGATCCGGGCGGCGATGTCGGGGCGTACCGCGTTCTCCACCCAGTTGGTGGGCTCGTCGCTCTCGCCGTCGCGGCGCAGCCGCCGGTAGCAGGTCACCTCGGCGCAGCCCGGGAAGAACTCGGCGAGGTCACCGGGCACCGGCGTCGGGCCGTGGCCGAGAACGGTCGTCGCCTCCCCGGACTGCTGGGCCACGATCGCGTCGACCGAGCCCAGCAGCCGGACCGGGGAGATCCGCCGGGCGCGCGGTTCGATGAAGGTGCCGCGCCGCCGGTGCCGGCTGATCAGCCCCTCCGTCTCCAGCTCCTTGAGCGCCTGGCGCATCGTGAGCACGCTGACCCCGTAGTGCGCGGCGAGCTGCTCCTCCGTGGGCAGCCGGGCGGAGGCGTCCTGCGGGCGGCCCAGTATGGAGGCCCGCAGGGACTGGGAGACCTGGTACCAGAGGGGCAGCTTCCGGTTCAGGACGAGGGAGTCGGGGGCGAAGGCGGGCGGGGGCGGCACCGGGTCCGTCCTGGCGTCCGCACCGTCCCCGGCCGCGGCGTCCCCGCCGGTGTTCCCCCGGGCGTTCGCCCCGGCTTGTCCGTGGCTCGCTGTCACGTCGTCCCCGTCCCGTCCCCTACGGACTTCCGCCGTCCACGGCCGGACGTCCCCTACGGTCTTCCGCCGTCTACGGCCGGAAGTTGCGGCTCAGACCCTGCCACACGTCGTCGTAGCCGCGCTGCAGATGGTCGGCGGCCGCCGCCTGCGCGGTCGCCGTGACCGGCCAGCGGGTCTCGAACATGAAGGCCAGGCCGTCGTCGATCTTCTGCGGCTTCAGCTCCGCCGCGCTCGCCCGGTCGAAGGTCTCCCGGTCCGGTCCGTGCGCCGACATCATGTTGTGCAGGGAGCCGCCGCCGGGGACGAAACCGTCCGCCTTCGCGTCGTACGCCCCGTCGATCAGACCCATGTACTCGCTCATCACATTGCGGTGGAAATACGGCGGGCGGAAGGTGTCCTCGCCGACCAGCCAGCGCGGGGCGAAGACGACGAAGTCCACTCCGGCCACCCCCGGGGTGTCGGACGGCGAGGTCAGCACGGTGAAGATCGACGGGTCGGGGTGGTCGTAGCTGATCGTCCCGATCACATTGAACCGGCGCAGGTCGTAGACGTACGGGGTGTGGTTGCCGTGCCAGGCCACCACATCGAGCGGCGAGTGGTCGTACGTCGCCGACCAGAGGTTCCCGCAGAACTTGTTGACCACCTCCACCGGGCCCTCGTGGTCCTCGTACGCGGCGACGGGCGCGAGGAAGTCCCGGGCGTTCGCCAGGCCGTTGGCGCCGATCGGGCCGAGGTCGGGCAGCGCGAACGGGCGGCCGTAGTTCTCGCAGACGTAACCGCGCGCGGTCTCCTCCAGCAGCTCCACCCGGAAGCGGATGCCGCGCGGGATCAGCGCGATGTGGCCCGGTTCGGCGCGCAGCAGGCCCATCTCGGTGCGCAGCAGCAGTCCGCCGCGCTCGGGGACGATCAGCAGCTCGCCGTCGGAGTCGCTGAACACGCGGTCCGTCATCGAGGAGTCGGCGTTGTACAGGTGGATCGCCATACCGGCGCGCTGCGCGGCGTCGCCGTTGCCGCCGAGCGTCCACAGACCGCTCAGGAAGTCCGTGCCGGGCGCGGGGTCGGGCAGCGGGTTCCAGCGCAGCCGGTTCGGGTCCGGCACGGTCTCGGTGAAGGGCGCCGAGCGCAGGCCCCCGTTGTCGGTCCTGGCGAACGCCGGGTGGGCGGCCGAGGGGCGGATCCGGTAGAGCCAGGAACGGCGGTTGTCCGCGCGCGGCTCGGTGAAGGCGGAGCCGCTCAGCTGCTCCGCGTACAGCCCGAGCGGGGCGCGCTGGGGGGAGTTACGGCCGTGCGGCAGCGCCCCGGGCACCGCCTCCGAGCTGTGCTCGTTGCCGAAGCCGGAGGAATACGCCAGCCCCTCGGCCGTCTTCCTCGCCTGGTCGATCGCGCTCATCCCGCACTCCCGGTGCCCACGAAAGCTCCAGGATCCGCCGGACGACGAATCCTATGTACCACCGTAGGAATAGGAGGGGGGTACGTCAACGGCATACTTCGCGCCATTCGTGGCGTGTGCCGTGCTCTTTGTGGCGGGTGTGGGTACGGGCGGGCGCCCGGGGGTGCGGCCCGCTGCCGTCCGCCGGGAACCGCCGCCGTTCGCCGCGTACCGCTGCCGTCCGCCGGGCGGAGGGACGCGGCATCATGGGGCCCGTGCCCCATGCCAACCCGAACCTCCGCCGAGCCCCCGTGCAGCAGCGCAGTGCCGACCGCCTGGCCCGGATACTCGACTCCTGCGCCGGGCTCCTCGACGAGACCGGCTACGAGCAGCTCACCACCCGGGCCGTCGCCGAGCGCGCCGACGTGCCCATCGGCTCCGTCTACCGGTTCTTCTCCAACAAGCGTGCGCTCGTCGACGCCCTCGCGCTGCGCAACCTGGACGCCTACGCCGACCGCATCACCGCCCGGCTCGCGGACCTCCCCGCCGCTGACTGGCGCGCCGCCATCGACGCGGTGCTCGACGAGTACCTGGAGATGAAGCGGAGCGTCCCCGGCTTCGCGCTCGTCGACTTCGGGCCGCCGTTTCCCGCCGAGGGCACGGCGGACGACGCCAACCGGCGGCTGGCGGACCGGCTCGCCGTACTGCTCGCCGGCCACCTCGGCCGACGGCCCGACGAGGGGCTGTCCCGGGCGATCCTGGTGAGCGTCGAGGCCGCCGACGCGCTGCTCCAGCTCGCCTTCCGCGCGGAACCGTCGGGGGACGCGGCCATCGTCGCCGAGACCCGGACCCTGGTCAGGTCCTACCTTGCCCAGACGCTCGACTGAGCGATGGTCCTTGCTCGGCGCTCATAGCCCCGGGGGTCCGCTCGCCTTCTTCTCCGCTTCTCCTCCGCGCAACACCTCCCCACCATGCGTACCGGTCGGTATGCTCGGCCGGGCCGGGGTTCCCACGCCCGCCCGGCCCATGTCCGTGTGCCGTCGCCGCAGCCGCCCCGGGGAGGGCCCATGTCCCACGACTCCCGCACCGCACCGCGTATCTGCCCCCTCTGCGAGGCCACCTGCGGCCTCACCCTCACCATCGAGGGGACCACCGTCACCGGTGCGCGCGGTGACCGCGACGACATCTTCAGCCGGGGCTTCATCTGCCCCAAGGGGGCCTCCTTCGGGGGGCTCGACGCCGACCCCGACCGGTTGCGCGTCCCCCTCGTGCGGGGCGAGGACGGGGAGCTGCGCGAGGCTGCCTGGAGCGAGGCGTTCGACCTGATCGCCGCACGGATGCCGGCCCTGACGAAGGCCCACGGGCCCCAGGCCGTCGGCGTGGTCCTCGGCAATCCCAACGTGCACACGATGGCGGGCGCCCTCTATCCGCCGCTGCTGCTCGCCGCCCTGCGCACCCGCAACGTGTTCACCGCGAGCACCCTGGACCAGATGCCCAAGCACGTCTCCAGCGGTCTGCTCTTCGGCGACGCGCACGCCATCCCCGTACCGGACCTCGACCGCACCGACCACCTCCTCCTGATCGGCGCCAACCCGCTGGAGTCCAACGGCAGCCTCTGCACCGCCCCCGACTTCCCCGGCCGGCTCAAGGCTCTGCGCAGGCGCGGCGGCACCCTCACCGTCATCGACCCGCGCCGCACCCGCACCGCCCGGCTCGCCGACCGGCATGTCGCGATCCGGCCCGGCGCGGACGCCCTGCTGCTGGCCGCGCTCGCGCGGATCCTCCTGACGGAGCAGCTCGCCGACCCCGGTCCGCTCGCCGAACACCTGGAAGGCATCGACGAACTGGCCGCCGCCCTGGCGGACTTCACCCCGGACGCCGTCGCCGCCGCCTGCGACGTGGACGCGGCCACCATCACCGCCATCGCCCACGAACTCGCCGCCGCCCCCACCGCCGCCGTCTACGGGCGCATCGGCAGCTGCACCGTCGAGCACGGCACCCTCGCGAGCTGGCTGGTGGACGTCCTCAACATCCTCACCGGCAACCTCGACCGGCCCGGCGGCGCGCTGTTCCCGCTCTCCGCCACCGCGCGCGCCCCACGGCCCGCCGCCCCCGGCAAGGGCTTCGCGCTCGGCCGCTGGTCGAGCCGGGTCTCCGGGCGCCCCGAGGCCAAGGGCGAACTGCCCATCGCCGCCCTCGCCGAGGAGATCGACACCCCGGGCGAGGACCGTATCCGCGCCCTGGTGGTCATCGCCGCCAACCCCGTGCTCTCCGCGCCCGTCGGCGACCGCCTGGACGCGGCTCTCGCCGACGGGCTCGACTTCATGGTCAGCGTCGACCCGTATCTCAACGAGACCTCCCGGCACGCCGATGTCGTCCTGCCCCCGCCGCCGCCCTCGCAGAGTGCCCACTTCGACTTCGCGTTCAACAGTTTCGCCGTGCACAACCAGGTCCGCTACACCCGCGCCGCCGTGCCCCTGGAGGACGGGCGGATGGACGAGAGCGAGATCCACGCCCGCCTCGTCCTCGCGGTGAGCGGCATGCACGGCGCACCGCCCTCCGCCGTCGACGACCTGGCCATCGGCACCGCCCTCACCCGGGCCGGGGCCCCGGAGGAACAGGCCGCCGAACTCACCGGCGAAAGCGGCCCCGAACGCCGCCTCGACCTCATGCTGCGCCTCGGCCCGTACGGGCTGACGCTGGAGAAGCTCCTCGCCCACCCGCACGGCATCGACCTCGGCCCGCTGAAACCCCGCGTCCCCGACGTCCTGCGCACCCGCTCCGGCCGCATCGAACTGCTCCCGGAGCCGATCGCCGCCGATCTGCCCCGCCTGCGCCGGGCGTTGGGCGACCGGCCCGCCCCGCTCGTCCTCGTCGGCCGCCGCCATCTGCGCTCCAACAACAGCTGGATGCACAACGTCGGCTCGCTCACCGGCGGGTCCAACGTCTGCACCCTCCAGATCCACCCCGACGACGCGGCCCGCCTCGGACTCGTGGACGGGGCCACCGCCCGGATCGAGTCGTCGGGCGGCGGGATCGAGGCCCCCGCCGAGATCACCGACACCGTGCGCAGCGGAGTGGTGAGCCTCCCGCACGGGTGGGGTCACAGCCGCCCCGGCACCCGTATGGCGGTCGCCGCCGCCCACCCGGGGGCGAACGTGAACCAACTGCTCGACGGCACGCTCCTGGATCCGCTGTCCGGCACCGCCGTACTGAACGCCATTGAGGTCTCCGTGACCCCCGCTCGCTAACATCACCGTGTTGACCTGGGGTTTTGCTCGTATTGCTCACGCGTCAACATCTTGTTAACGCTCCGAGGGGGCCCCTAACGTCATCCGGACCGCCGAGACCGGTGGGAGTTCAAGGATGAACGTTAGGTATCTCCCATGCTGACAATCCTCGGCTTCGCCATGATCGCGACCTTCCTGGTCCTGATCATGACGAAGAAGATGTCGCCGATCGCGGCGCTGGTACTGATCCCCGCACTGTTCTGTGTCGCCGTCGGACAGGGAGCGCAGCTCGGCGACTACGTCATCGAAGGCGTCGGCAACCTCGCGCCCACCGCCGCCATGCTGATGTTCGCCATCGTCTACTTCGGCGTGATGATCGACGTCGGCCTGTTCGACCCGATCGTCCGGGGCATCCTGAAGTTCTGCCAGGCCGACCCGATGCGCATCGTCGTCGGTACGGCGGTGCTCGCCGCGATCGTCTCGCTGGACGGCGACGGCTCCACCACCTTCATGATCACCGTCTCGGCGATGTACCCCCTCTACAAACGCCTGAAGATGAGCCTGGTCGTCATGACCGGTGTCGCGGCCACCGCCAACGGTGTCATGAACACCCTTCCCTGGGGCGGCCCCACCACCCGTGCCGCCACCGCGCTCAAGCTGGACGCCTCCGAGATCTTCGTGCCGATGATCCCGGCGCTGGCCATGGGACTGCTCGCCGTGTTCGTGCTGGCGTACGTGCTCGGCCTCCGGGAGCGCAAGCGCCTGGGGATGCTCACCCTCGACGAGGCGCTCGCCCGGGAGCCGGCTCCGGCGCCGGAGTCCGTGTCCACCGGCGCCGGCGCGGGCGGCACCGGCGGCGCGGACCGCCTCCGCAAGGACGTCACCGCGTCGGCCGGCGGTACGGGGACCGGCGCCGGAGCCGACTCCGTGGACAGGGGCAGGGACGGGGGCAGGGACGGGGACGGGGACGGGGGCGGGGACTCCGGCGCCGGCGATGGGGCCGGGGACGACGACGCGTTCCAGGGCCTCGACCCGAACCGGTCCACGCTCCGCCCGAAGCTCTACTGGTTCAACGCCGGACTCACCGTCGCCCTGCTGGCAGCGATGATCACGGAACTGATGCCGATCCCGGTGCTGTTCCTGCTCGGCGCGGCCCTCGCGCTCACCGTCAACTTCCCCCACATGCCCGACCAGCGGGCCCGGATCGCCGCGCACGCCGACAACGTCCTCAACGTCTCCGGCATGGTCTTCGCCGCCGCCGTCTTCACCGGAGTCCTCACCGGCACCGGCATGGTCGAGAGCATGGCCGACTGGGTCGTCGGCGCGGTTCCCGAGGCGATGGGCCCGCACATGGCCCTCGTCACCGGCCTGCTCAGCCTGCCGCTCACCTACTTCATGTCCAACGACGGCTTCTACTTCGGCGTCCTCCCCGTCCTCGCCGAGGCGGGCGCGGCCCACGGGGTCTCGCCGCTGGAGATCGCGCGTGCCTCCCTGGCCGGCCAGGCCCTGCACATGTCCTCGCCCCTCGTGCCCGCCGTGTACGTCCTCGTCGGCATGGCGAAGGTCGAGTTCGGCGAGCACACCCGCTTCACCGTCAAGTGGGCCGTGCTCACCTCGCTCGTGGTGCTCGGGGCGGGCATCCTCTTCGGCATCATGTGACGACACCCGCACCGCGGACCGGGCCCCGCGGCCGCACCGACCACGGCCGCGCGCCCCCGGTGCCGCGCGGCGTGCGCTCCTGTTGTGGCCGCTGTGACCGGTTATCACTGGCGTGACCGGCGTCTCGGGAGGCTCCCTGGCGCCAGAAAACTAACGGCGCTAGTTTGGGCGGGTGCGGCGTGCTGCCCCGCGCCGCACGGCTTCGGCGCTCCGCACAGCACGGCTCCGCACAGCACGCCCGGGAGGAAACAGCCATGAAGGCCCATGACCAGATGTACATCGACGGTGCGTGGCGGCCCCCCGTCGGCCAGGACACGATCGCGGTCGTGAACCCGGCCGACGAGCAGGTCATCGCCCACGTACCGGCGGGGACGGCCGAGGACGTGGACGCGGCGGTACGGGCCGCGCGCGCCGCCTTCCCCGCCTGGGCCGCGACGCCGCCCGCCGAGCGCGCGGCACGGCTCTCCGCCTTGAGTGACGTGCTGGCGGCCCGAAAGGACGAGGTGGCCGAGACGATCACCGCCGAGCTCGGCTCGCCGCTGCCGCTCTCGCAGATGGTCCACGCCGCCGTGCCGGTCCTGGTGGCCGCCTCGTACGCCGAACTGGCCGCCCGCCACACCTTCGAGGAGCGGATCGGCAACTCCACCGTGCTGCTGGAGCCGGTCGGTGTGGTCGGCGCGATCACCCCCTGGAACTACCCGCTCCACCAGATCGTCGCCAAGGTCGCCCCCGCGCTCGCCGCGGGCTGCACCGTCGTCCTCAAGCCCGCCGAGGACACCCCGCTCACCGCCCAGCTCTTCGCGGAGGCCACCGAGGCGGCCGGTCTGCCGCCCGGCGTCTTCAACCTCGTCACCGGCCTCGGACCGGTCGCGGGCCAGGCGCTCGCCGCCCACGAGGGCGTCGACCTGGTCTCCTTCACCGGCTCCACCGCCGTCGGCAGGCAGATCGGCGCCACCGCCGGAGCCGCCGTCAAGCGCGTCGCCCTGGAGCTGGGCGGCAAGTCCGCCAATGTGATCCTGCCCGGCGCGGACCTGGCCAAGGCGGTCAACGTCGGCATCGCCAACGTGATGACCAACTCCGGCCAGACGTGCAGCGCGTGGACCCGGATGCTGGTGGACGCCGAGTGGTACGACGAGGCCGTGGAGCTCGCGGCGAACGCCGTCACCAAGTACGTACCCGGGGAGCGGGTCGGTCCGCTCGTCAACGCCAAGCAGCAGGCCCGGGTGCGCGGTTACATCGCCAAGGGCGTCGAGGAGGGCGCCCGGCTGGTCGCGGGCGGACCGGACGCGCCGCTGGAGACCGGCTACTACGTCAGCCCGACCGTCTTCGCCGACGTCACCCCGGACATGACGATCGCCCGCGAGGAGATCTTCGGCCCGGTGGTCTCGATGCTGCGGTACGAGGACGTGGACGACGCCCTCCGTATCGCCAACGACACCGTGTACGGGCTCGCCGGGGCCGTGTGGGCCGCGGACGACGAGGAGGCGGTGGCCTTCGCCCGCAGGATGGACACCGGGCAGGTCGACATCAACGGCGGCCGCTTCAACCCGCTGGCCCCGTTCGGCGGTTACAAGCAGTCGGGGGTGGGGCGCGAGCTGGGGCCGCACGGTCTGGCGGAGTACCTCCAGACCAAGTCCCTCCAGTTCTGAAGCCGTTAGCCATCGTCTGCTCGTCTGCTCGTCTGCTCGTCTGCTCGTCTGCCCGCCGGTCCGTCCGCCCAGCCAGCTGTCCGAAGACCCGAGGAGTCTGTTTCGTGGTCCGCGCCGCCGTACTGCCCGCCGTCGGAGCTCCGTTGGAGATCACCGACATCGTCCTGCCGGAGCCCGGCCCCGGCCAGGTGCGCGTCGCGCTCGCCGCCGCCGGGGTCTGTCATTCCGACCTGTCCCTGTCCAACGGCACCATGCGGGTCCCGGTGCCGGCCGTCCTCGGCCACGAGGGCGCCGGTACGGTCCTGGCGACCGGCGAGGGCGTCACGCATGTGGCCCCCGGCGACGGCGTGGTCCTCAACTGGGCCCCCTCCTGCGGGGCCTGCTTCCACTGCGGGATCGGCGAGGTCTGGCTCTGCGCCGACGCCCTGAAGGGGACCGCCAACCTCCACGCCCGTACGGCGGACGGCACCGGCCTCCACCCCGGCCTCAACGTCGCGGCCTTCGCGGAGGAGACCGTCGTCGCCGCCGACTGCGTGCTGCCCGCGCCCGAAGGCATCCCGCTCACCGACGCCGCTCTCCTCGGCTGCGCGGTCCTGACCGGCTACGGGGCGATCCACCACAGCGCCGAGGTCCGCGAGGGCGAGAGCGTCGTCGTCTTCGGGATCGGCGGCGTCGGCCTCGCCGTGCTCCAGGCCGCCCGGATCGCGGGCGCGTCCAGGATCATCGCGGTCGACGTCTCCCCGGCCAAGGAGGAACTGGCCCGGCAGGCCGGGGCGACCGACTACGTCGTCGCCTCCGCCACCACCCCGCGCGAGATCCGCAAGCTCACCGGCGGCCAGGGCGCGGACGTCGCCGTGGAGTGCGTCGGCCGCCCCGTGACCATCCGGGCCGCCTGGGAGTCCACCCGGCGCGGCGGGCGCACCACGGTCGTCGGGATCGGCGGAAAGGACCAGGAAGTCACCTTCAACGCCCTGGAGATCTTCCACTGGGGCCGCTCCCTGACGGGCTGCGTCTACGGCAACAGCGACCCGGCCCGTGATCTGCCCGCCCTCGCCGACCACATCCGCGCGGGCCGCTTCGACCTGTCGATGATGGTCACCGAGCGCATCGCCCTGGACGGCATCCCCGCGGCCTTCGACAACATGATCGCGGGGAAGGGCGGCCGCGCCCTGGTGGTGTTCTAGCGCCTGGGGTGCGAGACCCGGGAGGGGGGCGCGTCCGGAAGCCCGTGGTCCGGCCGTCCCCCTTCCGTCCTTCTGCCCGCCCCGCCCCTCTGCCCGCCCCGCCCCGCTATGTCCGTTCCATCCGGCGCTCCTCGTCATGACGGGACTCCACCGGCCGGGACGGATTGCCGTGTGCGGGGCCGGTTCGCTGACGGCTCCGGGAGACCGCCACCCCGGCGAGGCACAGGGCCCCGCCGACGACGCCGAGCAGGGTCGGCACCTCGTCCAGGATCACCCACGCCATGGCCACGACCAGCGCCGGTACCGCGTACGTGGTCGCGCCCATCCGGCCCGCGGTGGTCCGGGCCAGCGCGTAGCCCCAGGTGGTGAAGGCCAGCGCGGTCGGGAAGACGCCCAGGTAGACCATGTTCAGGGTGGCGGACAGTGGTGCGTCGGCGGCCTCGGAGACCAGTACCCCGGTGAACGGCAGGCAGGCCACGGCCCCGATCAGGCAGCCGAAGGTGTTGATCTGGAGCGAGGAACCGTGCGCGAGGGCCGGCTTCTGGCTCACCACGCCCGTCGCGTACGCCACCGCGGCCAGCAGGCAGAGCGCCACGCCCAGCACGGAGGAGCCGCCGTGCCCGGACATCGCGAGTCCGACCACGACCGCGCCCGCGAACGAGACGCCCATCCCCAGCAGCAGCCGGCGCGGCAGCTTCTCACCGAGCAGCCGGGCGCCGACCAGCGCGATCAGGATCGGCCCGATGTTCACGAGCATCGCGGCCGTACCCGCGTCGACCTCCTGCTCGCCCCAGTTCAGGACCACCATGTACAGCCCGAACCAGAGCACCCCCGAGCTGACGATCCCCGGCCAGGCACCCCGCCCCGGGAGCCCCTCCCGGCGGACGAGCAGGATCACCCCGAGCACCAGCGTGCCCGCCAGCAGTCGGCCCAGGGCCAGCGCGCCGGGGGAGTAGGCCTCGCCCGCACTGCGGATGGAGACGAAGGAGGAGGCCCACAGCACGACGGTGGTGCAGGCGGCGGCGGGGGCACGCCAGCGGTGGGCCGGCGGGGAGACCGGAAGCGGTATCGGGGTCGTCGTCATGGCCACGACCGTAGAGCCGTAACACTTCGGGCCCCACCGAATTGTCGAGGACCGTCAATCGGCGGACGGACGGACGGACGGGCAGGCAGATAGGCAGGCAGGCGTGCGGGCAGGCCCACCCAGGTCGTCCGGTCATTGCCCCGCCCGGTGATCCGGATGCCGAGCCGTCCGGCGGGATGGTCGTGACAACTACGCCTCCGGGCCCGCCCGCTGCTGACGCCCGCGCTCGCGAGGAACGGGCCGCAGCCGCGCGGAACGGCCCGCGGCCCACGGGCCCAGGTCGCGTCAGGGACGGTTCGGCGCCGGCCGAGCCGTGGCCGTGTCGTCGCCCGCCGGCCGCGCGTACCGCGCGTACTGGAGCGCCAGCCCGTCCAGCAGCGCCCGCAGCCCGGTCTCGAAAGCCCCTTCGTCGACCTGGCTGCGGTGGTCGGCCAGCAGGTGGGCCTGGCCGAGGTGCGGGTAGTCGGCGGGGTCATAGGCTCTCGCGTCGTCGACGAAGCCCCCGGCGAACGACCCCAGCGCCGATCCGGTGATGAAGTAGCGCATCAGCGCCCCGATCCGGGTGGCCTGGGCGGGCGGCCAGCCCGCGCCGGTCATCGCCCCGAACACCGCGTCGGCGACCCGCAGCCCCGCCGGCCTGCGGCCGGGCCCCCGGGCCAGCACCGGGACGATGTGCGGGTGCGCGGCGAGCGCGGACCGGTAGGACAGCGCCCAGTCGTGCAGGGCCTCGCGCCAGTCGCGCGGGTCCGACTCCTCGAACATCGACAGATCGACCTGTGCGGAGACCGCGTCGGCGACGGCGTCGAGGATCTCCTCCTTGTTGCGGAAGTGGTTGTAGAGCGAGGGCCCGCTGACCCCCAGCACGGCCGCCAGGCGGCGCGTGGAGACGGCGTCGAGCCCCTCGGAGTCCACGAGCGCGCTCGCCGCCCCGACGATGCGGTCTCTGCTGAGGAGGGGCTTGCGCGGTCGGGCCATGCGGCTCATAGTAGGGCCTGCGAACCAGAAACTAGCAGTGCTAATTAAGGTGCGCCCGAGTGGCGCTCGTGAGAGGCAGTGGGTGGCGCACGATGGACCTGACGCTCAGCGAGGAGCAGGAAGCCGTCCGGAAGCTGGCCGAGGACTTCGTCGCCCGCGAGGTCGCCCCCCATGTCGTCGCGTGGGACCGCGCCGAGAACATCGACAAGTCGATCGTGAAGAAGCTGGGGGACCTCGGCTTCCTCGGTCTGACCGTCCCCGAGGAGTACGGCGGCTCCGGCGGCGACCACCTGTCCTACTGTCTGGTCACGGAGGAGCTGGGGCGCGGCGACTCCTCCGTGCGCGGCATCGTCTCCGTATCGCTCGGTCTGGTCGCCAAGACCATCGCGTCCTGGGGGAGCGAGGAGCAGAAGCGGCGGTGGCTGCCCCGGCTGACGGCGGGCGAGGCGATCGGCTGCTTCGGTCTCACCGAGCCCGGCACCGGTTCGGACGCCGGAAACCTCGCCACCCGGGCCGTCCGCGACGGCGGTGACTACGTCGTCAACGGCACCAAGATGTTCATCACCAACGGCACCTGGGCCGATGTCGTCCTGCTCTTCGCGCGGACGAACGACGCCCCAGGCCACCGGGGCGTCTCCGCCTTCCTCGTCCCCGCCGACACCCCCGGCCTCACCCGCCGCACCATCCACGGCAAGCTCGGCCTGCGCGGCCAGGCCACCGCCGAACTGGTCCTCCAGGACGTCCGGATACCGGCGTCCAGCCTCCTCGGGCCCGAGGGCAAGGGCTTCTCCATCGCCATGTCCGCCCTCGCCAAGGGGCGCATGTCGGTGGCGGCCGGCTGTGTCGGGATCGCGCAGGCCGCCTTGGACGCGGCCGTGCGCTACGCCGGCGAGCGCGAACAGTTCGGCAAGCCCATCGCCCGCCATCAACTCGTCCAGGAACTGCTCAGCGACATCGCCGTGGACGTGGACGCCGCCCGGCTGCTCACCTGGCGGGTCGCCGACCTGATCGACCGGGGCCAGGAATTCGTCACCGCCGCCTCCAAGGCCAAGCTGTACGCCTCCGAGGCCGCCGTCCGCTGCGCCAACAACGCCCTCCAGGTCTTCGGCGGCTACGGCTACATCGACGAGTACCCGGTCGGCAAGCTGTTGCGGGACGCCCGCGTGATGACGCTCTACGAGGGCACCAGCCAGATCCAGAAGCTGATCATCGGCCGCGCGCTGACGGGCGTCTCCGCGTTCTGACCGGCACCGGGGTTCGCACGGGTGTCTGAGTACCCGGCCTGAGTACGGGCACGGATGTGGCGTGCGCCACGTCGGCGGATGCTGAACCCATGAGTGACACGACATCGGTCAAGCAGCAGAGCACCGCCGCCTTCTACGGCCAGGCCGTCGCCTCCTTCCTGGTGGCGATCGGCGCGGTGGCCCTCGGGATCTTCTTCCTCGACGCCGATGCCTGGGTGCGCGGTTTCCTCGCCATCGGCGTGCTCTACCTGGTCACGTCCTGCTTCACGCTCGCCAAGGTGATCCGGGACCGCCAGGAGGCCGGGCAGATCGTCAGCCGGGTGGACCAGGCGCGGCTGGAGAAGATCCTCGCCGAGCACGACCCCTTCCAGAAGCTCTGACCTGACAGGGCTGACAGGGCCGACAGGGCGGGGCTGACAGGGCTGGGCCGGCGGGCCGGCGCCCACAGGGCGAGATCCGCAGGGCGGCCCCTAAGCGCTTGCTCAGGATCGGGGTATGGTGTTCGTCCTGCTGACGGAGAGGGGCCCTGGGCGATGTGTACGGCGGAGGAGACGAGCGGCGAGGACGCGCCGTGGGGCGAGGTCACTCCCGAGGCGGCCAGGCGGCTCCTCGTCGCCGCCGTGGACGCCTTCGCCGAGCGTGGATACCACGCGACCACCACGCGTGACATCGCCGGCCGCGCCGGGATGAGCCCGGCCGCGCTCTACATCCACTACAAGACCAAGGAAGAACTGCTCCACCGGATCAGCAAGATCGGCCACGAGCGGGCGCTGTACGTCCTCGACGCCGAGGCGGACCGGGAGGGCACGGCCGCCGAACGGCTCGCCGGGGCCGTCCGCTCCTTCGTCCGCTGGCACGCGGAGCGGCACACCACCGCCCGGGTCGTGCAGTACGAGCTCGACGCACTCGGCGAGGAGCACCGCACCGAGATCGTCGCCCTGCGGCGCAGGAGCGACGCGGTGGTGCGCCGGATCATCAGCGAAGGGGTGCGGGACGGTGAGTTCGACGTCCCCGACATCCCCGGCACCACGCTCGCGGTGCTGTCCCTCTGCATCGACGTGGCCCGCTGGTTCAACGCCGGCGGCAGCCGTACGCCCGACGAGGTCGGCGAGCTGTACGCCGGCCTCGTCCTGCGGATGGTCGGGGCCCGGCAGGCTCAGAAGTAGTCCCGCCGCTCCACAAGCAGTCCCGCCGGAGAGGCGGTACCGCCGCTTCAGAGGGAATCCCGCCGCTTCAGAAGGCCTCAGAAGTGGTCCCGCCGCTTCGGAAGGCTTCAGAGGTGGTCCCGCCGCTTCAGAAGGCTTCAGAGGTGGTCCCGCCGCTTCAGAAGTAGTAGCGGGACACCGACTCGGCGACACAGGCCGGCTTCTCGCCGCCCTCGCGCTCCACCGTGACGGCCGCCGTGACCTGCACGCCGCCGCCCACCTCCTCGACATCGCGGAGCACCGCCGTGGCCCGCAGCCGCGAGCCGGCCGGGACGGTCGAGGGGAAACGGACCTTGTTGGTCCCGTAGTTGATGCCCATCTTCATACCCTCGACCCGCATCACCTGCGGTACCAGCGCGGGCAGCAGCGAGAGCGTCAGATAGCCGTGCGCGATGGTCGTGCCGAACGGTCCGTCCTTCGCGCGGTCCGGGTCCACGTGGATCCACTGGTGGTCGCCGGTCGCCTCGGCGAACCGGTCGATCCTCTCCTGTTCGATCTCCAGCCAGTCACTGTGTCCCAGCGGCTTGTCCACTCCGTCCCGCAGCTCCTGCGCGGACGTGAAGATCTTCGGCTCTGCCATGTTCCCGGTCCCTGCCTTCCGGCTCGGCGCACCACCCGGCGCGATGTCTAAGCGCTTGCTCAGCATCGTTGTGCGGCGCGTTCCTGTCAACGACGTGGCGGTAGGTTTGAGGGGTGCCACAGATCCCGCAGACACTCCACGAACTCTCGGTCGGCCAGCTCTCGGCGCGCAGTGGCGCCGCCGTCTCGGCCCTGCACTTCTACGAGTCCAAGGGCCTGATCAGCAGCACCCGCACCAGCGGCAACCAGCGCCGCTACGCGCGGGACGCGCTGCGCCGGGTCGCCTTCGTGCGGGCGGCCCAGCGCGTCGGCATCCCGCTGGCCACGATCCGGGACGCGCTCGCCGAACTGCCCGAGGAGCGCACGCCGAACCGCGAGGACTGGGCCCGCCTCTCCGAGCTCTGGCGCAAGGAACTGGACGAGCGCATCGGGCAGTTGCACCGCCTGCGCGACCATCTCACCGACTGCATCGGATGCGGCTGTCTGTCGCTGGAGACCTGTGTGCTGTCGAACCCCGACGACATCACCGGCGAGCGGATCACCGGTTCCCGTCTGATGCCCGAGCGCAGGCAGTCCTCCTGACCGTCGTCGCGGGACCGGCCGGAAGAGCTTCCACGGACCGGCCGGTCCGGCGACGCGCGAACGTGGCCCAGGCCTCGCGGGCCGGTGAACCGAAACGGGCGGAAGCGCTCTGCCCGATCGTTGATCCGGGCACCCGCGGCCACGGTGCCGCTCCGTTCAGCACCTCGGACGGCACGTGTCCGCACCGCCGCCGCGGAATGCCGGTCGCCTGTGAGAACGGCATGCTGTCCGGTGAGTTCGGGCCCGCTGGGTCATCGGTACTCGACGGCGGACAGGCCGAGTCCGTCCGCGTACCCCTGGCCGACACGACGCTGCCGGCGGCTCGCCCGCGCGTACGGGGCCACCGCGCGCACGGGCCCGGACGTGGTCGCCGATCGTGACGTCCCGGGGCAGGCCCCCGTAGCCGATGCGGCCGCCCGGACGTGCGCAGCCGATCGCCTGCCGTACCGACTGCGGCGTCCCGACCGCCTCGATCACGTGGCCGCTGCCGCCGTCGAGCAGGTCGGTCACCTCCGCCGCCCCGCCACTGTGTCAAGCCCGTCCTGCGCCCGTAGGACGTCCCGGCCCCCTGGCCTTCCGGCCTCCCGGCCCCTTCCGGGAGGCCAGGAGGCCGGGAGGCCAGGGGCGGCGGGTCGGACGGCCGGGAGCACGGGGCCTCACGCCGCCGCCACGGCCGGCTCGCGGTGCCGTGGCAGCCGGGCCCTGTCCAGGGTGCGGTCGGTCAGGGCCGGCTGCGGCACCGTGATCCCGCAGCCCGTGCACACCGGGCCCGCCCACGGCACCTCGCCCCGCTCCTGCCGCCACTCGATGCGGGTGTCCGCGCAGACCGGGCAGGCGGAGCCGGGGCCGGAGCCGAGAGCCGCGATCAGGCGGCGCAGGACCTCGGCGAGCGGCGCGGTCGGATGGATGCCCGGGTCGGAGCAGCGGGCCACCCCGTGACCGCCCCAGGTGCGTCGGTGCCAGTCGTCGAACGCACCGGGCCGCCGCAACCCCGCGTGTTTCTCGCGCCGCCGACGCTCGGCGAACCCCGCCTCGTACGCGAGCCAGACGGCCCGCGCCTCCTCCAGCTCGTCCAGCGCGAGCATCAGGCGCACCGGATCGGGCGCCCGGTCCTCGGGATCGAACCCGTGCCGGGCGCAGAGATGGTCCCAGGTCGCCCGGTGCCCGTACGGGGCGAACCTCTCCAGGCACCTGCGCAGCGCATACCGCCGCAGGGCCAGATCACCCAGCGGATCGCGGACCTGTCTCGCAAGACTCCGGAAACCGGCCATGGCACCGCCACCTCCGTCACTCGTCCTTGGACGTCAGGGAATGGACGTACGCCTGCCCGTTTCGGCTCCATCGAAAGATGAAATCCGTCCATTGGCCGAGACGCCCCATGTGGGACGGGGTGTCGCGGGCGGAAGCGGAACGGCGCACGGGTGGGTGGTGCGAGGGCGTGCGGCACTCGCACGGGTGGCGAAATCTGATGGCGCTATCACGGTCCGGTGCGGTTGGGTCACCCCATGACAGCAGCTCACCCGCGCCTGGAAAAGGTCACCCCCGACAACGTGCTCACCGCCTGTCGGCTGGAAGTCGCACCCGAACAGCGCGTGTTCGTCTCCCCGGTCGCACAGTCCCTGGCCGAGGCCTATGTGCATCCCGGCATCGCGTGGCCCCGGCTGATCTGTGACGGCGAGCGCGTCGTCGGCTTCGTGATGGCCTTCTTCGACGTGCCGTTCGACTTCGACGCCGGGGTGCCGGACGCACCGCCCCGCTCCGGGCTCTGGCGGCTGTCCGTCGCCGCCGGCGAGCAGGGCCGGGGTTACGGGCGGTTCGCCGTGGGGGCGGTGAACGAGGAGATCCGCCGGCGTGGCGGGACGCTCTCGACCGTGACCTGGCGCTCCGGCGAGGGCGGACCGGAGGAGTTCTACCTCCGGCTCGGCTACCGCGAGCGGGGCCTCACCGAGGACGACGAGCACCTCGGCGACCTGGACCTGACCGGGTGATCAGCTGCCCGGCTGCCCGGCTGCCCGCCTGATCAGCTGAACGGCGGAGCGGCTGCCCAGGTGGCCGGGTGCCGGGCCGACCGGGCGGCCACCCGGCCGGCCCGGGTCCGGGCCGGCCGCGCTGTCCCCCGTACCGCACGGCCGCACTATCCGCCGTACCGCAGATACCTCCGCCGCTTCGCCCGGAACGCCGAGAGGTCCTGCTGCCACGCCCGTACCACCGTGTCGGTGTCCGCGCCCGCGTCGATCATCGTGCGGACCCGGGTGTTCCCGGTGAGCTTGTCGATCCAGTGGTCGGGGCGCCAGGCGAAGCCGCTCCAGGTCCGCTTCGCCGTGACCAGCAGGGCGATCCCGGTGCGGACCGGGTCGAAGACCTCCCGGTCCTGGACGTGCACCTGCACCCCGCCCACCGTCTTCCCCGCGAACTTGGAGAACACCGGCGCGAAGTACGCCTCGCGGAAGGCCACCCCCGGCAGCTCCAGCGCGTTCGCGGCGGCCGCCCAGCGGTGGTCGACGCCCTCCGCGCCCAGCAGCTCGAAGGGGCGCGTGGTGCCCCGGCCCTCGGAGAGGTTCGTACCCTCGAAGAGGCAGGTGCCGGAGTAGACGAGAGCCGTCTCGGGCGTCGGCATGTTCGGGCTCGGCGGCACCCACGGCAGCCCGGTCTCGTCGAAGAAGTCCGAGCGCCGCCACCCGGACATCCTCACCACGTCCAGCCGTACGGGATTCTCGTGCAGGAACTCCGCGTTGAAGAACAGCGCCAGCTCCGCCACCGTCATCCCGTGCGCCTGGGCGATCTCCCGGCGGCCGACGAACGTGGCGAACTCCGGGTCGAGCACCGGCCCCAGCGCCGCCCGCCCGGTCATCGGGTTCGGCCGGTCCAGCACGACGAGCCGTTTGCCCGCGAGCGCGGCCGCCTCCATGCAGTCGTACAGCGTCCAGATGTACGTGTAGAAGCGCGCGCCCGCGTCCTGGATGTCGAAGACGACGGTGTCCACGCCCGAGGCGGTGAAGATGTCCGCGAGCGGCTGCCCGCTCTTGAGGTACGTGTCGTAGACCGGCAGCCCGGTCGCCGGGTCGTCGTAGCGACCCTCGGAGCCGCCCGCCTGCGCGGTGCCCCGGAATCCGTGCTCGGGCCCGAAGACGGCGGTCAGGTTCACCCGCGCGTCCGGATGCATCACGTCGACGATGTGCCGGACACCGGCGGTGACCCCGGTCGGGTTGGTGACGATCCCGGCCTGCTGGCCGCGCAGCAGCCGGTAGCCGTCGGCCGCCAGCCGGTCGAAGCCGGTACGCACCCGGCGGCGGCCGGGCCCGTGGCCGCGTCCGGGGGCGGTCGACGCGGCAGCGGGACCGGTGCCGGCCGCCGTCGCCGCGAGCGCTCCCAGGGCGCCTCCCGCTGCCAGCACACCACGTCGGGACAGGTCCATTCCGCTACCTCCATGATCGTGCCGACTGTCATGGCCGCGCACGCGCACGCTAGCGCGGCCCCGGGCCGCACGGAACGACCCGGGCCGCGCCGATTCCCCCAGCCGTGCCCCGCACTCCTCCCGGGCCCCCGGCCGCACCCTCGCGGCCTCCCCGTCCGGACTTCTCCCACCCCCGTCCGGCCCGTTCGCGACCCTTCCCCGATCACATACCGACCGGTTAGTCTGCCGGTGCAGCCGGATGGGAAGGGCGGGATGACGATGGGTACGGTGCAGGGCGCCGGCGTAGTGGTCACAGGGGCCGGAGGCGGCATCGGAGCCGCTCTGGCCCGCAGGTTCGCCGCCGGGGGAGCGCGGGTGGTCGTCAACGACCTCGATCCCGCCCGGATCGAGCCGCTCGCGGAGGAGATCGGCGGCTTCGCCGTCGCCGGGGACGCCTCGGGCGTCGTGGACGCGGCGCGGGAGGCGCTGGGCGGCACGGTGGACGTCTACTGTGCCAACGCGGGCCTGGCCTCACCCGGTGACGTGTTCGCCGACGAGGAGGTCTGGGCCGCCGCCTGGGACGTCAACGTGATGGCCCACGTCCGCGCGGCCAGGGCCCTCCTGCCGGAGTGGCTGGAGCGCGGCAGCGGCCGTTTCGTCACCACCGCCTCCGCGGCCGGGCTGCTGACGATGATCGGCGCGGCCCCGTACAGCGTCAGCAAGCACGGGGCGGTCGCCTTCGCCGAGTGGCTCTCGCTCACCTACCGCCACCGCGGGGTCAAGGTCCACGCGATCTGCCCGCAGGGCGTGCGCACCGACATGCTCACCGCCGCTGGCTCGGCCGGCGAGCTGGTCCTCGCCCCCGGCGCCATCGAGCCGGACGCCGTCGCCGACGCGCTGTTCGAGGCGATGGACGCCGACCGCTTCCTGGTCCTGCCGCACCCCGAGGTGGCCGGCTACTACCAGGCCCGCGCCGCCGACCCCGACCGGTGGATGGGCCGGATGAACCGCCTCCAGCAGAAATGGGAGACGAGCGGCGCATGAGCGACCAGGCCCCGGGGCTCCGGCCCCCGGCCCTGGCCCACGTGGGCGCGCCCGGCGCGTACCGGGGGAGACGGTCCGGGCGTACATGAGCCGGCGCCCGGGGCTCTCGGCGGAGCCCCGCGAGCCGGGCGCGTACGGCGAGGAACGGCTCGCCGCGTACGCGTATCCGCGCGAGGTGGAGATCCTGGCCGAGCCGCCGAGGACGGCGAGTGGGAAGATCCTCAGGCGGGAACTGCGTTCCCCCCGCTGGAACAGCGTCGAAACAGCGCACGCACGGTACGAAAGGAAGGTGGCGGCTCATGGCCAAGGCGACGGATCAGAACGGCACTCCCGTCCCTCAGAGGCTGCTGGCCGCCGCCACCCGGCTCTTCGCCGAGCGCGGGTACGACCGCACCTCGGTCCAGGAGATCGTCGAGGCGGCGGGCGTCACCAAGGGGGCGCTCTACCACTACTTCGGCTCCAAGGAGGACCTGCTCCAGGAGGTGTACGCCCGGGTGCTGCGGCTCCAGCAGGAGCGCCTGGACGCCGTCGCGGACGCCGAGGCGCCCATCGAGCAGCGGCTGCGCGACGCGGCGGCCGACGTGGTCGTCACGACCATCGACAACCTGGACGACGCGGCGATCTTCTTCCGCTCCATGCACCACCTGAGCCCCGAGAAGAACAAGCAGGTGCGCGTCGAGCGCCGCCGCTACCACGAGCGCTTCCGGGCACTGATCGAGGAGGGCCAGCGCAGCGGCGTGTTCTCCTCGGCCACCCCCGCCGACCTGGTCGTCGACTACCACTTCGGCTCGGTCCACCACCTCTCCACGTGGTACCGCCCGGACGGCCCGCTCAGCCGCCAGGAGGTCGCCGACCACCTCGCGGACCTGCTGCTGCGGGCCCTGCGCCCGTAACGCGGCGGCAGGAGCGCGGGAACCGGGGCCGGGGCCGCCCGCTGGCCCTCCTCGCCGGCCGGGGCGAGGCTGGATGCATGACGTATGCCCTGCCTCCCGATGAGGCGCCAGGGTTCACGGGCGCACCCCTGTCCGTTAATGGAACAGCCTTGTCCGGTTTCCGCTCTTGACGGAGCACGGTCACTTCCTTGAGCATCGGTCACGCATACGCACCTCTGGGCCCCTTGTCCGGGCCCACGCTCCAGGACCCGGCCCGATCACCACGCGGCCGGGGACCCCCCGCACGTTCCGTCAGTCCCCAACGGAATCCGGAGCCCGTGAATGAGACCGAACCGTTTCACCCTGCGCAGATCCCCGGCGGCCGTCGCGGCGGTCGCCCTCGTCGTCGCCCTCGGCGCCGGAGCACCGGCCGCCGCAGCGGCCGGGACGGCGACGCCGGAGGCGGCCGCCGCAGCGGCGCCCGACATCCCGCTGGCAGGCGTCAAGGCCCACCTCACGCGGTTCTCGGCGATCGCCGCGGACAACGGTGGCAACCGCGCCCACGGCCGCCCCGGCTACAAGGCGTCCGTCGACTACGTGAAGGCCGAGCTGGACGCGGCCGGATTCACCACCACGCTCCAGCAGTTCACCGCCAACGGAGCCACCGGCTACAACCTGATAGCCGACTGGCCCGGCGGCGACCCGAACGAGGTCCTGATGGCCGGGGCCCACCTCGACTCGGTCTCCTCCGGCGCCGGGATCAACGACAACGGCTCCGGCTCGGCCGCCGTGCTGGAGACCGCGCTCGCCGTCTCCCGCGCCCAGTACCAGCCCGACAAGCACCTGCGGTTCGCCTGGTGGGGCGCGGAGGAGCTCGGCCTGATCGGCTCGAGGTACTACGTCAACAACCTGCCGTCGACCGAGCGTTCCAAGCTCTCCGGCTATCTCAACTTCGACATGATCGGCTCGCCCAACGCCGGCTACTTCGTCTACGACGACGATCCGGTCATCGAGAAGGCCTTCAAGGACTACTTCGCCGGTATCTCGGTCCCGACCGAGATCGAGACCGAGGGCGACGGCCGCTCCGACCACGCCCCGTTCAAGAACGCCGGCGTCCCCGTCGGCGGGCTGTTCACCGGCGCGGGCTACACCAAGTCCGCCGCCCAGGCGCAGAAGTGGGGCGGGACCGCGGGCCAGGCCTTCGACCGCTGCTACCACTCGTCCTGCGACACCACGGGCAACATCAACGACACCGCCCTGGACCGCAACAGCGACGCCGCCGCTCACGCGATCTGGACCCTGTCCGCCGACGCCGGCGAACCGCCCACCGACGGGGACGAGTTCAGCAACACCACCGATGTCGCCATCCCGGACGCGGGAGCCGCGGTGACCTCGCCGATCGCGGTCACCGGACGGACGGGCAACGCCCCGGCCGCACTTCAGGTGGGCGTCGACATCAAGCACACCTGGCGCGGCGACCTGGTCGTCGATCTGCTGGCGCCGGACGGCACCGCGTACCGGCTGAAGAACTCCAGCGGCGGCGACTCCGCCGACAACGTCATCACGACGTACACGGTCGACGCCTCCAGCGAGGTGGCCAACGGCTCCTGGAAGCTCCGGGTCCAGGACGTCGCCCGGTACGACACCGGCTACATCGACAGCTGGAAGCTCACCTTCTGAGCCCTGCTGTACGAGTACGGGTACGGCTCCGGGTACCAGCACAGCTCCGGGTACCAGTACGGCTCCGGGGCCGGGCAGGAGTACACGTACGCGTACGGGTGCGGCCCTCGTCCTGCGGGGGCCGCACCCCGTTCGTCACACGTACCGCTTGATCTCCCGCCGGGCCAGCGACCGCTGGTGCACCTCGTCGGGCCCGTCCGCCAGCCGCAGCGTCCGCGCCGAGGCCCACAGCTCCGCCAGCGGGAAGTCCTGGCTCACCCCGCCCGCGCCGTACAGCTGCACCGCGGAGTCCAGGATGTCCACCACCGCGCGCGGAGTGGCGATCTTGATCGCCTGGATCTCGGTGTGCGCGCCCTTGTTGCCCACGGTGTCCATCAGCCAGGCCGTCTTCAGCACCAGCAGCCGCAACTGCTCCACCGTGACCCGGGCGTCCGCGATCCAGTTCTGCACGACCCCCTGCTGGGCGAGCGGCTTGCCGAACGCCGTACGCGCCACCGCCCGCCGGCACATCAGCTCGATGGCCCGCTCCGCCATCCCGATCAGCCGCATGCAGTGGTGGATCCGCCCGGGACCCAGCCGCGCCTGGGCGATGGCGAAGCCGCCGCCCTCCTCACCGATCAGGTTCGCCGCGGGCACCCGTACATCGTGGAAGACGACTTCGGCGTGACCGCCGTGTGCGTGGTCCTCGTACCCGTACACCCGCATGGCGCGCCGCACTTCGAGGCCGGGGGTGTCGCGCGGCACCAGGATCATCGACTGCTGGCGGCGGATGTCCTCGCCGTCCGGGTCGGTCTTGCCCATCACGATGAAGACCGCGCAGTCCGGGTTCATCGCCCCGGAGATGTACCACTTGCGGCCGTTGATGACGTAGTGATCACCGTCCCGCGCGATCCGCGTCTCGATGTTCGTCGCGTCCGAGGACGCCACGTCCGGCTCCGTCATCGCGAACGCGGAACGGATCTCCCCGGCGAGCAACGGCTCCAGCCACTGCTTCTTCTGCTCGTCGGTGGCGAACTGGAAGAGCACCTCCATGTTCCCGGTGTCCGGGGCCGCGCAGTTCAGCGCGGTCGGCGCGAGATGCGGGGAGCGCCCGGTGATCTCCGCGAGCGGGGCGTACTGGAGGTTCGTCAGCCCGGCCCCGTACTCCGCGTCGGGCAGGAAGAGGTTCCACAGCCCCCGCCGCCGCGCCTCGGCCTTCAGCTCGCCCACGACCGCCGGGGTGTCCCACGGCGAGGCGAGCAGCGCCCGCTGCTCCTCGGCGACCTGCTCGGCCGGATACACGTGCTCGTCCATGAACGCGAGCAGCCTGCTCCGCAGCTCCTCGGTACGGGCGTCGAATGCGAAGTCCATGGGATTCAGCCTTCCTGGAGGGTGGTGAGGCCGTGCTCGATGAAGACGGGGACCAGGTCGCCGATCCGGTCGAAGCCCGCGCCGACGGTCCGGCCGAGCGTGTAGCGGTAGTGGATGCCCTCCAGGATCACGGCGAGCTTGAACCACGCGAACGCGGTGTACCAGGAGATGGCGGAGGCGTCCCGGCCCGAACGGGCCGCGTAGCGCTCGATCAGCTCGGCGGGCGACGGATGCCCGGCCGCGCCGCTGGTGGTGGAGACCGGCGACTCCGGCAGACCGAGGTCGGAGCTGTACATCACGAGCAGCCCGAGGTCGGTCAGCGGATCGCCGAGCGTGGACATCTCCCAGTCGAGGACGGCCTTGATCCGGTCGTCAGAGCCGAGCAGCACGTTGTCCAGGCGGTAGTCGCCGTGGACGACGGTGGGCGCGGGGGAGGAGGGCAGCGCGCGGCCGAGGGAGGCGTGCAGCTCGTCGATGCCGGGCAGCTCACGGTCGCGGGAGGCGTCCAGCTGCTTGCCCCAGCGCCGCAGCTGCCGGTCCAGGAAGCCGTCCGGCCGCCCGAAGTCCCCGAGCCCCACCGCGTGAGGGTCAACGGCGTGCAGGTCGACCAGGGTGTCGACGAGCCCGAGGACCGCCGCCCGGGTGCGCTCGGGGCCCAGCGGGGCGAGCTGCTCGGCGGTGCGGTAGGGAGTGCCCTCGACGTACTCCATCACGTAGAAGGGCGCGCCGGTCACCGAGTCGTCCTCGCAGAGCAGCAGCGGCTCCGGCACGGGGACGGCGGTGGGGTGCAGGCCGCTGATCACCCGGTGCTCGCGCGTCATGTCGTGCGCGGTGGCCAGCACATGGCCGAGTGGAGGCCTGCGCACCACCCACCGGCCCGTCCCGTCGCTGACGACGTACGTGAGGTTCGAACGGCCGCCCTCGATCAGCCGTGCTTCGAGGGGTCCGCTCACCAGCCCCGGCCGCTCTCGGTCGAGATGGGCACGCAGCAGCTCCGGGTCGAGACCTGGTGGGGGGACTGGGCTCATGGTGCCTACCTCCGGGGCGACGGAACGATCGGGAACCATGATGCCGACCAGTCGGTATGTCGTCCAGTGCCTGCCCGGATCCGATGGCCGGCCTGCGACGGCCACTACCCCCGGCAGACCGAGGGCGTCATCAGCGAGTGCCACACCTTCACCGGCGGCCGGCCGACCCGCACCGGGTGACGCCGGCGGTCCCGCGCCGGTGACGCAGACAAGTCCCGCGCCGGTGAGATGGCCGGGCACACGACCGTACTCCCTGAGTTGCGGCGATCCTGACCTGCGCCGAAGGTCGAGGGATGAAGGCGATCAGCTACAGCGCGTACGGTTCCGCCGACGTCATGGAGTACGGCGAGCGGCCCGACCCCAAGGTCGGCCCCGACTCGGTCCTGGTGAAGGTACGGGCCGCCGCCGTCAACCCGGTCGACTGGAAGGCCCGTGAGGGCTACCTCCAAGGGGGCCTCGAAGCCGTCTTCCCGGTGATCCCCGGCTGGGACGTCTCCGGGGTCGTCGTGCAACCGGGCGTCGCGGTCGACGAGTTCGCGGTGGGCGACGAGGTCATCGGCTACGTACGCGAGGACTTCCTCTCACGCGGTACGTTCGCCGAGTACGTCGCCGCCCCCGTGCGCACCCTCGCCCGCAAGCCCCTGAGCCTGAGCTTCGAGGAGGCGGCGGGCCTGCCGCTGGCCGGGCTGACCGCGTACCAGGTGCTGCACCGCACCCTGAAGGTCCGCGACGGCGAGACCGTCCTGGTCCACGCGGCGGCCGGCGGCGTCGGATCGCTCGCCGTCCAGATCGCCCGGCACACCGGCTGCCGGGTGATCGGCACCGCGAGCCCCCGCAACCACGAGCACCTGCGCAGCCTCGGCGCGGAGCCGGTGGAGTACGGCGAAGGACTCGTCGACCGGCTGCGCGAACTGGTCCCGGACGGCTTCGACGCCTCCTTCGACACGGTGGGCGGCGACGCGCTGCGCGCCTCCGCCGACACCCTCGCCCCGGGCGGCCGGCTCGCCTCCATCGCGGACAGCGAGGTCTTCTCCTACGGCGGCCGCTACGCCTTCGTGCGCCCCGACGCGAACGACCTGGCCCAGGTCGCGGAACTGGCCGAGCGGGGCATCGTCACCGTCCATGTGGACCGGGTGTTCCCGCTGGAACAGGCCGCCGACGCGTACCGGCTCAACCAGGAAGGACGAACCCGCGGCAAGATCGTGGTGACGGTGGACTGGGACACCTGAGCAGTCCGGGACGGTTGAGCGGTCCGAGATGCCTGAGCGGTCCGGGACGGTTGAGCGGTCCGGGACACCTGAGCGGTCCGGGACGGTTGAGCAGTCCGGGACGCCTGAGCGGTCCGGGACGCCGAGAGGGCCGACCGGCTCGGGCGGGCCCGGAGAGCGGCCTCGGGTTCAGAACAGCATCGCCGCCGCGAACACCGCCAGCGCCATCGTGCACAGCGTCGCCGTCAGCGCACCGCGCGGCGCGAGCGACGCCGGCCGCGCCACCCCCAGCCACAGAATCCGGCGGTGGGCCACCACCAGGAACCCCAGCCAGGCCAGCGCGCTCAGCGACACCGCGATCAGCGCGGCCGGGGTCGCCCCGCGGTGCAGCGCCTGCCGCACCGCGAGCAGCGCGACGACCGTCGCGGACAGCGTCGTGCGCCGCCAGGCCAGCCGCGTCCGCTCGGGCTGCAGTCCGGGATCCCGGTCCGCCGCCGCCGTCACACGCCCTCCCAGCCGAGGAGGACCACCACCACCATCGCCACGGCGACGACGGCGACCACGAGACTCAGCAGCGTCGGGAACCGGGACACCGGCAGGTCCTCGCCCCGCCGCATCGCCCGCTCGCACCGCACCCAGTGGTTGACCGCCCGCAGCGCGCAGAGCACCCCGGCGGTCAGCAGCCCGAGCGCGAGTCCGGCCCGGATGCCCCACGCCAGCTCCGGCAGGAACTGATCGACGGCGAAACCCCCGCCGATCAGGGCCAGAGCCGTCCGGATCCAGGCCAGGAAGGTCCGCTCGTTGGCCAGCGAGAACCGGTAGTCGGGGGTGTCCCCCTCCTCCCGGATCCGCTGCGGCGCGAACCACAGCCGTACGCTCTGCGCGATCTTGTTCACATGTGCACCCTAAGTCCTCACGTTCGGATCAGACGGACCGGAACCTCTGCAGCCGCCGGTACGCCTCCACCCCGTCGGGCACCCAGGGCCACACCCCGAGACGCTCCTCCAGCTCCGCGTCGTCCAGGAACGTGTGCCAGGCGACCTCCTCGGCCTGCGGGGCCACCGGTAGCTCGCACCGCACCTGGTAGACGGCGGACCACCAGGTGTGCTCGGCGTCGGCATAGAGGAACCGGAACAGCGGTTCGGGCCGCGGCAGCCCCGAGACCCCCAGCTCCTCCTCCGCCTCGCGCAGCGCCGCCTCGTCGTAGGACTCGCCCGCGCCCACCACTCCGCCGACGAACATGTCGTAGCGCGAGGGGAAGACCAGCTTCGTGGGCGTACGCCGGTGGACGAAGACCCGCCCTTCGGCATCGCGCGCCTCGATGAAGACACAGCGGTGGCGCAGCCCCCGCGCGGTCGCCTCACCGCGCGGAGCCTGCCCGATGACCTCGTCGTTCTCGTCGACGATGTCCAGAATCTCTTCGGAGGGCGTCATACGTTTCATCCAACAGCACCCGGACGGTTGACGTGGATCCGGTGGGTATCCAAGATCTGACGCACGGGTAACGTGAACGTTTCTCCGCCCCTGAGTCACCCCGAACAGGATGGAACCCATGGCGTACGACGCTGATGTGATCGTGATCGGGGCAGGACTCGCCGGGCTCGTGGCCACCGCCGAACTGGTCGACGCCGGCCGTTCCGTGATCGTCCTCGACCAGGAGCCCGAGCAGTCCATCGGCGGCCAGGCGCACTGGTCCTTCGGCGGCCTCTTCTTCGTCGACTCGCCCGAACAGCGCCGGCTGCGGATCAAGGACAGCCGGGAGCTGGCCCTCCAGGACTGGTTCGGCACGGCCGGCTTCGACCGCGAGACGGAGGACCGCTGGCCGCGGAAGTGGGCCGAGGCGTACGTCGACTTCGCCGCCGGTGAGAAGCGTTCCTGGCTGCACCGGCAGGGGCTGCGCATCTTCCCGGTCGTCGGCTGGGCGGAACGCGGCGGCTACGACGCGCTCGGCCACGGCAACTCCGTACCCCGCTTCCACATCACCTGGGGCACCGGCCCCGGCGTCGTCGCCCCCTTCGAGCGGCGGGTCCGCGAGGGCGTCGCCAAGGGGCTCGTCCAGCTGAGGTTCCGTCACCGTGTCACCGGCCTCGCCCGCACCGCCGGGGCGCTCGACACGGTCACCGGCGAGATCCTGGAGCCCAGCGCGGCTGCTCGCGGCACGGCGAGCAGCCGGGCGGCCACCGCATCCTTCGAGCTGAAGGCCCAGGCGGTGATCGTCACCTCCGGCGGCATCGGCGGCAACCACGACCTGGTCCGCGCGCAGTGGCCCGAGCGCCTCGGCACTCCGCCCGAGAAGATGCTGTCCGGGGTGCCCGCGCACGTCGACGGGCTGATGCTCGGCATCGCCGAGAAGGCGGGCGCGCACCACATCAACCGCGACCGGATGTGGCACTACACCGAGGGCATCGAGAACTGGAACCCGATCTGGGCCGAGCACGGCATCCGGATCCTGCCCGGCCCCTCGTCCCTCTGGCTGGACGCGCGCGGCAAGCGGCTGCCGGTCCCGCTCTTCCCGGGCTTCGACACGCTCGGCACCCTCGAACACATCATGGGCTCCGGGCACGGCTACACCTGGTTCGTGCTCAACCAGCGGATCATCGGCAAGGAGTTCGCACTCTCCGGCTCCGAGCAGAACCCCGACCTGACCGGCAAGTCGGTCCGGGACGTGATCGGCCGGGCCCGCGCGGACGTGCCCGCGCCGGTGAAGGCGTTCATGGACCACGGTGTGGACTTCGTCGTCGAGAAGGACCTCGGCGCGCTGGTCCGGGGCATGAACGCGGTCACGGGGCAGGACCTCATCGACGAGGAGAGCCTGCGCCGCGAGATCACCGCCCGCGACCGTGAGATCGCCAACCCCTTCACCAAGGACCTCCAGGTCACCGCGATCCACGGGGCCCGCGCCTATCTGGGCGACCGCCTGATCCGCACCGCGAAACCGCACCGTGTCCTGGACCCGGCGGCGGGCCCGCTCATCGCCGTCCGCCTCAACATCCTCACCCGCAAGTCCCTGGGCGGCCTGGAGACGGACCTGTCCTCCCGCGTCCTGACCGCCGGGGGCGCCCCGCTCCCCGGCCTGTACGCGGCGGGCGAGGCAGCGGGCTTCGGCGGCGGCGGCGTCCACGGCTACCGCTCCCTGGAGGGCACGTTTCTCGGCGGCTGCATCTTCTCGGGCCGGGCGGCGGGCCGGGCGGCGGCGGAAGCGACGGCGTAACCACACGTTCAAGCCCCTCCGGCGATGGTCCGAGGAGTGGGGCCCGGGGCGGATCCCCGGGGTCAGTCCAGCCGTTCGACCACCCGGAACCGCTCAGCCACGATCATCGTCCCGTCGTTCACCGTGAACGACGGATCCCCCATCGCCTCCCGCATCTCCGCGCTGTGCCAGAACGCCTCGTGCCCCGCCCGCCACTGCGCCACCGAGGTGTACCCCTCGCCCTCGTCCAGCGCGTGCTGCAGATCGACGGCCCCCAGCGGCAGCACCCGTACCTCGGTCATCTCGATGACCGCGACCTCGCGGCCGTCCGAGTCGATCAGCGCGGAGCGTTCGCCCACCGGCGGCAACTCCTCCTGCTCCAGCTCGTATTCGCACAGCAACCCGGTCGTGGAAACCTTCTCGCCGGCCAGGACCGCCGCCACCAGCTGATCGCGCAACGGCCCGGGAAAGGCGAGCAGGAAAGGGCCGAGGGGTTCGCGAGGTTCCATGCCCTCAGTGTGCCAGGCGTCGCCCCGGCCCGCCCTTCCCGCCCGCACGCTGCGCCGATGCCCCCACGGTCCGACCAGATCAAGCCAACTGGCCGGTGGACCGGAGCAGTTACCGGACAACGCCCCTTGACGTGGGGCGTTGCCTACCGCTTTGCTGTGCGCGATCATCTGCTCGCACACCGCATCGAAAGAAGCCTGCGGCATGCCCCCGCCTCCGCCGCCCCTGGGCCGCTCCCGACGTCGGGGCAGCCGCCCGGACCATGTCTTCGATCCGGCCCTCGACGACGACGAACTCATCGCCGTACGGTGGCAGTTCGCCCAGGGCAGATGGTCCGAGGCCCGCACCCTGCTGGTGGGCACCGGGCGGGACTGGGACCGCCGCGGACATCGGTTCCTGGCGCTGGCCGAGATCTCGTCCGCCGTGGACTGGGCCGGTGACTGGCTGCTCGTCGAACCCGAGAGCGCGGATGCCGCCACCCTGCTCGGCTGCGCCCGGGTCGCCCGCGCGCTGCGGCCCAAGGCCAGGGCGAACGACGCCGCCCGCGCCCGGGAAGCCTGCCTGGCCGCCGCCCGCCTCACCCCCGAGGACCCCACCCCCTGGCTCGCGCTGCTCCTCCTGGACCGGGGCCGCGACGACGGCGCGGACGAGACCGGCAGGCTCTTCGAGGAGGTGCGCTCCCGCCACCCGGACCATCACCACGCCCACCACGTGATGACCGCTCTGCTGGCCGAGAGCAACCCCGCCAGCGGCCACGACCCCCTCCACGAGGTGTACGACTTCGCCGCCTGGGCCGCCGAACTGGCCCCCGCCGACTCCCCGCTGGCCGTGCTCCCGGTCGTCGCCCACACCGAGCGCTACCGCGTCCTGGTCGCCGCCGGCCTCGAGCCCGACGACCCGGCGGTCTCCGTGCACTGGTCCGGCCGCCGGTCCCGCCAGGTGATGAAGGCCGCCTTCGACTGGTGGCTGGAATGGGAGCGCGAGGACCACCCGCGCCACCGCATCGACCTCAACTTCCTGGCGCACGCCAAGGTCTGCGAGGGACGGCCCGCCGAGGCCGCCGCCCTCTTCCACCGCATCGGCCCGTACGCCACCGCCGCGCCCTGGTCGTACTCCGGCCGGGAGCCCCACGCCGCGTTCACCGCCGCGCGCGCCTACGCGCTCGGCACCCCGTGAAGCACGAAGGGCACCACCCCACCACGAAGAAGGGACCCATTCCGCCATGTCGAGGGGCAGTTCACTTTCCAGCGAGACCGGCACCACGAGGGGGACGGCCGATACCGGCGGGATCAACACCTACAAGGGCGAGGAACGCGCCCTGCGCGCGAACCGGCTCGGCACCTCCGGCCTCCTGCTCTCGGTGGTCGCGGCCAGCGCCCCCCTGATGGTGGTCGCCGGAGTGATGCCCACCGTCTTCGGCGTGATGGGCATCGTCGGCCAGCCGCTGCTCTACATCATCCTGGGCGTCGTCCTGATGCTGTTCGGCGTCGGTTACGCGGAGATGAGCCGGCACGTCCACAACGCCGGCGCGATCTACGCGTACATCGCCCGCGGGCTCGGCCCGACCGCCGGCGCCGGCGCCTCGCTGGTGGCGCTGGTGGCGTACAGCGCGATGCAGGTCGGCATCTACGGCATCCTCGGCTTCGAGGTCTCCGGCATCTTCGCCGCTTACCTCGACATCGAGCTGGCGTGGTGGGTACCGGCCCTGTTCGCGGCGGGCGTCGTCGGTGTCCTCGGCTGGCTGAAGATCGACCTCAACGCCAAGGTGCTCGGCGTCCTGCTGGTCATCGAGTGCGCCCTCGTCGTGATCTTCGACATCGCCGCGGTGAGCAAGCCGGGCCCCGAGGGCCTGTCGCTGCACGCCTTCAACCCCGAGACCCTCACCGGCGCCGGGCTCGGCACCGCGCTCTGCTTCTGCATCGCCGCGTTCGTCGGCTTCGAGCAGGCCCCGGTGTACGCGGAGGAGACCAGCCGCCCGCAGATCGTGGTGTCCCGGGTGATGTTCCTCGCGGTGGGCTACGCCGCCCTGTTCCTGGCGGTCAGCTCCTGGGCCGTGACCGTCGCCGCCGGACCCGGCTCCATCGCCGACACCTCCCTCAAGGAGGGCCCCGGCATGCTGTTCGGCCTCACCGAGGAGCGGCTCGGCTCCACCTTCACCGACGTCCTGCACATCCTCTTCGTCACCGGGATGTTCGCCGCGCTCCTCAGCTTCCACAACGTCGTGGCCCGCTACGCGTTCGCGATGGGGCGCGAGGGCCTGCTGCCCGCCCGCTTCGGCCGCACCAACCGGGCGAGCGGCGCCCCCGGCACCGGCTCGCTGCTCCAGACCGCCGTCTCCGTCGTGATCGTGCTGGCCTTCGCCCTCACCGACGACAACCGGGTCGGCGACCCCACCGCTCCCGTCCTGCGGCTGTTCACCTGGATGGGCAACGTCGGGGCGCTCGGCATCATCCTGCTGATGGCCGCCGCCTCCTTCGCCGTCATCGCCTTCTTCGTCAAGCGCGGCGCGGGCCGTGCGCAGGCACCGCGCCTGGTGGCATCCGGCCTCGCCGGAATCGCGCTCCTGTCGATCGCCGTCCTCACCGTCCGCGACTTCGACGTCCTCGTCGGATCGGGACCCGGCTCGGCCCTCGACTGGCTGCTGCCGGGCGTGATCATCCTCGCGCTCGTCGGCGGCCTCGTGTACGGGGCGGTGCTGCGCTCGGTCAAGCCCGAGGTGCACGCCCGCATCGGCCTCGGCAACGAGGCGTTCCAGCTGGAGAAGGCCGCCGAGAGCGAGTCGGCCCGCCACTGACCGGCTCCCCGGGGCCCGCGAGGTCTTACCGAACGATGACGGGCACCCGCGTTCCCTGGTGACAGGGGAGTGCGGGTGCTCGAATGGCCGGGTGGACAACCGCCCGAGCGATACCGAAGGCGCCCCCGTGGGCCGCCGCCTCGTCCTGTCCGTGCTGGGACTGGGCGCCGCCGCCGTGGCGGCTGCGCCGCTGCTCCAGCGAGGCATGGAGAGCGGCCTCGGCGCGCTCGCCGACAAGGACCCGACCGGGCTGACGGGGCTGCTGCCCAACGGCGGCGGGTTCCGCTACTACTCCGTCGCCTCCTCCGTGCCGAAGAAGGGACCCGCCGACTACCGCCTCACCGTCGACGGACTCGTCGCCCGCCCCTCCACGTACACCCTGTCCGATCTGCGGGCCCTGCCGCAGACCAGGATGGTCCGGGACGTCCAGTGCGTCACCGGCTGGCGCGTCCCCGACACCCCCTTCGAGGGCGTCAGGCTCTCCGAGATCCTCGACGCGGCCGGGGTGCGCCCCGGCGCGAAGGCCGTCCGCTTCACCTGCTTCGACGGCGTCTACAGCGAGAGCCTCACCCTGGACCAGGCCCGCCGCCCCGACGTGCTGGTCGCCCTGCGCATGCAGGACCGGGGCCTGACCCACACGCACGGCGGGCCCGTCCGTCTGTACGTGGCCCCGATGTACTTCTACAAGTCGGCGAAATGGCTCTCCGGGATCACCGTCACCGACGCGGTCCGGCCCGGCTACTGGGAGGAGCTCGGCTATGACGTCGACGCCTGGGTGGGACGGTCCAACGGCCGCGATGACACCCCCACCGTCTGAACCGGCCCCCCGGGTGCACCGGTTCGGCCCGGCGCAGCGCTGGGTGCACCGGACGACGTCCTGGCTCGTGCTCCTCTGCGTGGCGACCGCGGCCTGCCTGTACGTGCCCCAGCTGGCCGAACTCGTCGGCCGCCGCCGGCTCGTGGTGACCGTCCACGAATGGTCGGGCCTGCTCGTCCCCGTACCGCTGCTGCTCGGCCTGGCCTCCCGCGAGCTGCGCGTCGACCTGACCCGGCTCAACCGGTTCGGGCCGCACGACCGGCGCTGGCTGCGGGCGGTGCGCCGCCGCGACCACCGGGCGTCGGCCCGGCCCGCGGGCAAGTTCAACGCGGGCCAGAAGCTCTACGCGTCGTGGATCGCCGGGGCGCTCCTGGTGATGCTCGGCACCGGGCTGCTGATGTGGTTCACCTCGCTGGCGCCCCTGGTGGTACGCACGGGAGCCACCTTCGTCCACGACTGGCTGGCCCTCGCCATCGGCGTCGTGCTGGCCGGTCACCTCGCGATGGCGTACGCCGATCCCGAGGCGCGGCGCGGTATGCGGACCGGGTCGGTCGACCCTCACTGGGCGCGGACCGAGCACCGGCTGTGGCAGCCGGAAGAGGGCCGGTCCCCCGCACCCTCCCGGGCGGGCGACCGGCCCCCCCGGGGAGTCCGGAACGTAGGGCCTCCCGTTCGGATCATGCCGGGCTCGCCCGATCCGAACGAGCGGCCCGGCGGCCGTGCGCTACAGCAACAGCGACAGCAGCAGGATGAAGGCCATGGCCACCACGGAGATGATCGTCTCCATCACCGACCAGGTCTTCACCGTCTGGCCGACGTCCATGCCGAAGTACTCCTTCACCAGCCAGAACCCGGCGTCGTTCACATGGCTGAAGAAGAGCGAACCGGCGCCGACGGCCAGCACCAGCAGGGCCGCGTGCGAGGTCGACATGGAGGCGGCCAGCGGGGCGACCAGGCCGGCGGCGGAGATGGTGGCGACCGTGGCCGATCCGGTGGCGAGGCGGATCGCGACGGCGATCAGCCAGCCGAGCAGCAGGGCGGGTATCGACCAGTCCTCGGAGAACTCCAGGATCATCCGGCCCACCCCGGCGTCGATCAGCGTCTGCTTGAAACCGCCGCCCGCGCCGACGATGAGCAGGATCCCGGCGATCGGGGCGAGGGACTTCTCCACGGTGCCGGCGAGCCGGTCCCTGGTGAACCCGGCGGCCCGGCCGAGCGTGAACATCCCGACGAGGACGGCCGCGAGCAGGGCGATCAGCGGCGAGCCGACGACCGCGGTGACCTTCTGGAGACCGTTCTCGGGGTCGTCGACCACGATCTCGACGAGCGCGTTCAGCAGCATCAGGACGACCGGCAGCAGGATGGTCGCCAGGGTCGCGCCGAAGCTCGGACGGCGGTCCAGGTCCTCGGACGGCCGCTGCGGAATCATGTTCTCCGGCGGCTTGACGTCCACCCAGCGCGCGGCGTAGCGGGAGAACACCGGACCGGCGATGATCACCGTCGGGATGGCGACCAGCACGCCGAGCGCCAGCGTCACGCCGAGGTTGGCGTCCAGGGCGTCGATCGCGACCAGCGGGCCGGGGTGCGGCGGGATCAGCCCGTGCATCACGGAGAGACCGGCCAGCGCGGGGATGCCGATCCGCATCAGGGAGTAGTTGCCGCGCTTGGCGACGAGCAGGACGACCGGGATCATCAGCACGATCCCGACCTCGAAGAACAGCGGCAGACCGATGATCGAGGCGATCAGGACCATCGCCCAGGGCATGGCCCGGCCGCCGGCCCTCGCCAGGATGGTGTCGACGACCTGGTCGGCCCCGCCCGAGTCGGCGAGCAGTTTGCCGAGGATGGCGCCGAGCGCGATCAGGACGCCCACGCCCGCGACGGTGGAGCCCAGACCCGCGGTGAAGCTGAGAATCGTGTCGGCCGGGGCGGCTCCGGCGAAGGAGCCGAGCGCCAGCGAACCGATGGTCAGTGCCAGGAACGCGTGCATCCTGACCTTGGTGATGAGAAGAACGATGACGGCGATGCCCGCCAGGACGGCGATGCCCAACTGGGCGTTGCCTGCCGAGGTGATCGGTTCGGCGGCGTCCGCTGCCAGCGTCTCGACGCTGAGACTGGTCACGGTGATGGTCCTTAGGTATCGAGCCGGCGCAGCGCGGCGACGGCTCGCCGGGTGATTTCCTCAGGGGTGCCGGACACGTCGACGCTCACCCCGGCCTCGTCGGCCTGGAGCGGCTGCAGCGCCGCGAACTGCGAGTCGAGCAGCGCGGTGGGCATGAAGTGGCCCTTGCGGTCCGCCATCCGCTCCTCGATCAGCGCCCGGTCACCGGTCAGCTGCAGGAAGACGGCGTCCGGCGCCCCCTCCCGCAGCCGGTCCCGGTAGACCCGCTTGAGCGCGGAGCTGGAGACGACCCCGCCGAGCCCCGCCCGCCCGTGCGCCCATGCGCCGATGGCGTCCAGCCAGGGCCACCGGTCCTCGTCGTCCAGCGGGGTGCCGGCCGACATCTTGGCGATGTTCGCCGCGGGGTGGAAGTCGTCGCCCTCGGCGTACGGAACGCCGAGTTCGGCGGCGAGCAGGGGACCGATCGTGGTCTTGCCGGTTCCTGCTACGCCCATCACCACGACGACGTGGGGGGTGCTCATGGGGGGTGCCGTGTTCATAGGGGTGTCTCGCTGTCTTCTTCGACATCGGTCCGTCGCGCTACTGAAACCCATTAGGTACGACGTATTCAAGAGTCTGTGATGTAAACGTCGTACTTTTTCTTCCCGGAGGCCTGCCCGTAGGCTTGACCCATGACCACACAGGGCCAGGGACTGCATACACATGTGCTGGACACCCTGGGTCTGGAGATCTCCTCCGGCCAGTGCCCGCCCGGCAGCGTCCTGCGCACCGACGAGCTCGCCCAGCGCTTCGACGTCTCCCGTACGGTCGTCCGCGAAGTGGTCCGGGTCCTGGAATCGATGCACCTGGTGGAATCCCGCCGCCGCGTCGGCGTGACCGTCCGCCCCACCGAGACCTGGAACGTCTACGACCCCCAGGTCATCCGCTGGCGCCTCGCCGGCGCCGACCGCCCGCGCCAGCTGCGCTCCCTCACCGTGCTGCGCTCCGCGGTCGAACCCGTCGCCGCCGGCCTCGCCGCCCGCCACGCCACCGCCGAACAGTGCGCCGAGCTCACCGAACGCGCCCTCGGCATGGTCGCCACCTCGCGCGGCCGCCAGCTGGAGGGCTACCTCGAACACGACATCGCCTTCCACCGGATCGTCCTCAACGCCTCGGGCAACGAGATGTTCGCCCGGCTCGGTGACGTCGTCGCCGAGGTGCTCGCGGGCCGCACCCACCACCAGGTGATGTTCGAGGACCCCGACCCGGCCGCCGTCACCCTGCACGTCCGGCTCGCCGAGGCGGTCCGCGAGGGCGACCCGGCGGCCGCCGAACGGATCACCAAGGAGATCGCGGTCGGCGCCCTGCACGAGCTGGACGTCCTCGCCCCCTAGGGCCTGTCGTCCAACTGTCGTCTGCCGGGCGACGCCTGGCACGCACGCTCGCGGTGTTGCCGAAATGCCCTAGTAGCTCCTTCCCCAAGCTCTCAGCTTCGTTCGAGCAGGGGAGGCCCCATCCGAGACCATTCCGGCGCCTTGCGATCGCACGCACCATGCGCCGCCCGGCCGCCCTTCGGGCGACGACGGCAGTTGGACGACAGGCCCTAGAGCCTTCCGCGCGATGCGGCGCGGAACCCGCCCCGGGCGTACGGTTGTCCGCGTTCGATCTTCGCGAAAGCTCAGGAGCAGGGAGAGCACGGTTATGGCGCAGCAGGTGCAAGGGGTCATCGCACCGGGGAAGAACGAGCCGGTCAGGGTCGAGACGATTCAGATCCCGGACCCCGGACCCGGCGAGGCCGTCGTGAAGATCCAGGCGTGCGGCGTCTGCCACACCGACCTGCACTACCAGCAGGGCGGCATCAACGACGAGTTCCCCTTCCTCCTGGGCCACGAGGCCGCGGGCGTCGTGGAGTCGGTCGGCGCGGGCGTCACGGACGTCGCCCCCGGCGACTTCGTCATCCTCAACTGGCGTGCCGTGTGCGGTCAGTGCCGGGCCTGCCTGCGCGGCCGCCCCTGGTACTGCTTCGACACCCACAACGCGAAGCAGAAGATGACGCTGCTCGACGGCACGGAGCTGTCGCCCGCCCTGGGCATCGGCGCCTTCGCCGAGAAGACCCTCGTCGCCTCCGGCCAGTGCACCAAGGTCGACCCCGAGGTCTCCCCGGCCGTCGCCGGACTGCTCGGCTGCGGTGTCATGGCGGGCATCGGCGCCGCCATCAACACCGGCCAGGTCGGCCGCGGCGACTCGGTCGCCGTGATCGGCTGCGGCGGCGTCGGCGACGCGGCCGTCGCCGGATCCCGGCTGGCCGGCGCGGCGAAGATCATCGCGGTCGACATCGACGACCGCAAGCTGGAGACGGCGAAGAGGATGGGCGCCACCCACACCGTCAACTCCCGCTCCACCGACCCCGTCGAGGCCATCCGCGCCCTCACCGACGGCAACGGCGCCGACGTCGTCATCGAGGCCGTCGGCCGCCCGGAGACCTACCAGCAGGCCTTCTACGCCCGCGACCTCGCCGGAACGGTCGTCCTCGTCGGCGTCCCCACCCCGGACATGAAGCTCGAACTGCCGCTCCTGGACGTCTTCGGCCGCGGCGGCTCGCTCAAGTCCTCCTGGTACGGCGACTGCCTGCCCTCCCGCGACTTCCCGATGCTCGTCGACCTCCACCAGCAGGGCCGCCTCGACCTCGCGGCCTTCGTCACCGAGACCATCGGCCTGGGAGACATCGAGCAGGCCTTCGCCCGGATGCACGACGGCGACGTCCTGCGCTCGGTGGTGGTCCTCTGATGGCCGCCCGCATCGACCACCTGGTCACCTCCGGCACCTTCGCCCTCGACGGCGGCGAGTGGGACGTCGACAACAACGTCTGGATCGTCGGCGACGACACCGAGGCGATCGTCATCGACGCCGCCCACGACGCCGCCGCCATCGAGGCCGCGCTCGGCGGCCGGACGCTGCGCGCCATCGTCTGCACCCACGCGCACAACGACCACATCGACGCCGCCCCCGCCCTCGCGGACGCCACCGGCGCCCCGGTCCTCCTCCACCCGGACGACCTCCCGCTCTGGCAGCGCACCCACCCGGACCGCGCCCCCGACGGCACCCTGACCGACGGCCAGGAACTGGAGATCGCCGGCACCACCCTCACGGTCCTGCACACCCCGGGCCACGCCCCCGGCGCGGTCTGCCTGTACGCCCCCGGCCTCGGCACCGTCTTCACCGGGGACACGCTCTTCCACGGCGGCCCCGGCGCCACCGGCCGGTCCTTCTCGCACTTCCCGACGATCATCGACTCGATCAGGGACCGGCTGCTCACCCTGCCGGGCGACACGGCCGTCCGCACCGGCCACGGAGACCCCACCTCGATCGGCGCGGAGGCCCCGGGCCTCGACGACTGGATCAAGCGCGGCCACTGACGGACGCGTACGTCACCGATCCGGCCAGGCGGAGAGCCGCAGCCCGCTCTCGAAGCGCCGCGGCTCCCCGCTGACCGGATCGGCGAACTCCAGCACCCGCGCCAGCAGCTGGAGGGGCCGTGAGAAGTCATCGGGGGAAGCCTCCGCCGCCACCACCGGATACAGCGGATCGTGGACGATCGGCAGCCCCAGGGCGTTCATATGGACCCGCAGCTGATGCGTCCGCCCGGTGGCGGGCAGCAGCCGGTAGCGCCCGAGCGGCCCCCGGTGCTCCACCAGCTCCACCCGGCTCTCACTGTTCGCCTCGCCCGCCTCCTGACGGGCGGCGAGCACCCCGCGCTCCTTCACGATCCGGCTCCGCACGGTCCGGGGGAGCGGAACGCCGGGATCGTACGGGGCCACCGCCTCGTACTCCTTGCGCACCAGCCGGTCCCGGAACAGCGTCTGGTACGCGCCCCGGTCCTCGGGCCGCACCACCAGCAGCACGAGCCCCGCGGTCAGCCGGTCCAGCCGGTGCGCGGGCTGCAACGCGGGCAGGTCCAGCTCCCGCCGCAGCCGGGCCACCGCGGTCTCGGTGATGTGCCGCCCCCGGGGCACGGTCGCCAGGAAATGCGGCTTGTCGGCGACCACCAGGCGCTCGTCCCGGTACACGACCCCGACCGGGAAGGGCACCGGCTCCTCCGGCGCGAAGTCCCGGTGGAACCAGAGATACCGCCCGGCGGCGTACGGCTCCCCGCCCCGCACGGCGACCCCGTCGGCCCCCACGAACCGCCCGGCATCGAGCATCTCCACCACCCGGCCCGCCCCGACCGCCCCGCCGAAGCGCGCGACCAGATGCTCCCCGACGCACCCCCAGGCCCCACCCGGATCCTCCGGCAACCGCACCCGCACCGCGTCGATCCCGTCCCGCTGGGGAAGCGGAGAGGCGGGCGGCTTCCTGCGGCCCCTCATGGTGGCACCTCTCCGTCGTGGTCCGGTCACGCAAAAGAGCCCCACCGAAGTGGGGCTCCTGCTGGTGTCCGAGGGGGGACTTGAACCCCCACGCCCGATAAAGGGCACTAGCACCTCAAGCTAGCGCGTCTGCCATTCCGCCACCCGGACAAGGTGTCTGTCTCGCGGGCCCGTGCCCGTTCCGACGTGGAAAACCATAGCAAACTTTCAGGGGTGCTCGATCACGCCCCGATGGCTGTGAACGGTGCGTGAGGGGGACGCGCGGCCTTGGGTGTACGCCGTGGGCGCGGGAGGATGAGCAGGGAGCACCACAGCGACAGTGGAAGGAACCAGCGTGAGCGAGAGCAGCACGGGCAGGGCCGTCACCGGCGGCAACGCCGAGAGGGAGGTCGTCGACCTCTGTCGTGACCTGATCCGGATCGACACCAGCAACTACGGCGACCACTCGGGCCCCGGTGAGCGGCTCGCGGCCGAGTACGTCGCGGAGAAGCTCGCGGAGGTCGGCCTGGAGCCGCAGATCTTCGAGTCGCACAAGGGGCGGGCCTCCACCGTCGCCCGGATCGAGGGTGAGGACCCCTCCCGCCCGGCGCTCCTCATCCACGGGCACACCGACGTCGTCCCGGCCAATGCGGCGGACTGGACGCACGACCCGTTCTCCGGGGAGATCGCGGACGGCTGCGTCTGGGGCCGGGGCGCGGTCGACATGAAGGACATGGACGCGATGACCCTCGCGGTCGTCCGTGAGCGGATGCGCACCGGCCGCAAGCCCCCGCGCGACATCGTGCTCGCCTTCCTCGCGGACGAGGAGGCCGGCGGGACGTACGGGGCGCGCTACCTCGTCGACCACCACCCCGGGCTCTTCGAGGGCGTCACCGAGGCGATCAGCGAGGTCGGCGGCTTCTCCTTCACCGTCAACGAGAACCTGCGGCTGTATCTGGTGGAGACGGCCCAGAAGGGCATGCACTGGATGAAGCTCACCGTGGACGGCACCGCCGGGCACGGCTCGATGATCCACAAGGACAACGCCATCACCGAGCTGTCCGAGGCGGTCGGGCGGCTGGGCCGGCACAAGTTCCCGGTGCGGGTCACCAAGACGCTGCGGCACTTCCTGGACGAGCTCTCGGACGCGCTGGGCACCGAGCTGGACCCGGAGAACATGGACGAGACGCTCGCCAAGCTCGGCGGCATCGCCAAGCTCATCGGAGCCTCCCTCCAGAACACCGCCAACCCCACGCAGCTCGTCGCCGGCTACAAGGTCAACGTCATCCCGGGCCAGGCGACCGCCCACGTCGACGGCCGCTACCTGCCGGGGTACGAGGAGGAGTTCCTCGCCGATCTGGACCGGATCCTCGGCCCCAACGTGCGCCGCGAGGACGTGCACGCGGACAAGGCCCTGGAGACCACCTTCGACGGCGCCCTGGTCGACGCCATGCAGACCGCGCTGGTCGCCGAGGACCCGATCGCCCGTGCCGTGCCGTACATGCTCTCGGCCGGCACCGACGCCAAGTCCTTCGACGACCTGGGCATCCGGGGCTTCGGATTCGCCCCGCTGAAGCTGCCGCCGGAGCTGGACTTCGCCGGGATGTTCCACGGTGTCGACGAGCGGGTACCGGTCGACGGTCTGCAGTTCGGCGTGCGAGTGCTCGACCGGTTCATCGATCATTCCTGACCGTCCGTGACCGATGAGCCATCGATTCGTCCACCTGTACGGACATGTCCGAACGAGTGAAACGGGCCGTTCACACGTAGCCCCGCCCCAGCCTCCTCGTTACAAGGTTTGCGGTCCGCGGCTGGGACCGCATTTCCAACTAGGAGGAATAATGATCAAGAAGGTCGTCGCAGTTGCGGCTGCTACGGGTGGCCTCGTTCTCGCGGGTGCGGGCATGGCTTCCGCCGACGCGGGCGCCCAGGGTGCTGCCATCGGCAGCCCCGGCGTGCTCTCCGGCAACGTCGTCCAGGTCCCGGTCCACGTGCCGATCAACGTGTGCGGCAACACGGTCTCCGTGATCGGTCTGCTGAACCCCGCCTTCGGCAACACCTGCGTCAACGCCTGACGTTGAACGTCAGCCCGTAAGGGTTTGAGCTCGACCGGTCCCGGAGTGCACTCCATGCACTCCGGGACCGTTCGGCATTCGGCTCCCGCACGTTCATGTCCGGGGGTTTTTCGGAAGCCAGAAGGCAGGAAACGAACCTATGCGACAGGTCACTCGTAAAGGCCTGATCACCATGGCGGCGGCGGGCGGAGTGCTCGCGCTCAGTGGCGGATACGCCCATGCCGACTCCGGGGCGGCCGGTACCGCCTCCGGCTCGCCGGGCGTGCTGTCCGGCAACTCGGTGCAGGTCCCGATCGACATCCCGGTCAACGTCTGCGGCAACTCCGCCAGCGTCGGCGGACTGCTCAACCCCGCCAGCGGAAACGACTGCGGAAACGGATCAGCGGAATCCGGCCGCTCGGCCGACCGCTCCGGGGACCACTCGGCCGCCTCGGAGACCCGCTCGGTCCCCGACGGCTCCGGCAACGGCGCCAGGGCCGGCGACACCACGGCCTCGGACCGGGCCGGCGACACCACGGCCTCGGACCGGACCTCCGAGCCCGGCACCGGCCGTCACCGGGACACGGGCGGCGGCGCCACGGCCGAAGGGACCGCCCAGGGCTCGCCCGGCATCCTCTCCGGCAACGCGATCCAGGCGCCGATCGACATCCCCGTGAACCTCTGCGGGAACAGCGTCACCATCGGCGGACTGCTGAACCCCGCCTTCGGCAACAGCTGCTCCAACGACGCGGAGGTTCCGCCCCCGCCGCCCGAGGTCCCTCCGGTCGCGCCGGAGACGCCGGTCACCCCGCCGGTCGAGCAGCCGCCCGAGGCGAACGCTCCCGAGACCCAGCATTTCCCCCAGGAGCAGCTCGCCCAGACCGGTGGGGGCGGTCTCGAACTGCTCATTCCGGCCGGCGCCGGTCTGCTGCTCGCCGGTGTGGGATCGGTTCTCTACCGCCGCTCGCGCAGCGCCGCCTGACAGTGAGGATGTACGTGAGCGTTCCCCGGCGGGGTCTGACCCACCGCCTGACTGACTCAGGGTCCTCAACGGGATGTGTCGGCTCTGTCCGGGGACG
>NZ_JBIDBC010000043.1:0-52333 GCF_043202835.1 Streptomyces sp. NPDC048142
CCCGGCGGCGGGGGGGGCCCGGGCCGCGGCCGGGTCTTTTCCAGGGTTGGGCGGTTTGCCCCCGGGGGGGGGGGGGGGGGGGGGGCACCGGGGGGGGGGGGGGGGGGGGGGGCCCCCCCGGGCCCCCCGGCCCGTCCGGTGCAGCGGTCTCAGTTGACCGGAGTGTTCTGGTAGGCGGCGAGCTGCCACCCGGTTCCCTCCTTGACGACCACCCAGGTGGCCCGGATGGAGCGCTCCGCCGAGACCTCCTTCTCTCCGGGCAGCAGAACGCCTCCCGCGGTGACAAGAATCGCGGAGTCCGGGCTGATGAACTCGACCGAAATCGGTTCACCGGTCACGCGCGTCCCCTTGAAGGGGCCGGCGAAAGCCTCGGTCATGAACTCTTCGACGGCCTCGCGGCCCTTCTTGAAAACCCCGGGCAGAATCAACGTGCCTTTTTCGGTGAACACTGCGGCGAACTTCTTCGCGTCGTGGCCCGCCCACGCCGCGACAATCCTCTGCGGAACCGCCGCCGCGCCTGCCTGGTCGGTATGGGTGGAGCCGGTCGTTTTCGGCATGTCCATCTCCCTCTGGTACGCGTGTTTCCCGGTCCGCGACAGCGTGACAATTTTCTTCCCACCGCAACAACTCCGACGATGCCATTGCATCGGGGAACGGCCCGGGACCGGGCTCGAAATGACGGCGCCCGCAACGGAGAAGGGAATGAGGAAAAGAAACCCGGGTGCGGACTCACCTTCCTCGGAACCTGCTCCCGGGGGACAGGAAGCCGGCAGCCGGCAGCCGGCGGAAGAGGACCGGCCGTGCGCAGGAGTGCGGGCAGCCGAAGACGCAGCCACACGGTGCGGCGCGTGCCCACGGGACACCCCCCGGGGCACGGACTCCGCCCCGGACGAACAGCGAGAGCGGGGGGCGAAGACCCCCGGCGGCCGAGCACGACACAGGAGGGCGGGCGCAGGACTTCGCGGAGGCTACCGGAACCACAGGGCCGATGCCGTCCGAGAACGGACGAACGAACGGACGAACGGACGAACGGACGGGCGGGCGGGCGGACGGGCGGGCGGTGTTCACGGCCGTGCCGCACGTGCGGACCCGCCGGTCCGCGTGGCGGTGCCCGCCGCAGCCGTCCGGACTCCCGCCCGGCGGCCGGGGAACGACGCCCGCAGCCGTGCGGCGGAGACCCGCGGACGCCCGGTGCGAAGCGGCCGGGACCGGAACGGCAGCAGCAGCCACCGTCCCGGTCCCCGGCCCCTCGGCGAGGAGAGGGACGCTCAGAGGTACTGGGTGTTGGGGGCCAGCCCGCACAGGATGCGGCCGTACAGCTCCAGGTTGGTGTTCGGGTGCATGATGGCGTGGAGGTTCAGCGTCTGGACATCGCGCTCGATGCGCTGGATGGGCACGTGGGTGTAGATCGACGAGCCACCGCTCGCCGTGTTCAGGATGTCGACGGCTTCCTTCGACCGCTGGCACGCCGCACCGGTGTCAAGCCGGACGCGGGCCCGTTCCTCCAGCGTCCACGGCTCGCCGGAGGCGTTCTTGGCGTCCACGAGATCGGCGATGCGGTACACGTGGAACTCGGTCTCGTCGATCCTGACCGCTGCCTCGGCGACCTGGAGGTGCGTGAGCGGGGCCTCGCTCTGGTCGGTGTACTCGGTGTAGGTGATCTTCCGGCCGGGCAGCCGCTCGAAGAAGACGTCCCTGGCGCCCTTGGCCAGACCCAGGGCGGTCGCGCTGACCGTGGCGCACGCCGTCGGCATGATCGGCGCCCGGTGGATGAGCGCGTCGGCGTTGCTGCCGTGACCGCTGTGCCCCTGGAGGATGCCGCCCAGCGGGATGTACCAGCCATCAGGCACGAACACCTCGTGGGCGACGGTACTGACACTGCCCGAACCACGCAGCCCGGCGGTGTGCCAGTCGTCGTCGATCTCCAGCGAAGCCAGCGGAATCAGCGTCATGACCGGCTGGAAACTGCCGTCCGGCATGGCCAGCACTGCCGCGTTGGTGTTCCACTTGCTGTGCTTCGCCCCGCTGTTGAACGCCCACCTGCCGTTGACGACGATGCCGCCCTTCGCCGGCGCCGCCATGGCCGTCGGACTGATGATGCCGCTCACCAGGTCGTCCGGGGAGGCGAACACCTCGTCCTGCACGGCGTCGGAGAAGAGCCCGGCGACCCACGCGCTGATGGACCACACACCGGCGGTCCACGACGCGGATCCGTCTCCCTTGGCCAGTTCCGCGAGCACCTCCACCTGGGTCCTCATGTCGGACTCGTAACCGCCGAGGCGGGCGGGGAGCCGGGTGCGCAGCAGACCGGCCTCCGCCATCGCCTTGACGGTGCCCTCGTGCAACTGACGATTCTCTTCGGCCCAGGACGCGTTCTCGCGGAGCGTCGGCACCAACTTCGCCGCGCGGGCAACGAGGTCGGCGCGGCTCGGTGTGACCGCAGGCTCGGTGGTGTCCACAGATTCTCCTTGGGAAGCGGCGACAGGGGGTTCGGTGGGTGCCCGGTGATCGGAGTCCCGGATCACCGTCGCAGGCACCGGTGTGCGTGACATCTCCCGGATTGCGGGTTACGGGCCCCGGGAGCAAGGGACTTGAGCATCCGGTGGCCCCGGACCGGCGGACCGCCCGCCCGCCGTGCGGAACTCCGCGCCCCGGCCCCCGTACACCGGGGAGCCGGTCGCGGTCCACACCGAGGGCCCCGGCACCATGCCGGACGGGAGCCCGGGGCCGGAGCCCCGCGGCGCTCCCGCCCGGCACCACCGCACGACCCCGGGTGCGCTCACCCGTCGAGGCCACTCTCCGGAGCCCGCCGGCTGATCTCACAGCGCAGCCTGCCGCGTCCCGCCGGCTGCCGCATCTCTTGGCTTGCGCTGCCGGGAAGAACCTTCCCCGGACCAACACCGCTGCCCGGGGCACCGGTTCGGCCCCGGACCCGGACCCGGAAGAGGGGCGGGCCGCCCAAGAGCAATCCAGGAGATGCCGGGCGCCCGACCGGATGTGAGGCTGACGCCGGATCGAAGCTTCGGGCGGAGAGGTCCTCCACGGCCGTGCCCGCCCGACGGCCGCCCTCCGTTTCGAGGGACTCCTCACCGCCCGTGTGACGGTCTCGACCCGGCCGGAGCCGACAAGGCGCACCCCGCCCCGGCCCCGGCGGTCACCGCCCGATCGTCATGCCCGTGATGCGGGTGGAAGCCCGGACCGCGCTCCCCGAACCCCTCACCCGGTTCCCCGGCCTCCGTCCGACAGCGGTCCCGAGAACGACGAGCAGCAGAGCCCCTTGACCATGAACGGCCCTGCGTGGCCTTCCCGAACGTATGAAGCCGGAGAGTGTACGCCCATGAAAGCAGCCGTCATTCCCGCGATCAACGCCCAGTGGGAGATCAAGGAGGTCGCGACCCCCCGGCCGGGCCCCGGCGAGGTGCTCATCAAGGTGCACGCGTGCGGGATCTGCCACAACGACATCTGGGTCGCCCAGGGCGTCTTCCCCTTCCCGGCGTGCGATCCGGCGATCACCGGACACGAGGCGGCGGGCGAGATAGTCGAACTGGGTCCGGGCACCACGACCCGCCGGGTGGGCGACCGGGTCGGCACCACCTGGGTCCAGGCCGCCTGCGGCCGCTGCTCCTACTGCCGGCGCAACCTGCCGCTGACCGGCCAGTCCGCCATGACGTGCACCGCACCGGTGATGACCGGTCTGAACCGACAAGGAGGCCACGCCGAATACCTCTGCGTGGCCGCCGCGAGCACCGTACTGCTCCCCGACGGGATCGACTACGCGACCGCCGCGCCCGTCCTCTGCGCCGGCTACACGGCCTGGAGCGCACTGCGCGTGAGCGAACCGCAGCCGCACGAGCGGATCGCCGTTCTCGGCATCGGGGGGCTGGGGCACATGGCCGTGCAGTACTCCCGGGCCTGCGGGTTCGAGACCGTCGCCATCACCCGCTCGCCGGACAAGCACGCACTCTCCGAGAGCCTCGGGGCCGACCTCGTCGTCCGCGACGGGGCGGAACTGCGCGAGGCCGGCGGCGCCGACGTGGTCCTGGTGACCGGTACGTCCTACGAGGCCGCCACGGACGCGCTCCAGGGACTGCGGGTCGGCGGGCGGATCGTGCTGGCCACCATCGACCCGTCGAGTTCGTTCACCATCGGCCCCGCCACACCCTTCTGGGCGCGGGGCCAGCGGGTGCTGGGCGCCACCCACAACGGGCTGCGCTATCTGACCGAGGCGCTCGACCTGGTCGCGGAGGGCGCGGTGACCCCGATGATCGAGGTCTTCCCGATGGACAGGATCGCGGACGCCGTCGACAAGGCGGCGAAGGGCGAGGTCCGCTTCCGGGCCGTCGTGACGTACTGACCGGCTCCCGCCCCCGCCGCAGGGGCCCGCACGCGATGCCCCCCAGGGCCTGCCGCCGGGCGGATCACCGGATCACCGATCACCGGATCACTGATCACCGGATCGCCGGTTGACCGGTTGACCGGCCGGACCGCGCGAGCCCGGCGGACCGGAGCGAACCCGGCACGCCGGAAGAACGCTCAGGGAAACACCGCACTCTGGAAGACGCCGACTCGTGGCACAGCCCGGACAATCCACTTCCGAGACCGGTTGTGGATCTCTTCCGGTCCCTCTGACGACGAGGCAGGTACGCATGACCGAGGCAACGACACCCAGTCCGGGCAGACTTCCCTCCCTGACCGCGTTACGGTTCGTCGCCGCGTTCCTGGTCTTCGTCTTCCACGCGCACTACCTGGGCATATTCGGCGACACCTCGGTGCAGAAGGCGTACACCTTCGTCACCAGCAGTGCCGGCGGCATCGGCGTCTCGTTCTTCTTCGTCCTCAGCGGGTTCGTACTGACCTGGGCGGTGAAGCCGGCCGACACGATGGGCAGATTCTGGCGCCGGCGGTTCTTCAAGGTCTTCCCGAGCCACGCCGTGGTCTGGGTGATCGTCCTCGCCATGCTGCTCGTGTCCGGCACCGCGATCGAGGCCGGGCCCGCCACGGCCAACCTCTTCCTGGTGAACGCCTGGGTGCCGGACATGAACAACCTCATGTTCGCGGTCAACGGGGTCACCTGGTCGCTGTCGGCGGAGATCGCCTTCTACCTGCTGTTCCCGTTCCTGATCCTCGGCATCAACAGGATCCGGGCCGACCGGCTCTGGTTCTGGACCATCGCCGTATCGGTGCTGGCCCTGTCGGTCCCGCTGCTCTCCAAGGCCTTCCTGCCCGACGCTCCGATGTTCCCCGGATACGACCAGTTCTCCTGGCCGCAGATGTGGTTCGCCTACCAGTTCCCGCTGGTGCGCTGCCTCGAGTTCATCGTCGGCATCCTTTTCGCCCGTATCGTCCTGAGCGGGCGGTGGGTCCGCCTCGGTCCGGGCCCGGCCGCGCTCGGCGTCCTCGCGGTGTACGTGGTGGCGCTGTGGCTGCCCGCGCTCTGGTCGTTCGCCGCGCCCTACGCGTTCCCGCTCGGGCTGCTGGTCGCGGCCGCCGCCGCCGCCGACCTCGCCGGCCGGGAAACACCGCTGGCCCGTCGACCGCTGGTCTGGCTGGGCGAGATCTCGTACGCGTTCTTCCTGATCCACCTCAACGTGCTGAACTCGGCGCAGGCGGCGCTCAAGGGGCAGTGGATGGGGTACGGCGCCTTCGAGCGGACGTCGTTGAGTACACCGGCGGCGGTGCTGTTCCTGCTGGGCTGCCTGGCCGTCAGTATCGTCCTGGCCTGGCTGCTCCACCGGTGCGTCGAGATGCCGGTCATGCGGAAGTGGTCCGGCACCCGGCCGCACCGGCCGCCGGTGCCCGCGGCCGGCACCGGTGAGGCCCCCACCCCCACGCCCACGGGCTGAGCCGGGCCCGGCGCTCCGCCCGGTACCCGATGCGGGGGTACCGGGCGGAGCGCCCTCATCAGGATTCGGCCGCCTGGGGGCGTTCGGCGACCGGATCCAGGTCGTCGGACGCCGAAGGCGCCGCCGCCTTCTGACCCATCGTCATCCACACGAGGACGAAGATGACCGCGATGATCACGATGCCGACGACGGCCACCGTGTTCAGCCCGTCGGTGAAGGCGCTGCGGGCCGTGTCCAGCAGCGACTGGGCCTGGGCGGCCGGGAGCTTCGCGGCGGCCGAGACCGCTTCGGCCAGCGTCTGCCGGGCCTCGGCGACCGGAGAGCCGGCCATGCCGGACTGGTAGACCGCTCCGCCGACGCTGCCGAGCAGGGCGAGTCCGAGGGTCGAGCCGAGGAGGTTGCTGGTCTCCGACATCGACGCCGCCGAGCCTGCCTTCTCGGGCGGGGCCGCCCCGACGACCAGGTTGGTGCCGAGCATGAACATCGGCGCGATGCCCAGCGCCACCAGCGCCACGCTCAGCGACACCAGGCCGGGGCTGCTGGTCCTGGTCACGGTGCTGAGCACGATCAGGCCGATGAAACACAGCGTGAGTCCGCCGAGAATCGCGGTGCGCGGCTGGATCCGCCGGACGATCACCGGTGTGAGCAGGACACCGACGGCGATGCCCACGCCGGTCGGGGCCTGCCACAGCCCGGCCTCGGTCGGCTCCAGCCCGAGCACGCTCTGGATGAACTGGCTGGTCAGCAGCCCCAGCCCGGCCAGTGTCCCCGAGGCGAGCAGCATGGCCAGCAGGGAGCTGCTGAACCTGATGTTGCGGAACAGCCGCAGGTCGAGCAGCGGGTTGGGCAGGTGCAGCTGCCGGCGGGTGAACAGGACACCGAACGCGACGCCGACGGCGATGGCCACGTACGCCCCCACCGGGGAGCTGGTGTCGCCGGCGGCCAGCTGCTTGATGCCGTAGATCACCGGCAGGATCGCGGCCAGCGACAGCACCACGCTGACCAGGTCGAGGCGCTTGGCATCGGCGTCGCGGTACTCGGGCAGCAGGATCGGACCGGCGATCAGCAGGAGCAGCATGACCGGGATGCTGATCAGGAACACCGAGCCCCACCAGAAGTGCTGCAGCAGGACCCCGCCGATGACCGGGCCCAGGGCGGCACCGCCGAAATTGCAGAACGCCCACAGCGAGATGGCCGTGCCCATCTGCTTGGGATTGCGGAACATATTGCTGATCAGGGCGAGCGTCGAGGGCGACAGCGTGGCGGCGGCGATGCCCAGCAGAGCACGGGCGATGATCAGCATCAGCGGGCTGGTGGAGAACGCCGCGAGCAGCGAGGCGACGGAAAAGGCACTCGCACCGATCATGAGGAGCTTGCGACGGCCGATCCGGTCACCGAGAGTACCCATGGTGATCAGGAAACCGGCGAGCATGAAGCCGTAGATATCGGTGATCCACAGTTGTTCGGTACCGGTCGCGCCCAGGTCCGCGCTCAGATGGGGCAGTGCCAGGAACAGGACACCGATATCGAAGGCGACGAGCAGCGTGGGCAGGGCCAGTGCGGCCAGGCCCAGCCACTGCCGGCGCCCGGCCAACGGGGCCGTGTCCTGAGTCGTGTCACTCATAGAGATCCTTTCTCGTTCACCACCGCGGGCGGCACCCGCGCATGGCGCCGTTACCCGGTAGTCGGAGCAGGCTCCGAGAATCCGACACGTGAGCCGTGCGGAGTCACGAGCGGTTCGGATCGATCGGGAGCGATCGGGAGCGATCATGCCGCAGGCCCGGCAGCGTCGCGGTGAACTGCGGCGCAGCGCCCTGCCCCCCGGCCTCGGCCACCCTGCACGGCCTGCCCCGCAGAAGTCCGCGGAGAGAGATCCGACCAGGGCGCCGGACCGCCGGGCCGCCGGAACGCAAGCCGCAGGCGCACCCGGAGCGGAAGCGCACCCGGGCGGGGGCGAGGGCGAGCACGAGCGGGGCCGGTGCTCCCTGGCACAGGTGTTCGTACGGTCACACGGGCGGTCCGGCATGGACACGGGCGGACTTTTCGGCACGGGCCCATCCTGCTGGGTCACCCCCGCATACGCCGTGATCACCACCGTGGCCGGGCGGGGGAGTACGGCGGGCCGACCGGGCCCGCCCTCCGCCGCCCTCCGCCGCCCGCCCGCCGCCCTCCGCCGCTCTCCGCCGCGGATACGGCGACGGCCTTCCGGCGGTGACCATCCGTGAGGAGCGCTTCGGCCCCCGCATGTCGAGGGCCCGCGTGCCGGGCCGCGGCGATGCCTGACGCGTCGGCGCGGTCAGGAACCTTCGGGTGCGGTCAGGCCGGCCGGCAGGACAGCGTGTCCACGGCGGCGGTGCGCAGCCGGTCGGCACCGCCGGCCCCGGTGCACCCCGCGCCGCCAGGAGGCACCGCCCCGGGGCACCGGCGTGGCGGACGGGCGGGACGACGAGCACACCGCCGGCCGGGGCTGGAGACCGCTCGCCGAAGGCTGCCCACGGGACAGCCCCCAGACTCCGCAGGAGCCGCGAGACGACGCCCTGCCGAGATGCCCTGCTGAGACGTCTTGACGAGACGCCCTGCCGGGATGCCCTGCCGATCGTGCGCCGGTTCTCCCGGAACAAGGCCCGTCACCGCAGACCGCAGACCGCAGGGCATCTCTTCGTACGGGGTCCGGCGCAGGAGCCCTCACCGGCCGGCTCAGGCCTCCTACTGCCGGATCGCCCCGGTCGCCGGGTCGAGCTGCCCGGCGTGCGGGTTCTTGCCGCTCCGGCGTGCCGTGAACTCCAGGTACGCCTGCGCGATCAGCAGGTGGAGGATCCACACGCCCCAGCTGGTGGCCTCGATCAGGATCTGGATGTTCACCTGCAGGCCCCAGTTCAGCATCATCCAGGCGACGATGCGGCCGTAGGTCGTGAACAGCGCGAGCGAGAAGCTGTAGACCATCCAGCGGCGGTGCTCGGCGTAGCGGCCCTGGCGGGCCTTGCGCCAGGCGTACAGCGTCGTGCCCAGCCACAGGACCGCGCCGAAGGCGAGGCCGGTGCTGCCCTGGTTGGCGCGGTGCGGGACCAGCACGAACAGCACGATGAGCGATGTCGGGACCACCGCGCCGAACACGTACACCCGGCCGACCATGCGGTGGACCCTGGGGCGCGTACGGCGCAGGTGGGGCCAGGCCTGGAGCATCATCGCCACCAGGGCCAGGTTGCCGGTGACCACGTGGGCGACCAGGAACGCGAAGTGCGGCTGGAAGCCCGGGTCGAGCTGGCTCCGGGAGACCTCGGGGTCCGTGGCGAAGTAGTGAGGGAAGGAGTAGAGCAGGTTGAACAGCACCGCCCCGCCCACGACGGCGAACCAGGGGTAGTACCTTTTCCACCAAGGCCGTTGTGCGGGTGCCGCGGGCCGCTGGTCGGTGTCAGGGTCCTCCGGAGGGGTCATCTGGAGGCCTGTCCGGTGTCTGTTCTGAGACATGCCTGTCCTCGGCTCTCTCACGGCTGGGGTGAAACGCAGCTAGAGCATCGGGCCTGAGGGCCCCGGCGGGCATCTTCGTAAGTGCTGTGTTGTGAGGCCCCCGGGCACGCCGGTCCCCGTCCACCGGCACGGTGCCCGCGGCGAACTCCCGGCAGGACACCCCCGGTCGCAGAGGCCCTGCCCCTGTGCCCACGCGTTCGGGACACGCACACCGGCCCGGCACCGGCACCGACCGGCCCGCAATCCAGGAGATGCCCCGCACCGGCCCCGGACCACATCGTGAAGCCCATGGGCGATGCCGACGGCAGCACGATCCGGATCACCGGCGACAGCGACAGCGTCATCGGTATCGGTATCGGCCTGGCGACGGCACGCACGCTGCGGGCCGTCGGCGCGAACGTCGTCCTGGCCGGCCACGGCGCCGAACGGCCGGACGGCGGCAACCGGGTGCCGCCCGTGCCGGCCGGCGTGTCCGTCACCGGCGTGACCAGCCGGTTCGCCGGCCGCCCGGGGGCGCGGCCGGGGCCGCCCTGCTCAACCTGGCCGGCCCCCTGACCCCGGGCCCCGGCAACCCGGGCAATCCGGGGCGACGCCGTAGTCCTCAAGGCCGCACCCACACCGAGATGCCCGACGCGAACACCGGCTCGTAACAGGTCCGGAAGCACTCCCGCTCCGACACCACGCAACGCCCCGCCGCCCGGCCCCCGGCGACCGACCCCACACCGACACCCCAGAACACCGGAACCCCGGAAACCTCAGAACACCGGAACCCCGGTGCCCCGGAAATACCGGAACCGCAGACTCCCAACATCCCCAGCACGATCTCCAGGAGGTGGGCAAGATGCCCCAGGAAACACCCCGGTCGGCGGCCGATGGCGACCCGACCCGCGCCGTCGTGCTGGGCGGCAGCATCGCCGGGCTGTTCGCGGCCCGTGTGCTCGCCGAGGCCTACGACGAGGTCCTGGTCGTCGACCGGGACACGGTCACCGGCGTCGACGGCCCGCGCCGCGGACGTCCCCAGGGCAAGCACATCAACGCCATGCACGTGCGCGGCCGGGTGGTGATGGAGGAGCTCTACCCCGGCATCACCGACCAGCTCATCGCCGACGGCACCCCGATCGGCGACTACTCCGGCTCGGTCCGCTGGTACTTCCGCGGCCGCCCGGTCAAGCGCGCCGACATCGGCTACATCGCGGTGCCGGCTTCGGCGCCGCTGATGGAGCGCCGGATCCGCGAACGCACGGCCGGGCTGGCGAACGTCCGGTTCGTCGAGCGCTGCGACATCCTGGGCCTGACCGCCACCGCCGACCACGCGCAGGTGACGGGGGTCAAGGTCCAAAGGAGCGGCACACCCGGCGAGACGATCGCGGCCGACCTGGTGGTCGACGCGACCGGGCGCGGCTCGCGCACCCCGGTGTGGCTCGAGGAGATGGGCTACCCGCGCGTCGAGGAGGAGCGGACCAACATCGGGCTGGGCTACGTCACCCAGAACTACAAGATGAAGACCGACCCCTACAACGGCGACCTCGCGATCATCGCTGTCGCCTCCCCCGAGGTCCCGCGCGGCGTCATCTTCACCAAGACCGAGGGCGACAGGACCCTGATGACCGTCTACGGCATCCTCGGCGACCACCCGCCGACAGACCAGCAGGGGCTGTACGGGTTCGTCAAGCGCCTGCCGGTCCCGGACATCCACGAGGCGCTGAAGCACGCCGAGCCGCTGGACGAGCCGGTCGCCTTCCGGTTCCCCACCACACAGCGCCGCCGGTACGAGCGGATGGGCCGGCTCCCGGCCGGCCTGCTGGTCATCGGTGACGCGGTGTCCTGCTTCAACCCGGTCTACGCACAGGGCATGACGGTCGCGGCGCTGTCCGCCCTCACCCTGCGCCGCCACCTGCACTCCGGAGCCACGCCGGACGCACGGCAGTACTTCCGCGACCTGGCGCGCGACGTCATCGACCCGCCGTGGGAGATGACGCGCACCGTCGACCTGGGCTTCGACGGCGTCGAGGGCAAACGGGACCTCAAACTGCGCATAGGCCAGCGCTACCTGGCGATGGTCCAGACAGCGGCGACCCGGGACCGCTCGGTGACCCGCGGCTACATGCGCGCCGCCGGGATGCTCGACCGGCCGGAGCAGCTGATGCGCCCCGGCATGATCGTCCGGGTCCTGCTGAACGCGCTGCGCGGCCCGGCCGGGCCGGCCGCCGTGCCCCCGGCCGTGGCCGAAGCCCCCCGAACCGGCCGGCACCCCGCCGACCGGGTCCCGGCGACCGGACCCGCCGAGCGGACTCCGGCCCCGACGGGCAGTGAGGACAAGAGCCCGTGACCCCGATGAGGACCGGGACACCGGCCGGCGCGGCATCGGCCGTGCACGCCAGGGCACTTCGCGGCCTTGGCACGCACCCGAAGGCACCGGGCCCCACCCGCCGCCCCGGGGCCGCCGCGGTCCGGCCTCACGCCGAGGAACCGGCTGCCGCTCCCGCGGGCGGGACGGGATGGCAGTTCAGGAGATGCTTCGCAGGCGCCGCGGCTGCGAAAGTCGAACCCGAGGGTGCCGGGACTCGAGGAGGGGCAAGGGAGAAGGCCACCACGTTGCCGCGGACCGAACTGCCGGGCCGCCGCTGATCCCGGCCCGCCGGCGAGGTTCTCCCATCGCTGTGCGGACCGGGTCAGCCGCGGGCCCGGACACCGAAACGGACCCGGACACTGCCCCGCCCCGCCCCGGTGCGGTGTCCGGGGACGGGGGAAGCCGCCGATCTGCCGGCCGGTGCCGGCGCGGGGCACGTCGTCGCACCCCGATGTGCCGATCCAGCGGATCGAGCGGGACACCGAGACCGAGGCGCTGGACCAGCACACGATCACGCACCGGACACGAACCCCGAACCGTACGGGCGGTGGCCTGCGGGAACGCCCCCGACACCGTACGAACCTCGGACTGTACGGGCGGGTGGCCTGCGGGCACGCCCCCGACATCCACTATCTCGGAAACGCAGTGAGGAGCAGTGACATGACCACTCAGCAGCCGTCGGCCACCGCGGACGTCGCCCAGCGGGTCGCCGCCATCTGGGCCGAAGTCCTGGGCCCGGGATCCGACCGGCCCGGCGCCACGTTCGTCGAGCTCAACGGACAGTCCATCGCCGCCGTGCGGATCGCCGCGGGGGTCGAGGAGCAACTGGGCATCACGCTCGACATCGGCGACCTGTTCGAGGACCCGGACCTGGAGACCCTCACCCGGGGCATACTGGCCCGCATCGAGGGGTGAGAGGGATGGCCGAACTGACCCACGTCAGCCCTGCCGCCCCGCTCGACGAGGTCGTCGAGATCCTGGAACGCGACGGAGCGGTGATCGTCGAGAACTTCGTCGATCCCGAGACGCTCGCCGCGCTCCGGGCGGACCTCGGACGGGGCCTCGAGGAGGCCGGCTACAGCGAGAGCGGCTACGACGGGAAGAAGACCAAGCGGCTGTCCAGCCTGTTCCAGCGGTCGCCGCGCCGGATGTCCAGCGTGGTCCTCCAGCCCCAGTTCCTCGGCGCGGCCCGGCGTCTGCTGCAGCGGACCACGCACATGTGGATCGGCAAGCTCCGGATGGAGGTGACCCCGAGCATCCAGATCAGCTTCACCCAGGCGATAAGAATCGATCCGGGCCAGGGCCGGCAGCCGTTGCACCGCGACGACGCGATGCATCTGTGGCGGCATCCGGGGCCGCCGTGCCGGCTCCAGCTGATGCTGGCGATGACCGACTTCACCAGCGCCAACGGCGCGACCCTGGTCATCCCCGGCAGCCACCACTGGGACGACGAGCGGGCCCCCGCCTACGCCGAGGCGGTTCCGGCGGTCATGCCCGCCGGCTCCGCCCTGCTCTGGCCGGGCGGGGTCTACCACGGCGGCGGAGCCAACACCACGAACTCGCCGCGCTACAGCCTCTCCGTCGCGCTCGACCTGGGCAACCTGCGGCAGGAGGAGAACCAGTACCTCGCCGTCTCCCGGGAAACCGTACTGACCCTGCCGCAGGAGGTGCAGCGGCTGCTCGGCTGGGACCGTTGCCCGCCCGGCCTCGGCCAGGTCGAGACACAGGACCCGCACCTGCTGCTGGAACAGACACCGCAGGAGCTCGCCACCAGACCACGCGGTGCCAATCCGCTGATGTAGCGGTGGTGAGCGAAAAGCAGCCGGTGCGCCGTCGCGGAGGCGGGCGCACCGGCTGCTTGTCTGCCGGGGTTGTCTGCCGGGCCTGCCTGCCGGGCCTGCCTGCCGGGCCTGTCTGCCGGGCGGCGCGGGTGCAGCACACCGGCACGGCCGGCAGCGGGCGGCAGGTCTCTCCGGCGCGGCGGCCGGGGCACCAGGAACGCCGCCCGTGCCGCGGCCGCCGCGTCCGCCCGCGCCGTCCCATGACACCGCGCCGGCGCAGGGAGGAGGACCTGCCACTGACACCGCGCCGGCGCAAGGAAGTGGACCTGCCGCTGGCACCACGTCAGCGCGGGGAGGGGGGACCTGCCGCTGGCATCGCGCCGGCGCGGGGAGGGGCCTGCCGCCCGCTCAGGGCAGGCGGACGGACAGCCCGTGGCGGAACACGTCGAGCGGGTCATAGACCTGCTTCGCGCGTTGCAGCCGGGCGTAGTTGTCCTTGAAATACAGCGCGGACCAGTCGACTCCCGACGTGTTCCACTCGGGATCGGCCAGATCGGCGTCGGGGTAGCCGATGTAGGAGCCGTCGCTTATGTCGTCCGGGACCGGCACGCCGCCGGAGTGCGCGTAGACGTCCCGGTAGTACGCGCGCACCCAGGCCAGGTGACGTTCGTCGTCCGCCGGATCGGTCCAGGAACCGGTGCTGTAGGAGGCCTTGAGGATGCAGTCGCGCTGCGCCACCGCGGTGGCGTCCGGGGCGACGGCGTTCACCCTGCCGCCGAAACCGGTCAGAACCAGGCATCCCATGGGGTTCTCGTAGTCCGACGACGACAGACAGCGGTGGATCGCGGTGATCTGCGCGTCGGAGAACCCGCGCCGCAGATAGCCCGCCTTGTTCTTGTACCGGCCCCGCGGATCGCTGGGCCAGCTGTAGGACGGCAGCCAGGTGTCCAGCCACGGGGAGGTCTCGGACGTCGCCGACATCGGCTCCGCCCCGATTCCGCCGGTCACCGCCGCGGTGTGGGCTTCGAGGACATCGGCCGCATCCGGCGCGTCGTCGGGGATCACCGAGGTCAGGATGAACATGGCGCCCGAGCGGTGGGTGATGATCAGGTTGCTCCACAACGCCGCGGCCGGTGAGCCCGGCTCGCTGTTCTCCTCGTACCAGGTGCAGTAGTTGCGCAACAGGGTGCGGAAGTCGGCGTCCGAGACCGCGTCCCAGGACCACATGGTGTCGCGGCGCAGTACCGCTCGCGGCGCGCGGGGCAGCTGCCGGGCCGGGTCGCCGTCCGGCGTCCCCGGCGTGCGCAGCCAGTACTTCGTGACCACGCCGAAGCTGCCGCCCCCGCCGCCGGTGTGCGCCCACCACAGATCGTGGTGCGGGTCCTGGGGCCGGTCGGTGCCCACCACGGTCCGGGCCCGGCCGTCCGCGCCGACGACGACCGCCTCGACCGCCGTGACATGGTCCACCACCAGGCCGTCGCGCCGGGACAGCGGACCGTAGCCGCCGGCCGCGATGTGCCCGCCGGCGGCCACCTCGAAGCAGGTGCCGGCCGGGATGGTCACCCCCCAGCCGTCGTGCAGTGTGCGGTAGACGTGGTCCAGCCGCGCTCCGGGCTCCACCACGAAGGCGTCGCGCCCGGCGTCGTGGCCGACGTGGTTCAGCGCGGACAGGTCCACGAGCACCTTCACGTCCCGGTGCGCGGTGAAGTCCTCGAAGCAGTGGCCGCCGCTGCGCACGGCGATCCGCCGCCCGGCGTCCACGGCCGCCTGGACCGCGGCCTGCACGTCGGCGGCGTCGGCGGCGAGCCGGACCTCGTCGGGCCGGCCCACGAAGCGATGGTTGTAGCCCTCGACGAGGGCGGAGTAGCGGGGGTCGTCGCGGGTGACGACGGCGGCGGTCGTGTCCGTCATGGCGGCCTTCCTCACTGGTTCGCGGTCTCTGCCCCGACCGTGCCACCGCCGGCGGGCGCCGGGCATCTCAGCGTGTGCGCACTTCCCCGGGCGGCCGGGTGCCCGCATATAGAATGAGCTGGTGCGTTCCGATCAACGCCTGGAAGGCCTGCTCGCGGAGCTGCGGCCCTCGGTCCTCGGCGCCCTGGTCCGGCGCCACGGGCAGTTCGACGGCTGCGAGGACGCGGTGCAGGAGGCGCTCGTGGCCGCTGCCACGCAGTGGCCGGCCGAAGGCGTCCCGGACAACCCGCGAGCCTGGCTCCTGACCGTCGCCGGACGCCGTCTCACCGACTACTGGCGCAGCGACCGGGCCCGCCGCACCCGTGAGGTCACCGTCGCCGCGATGGCACTGCCCGGGGCGTCGGTGGCCCCGGCCCCCGACGACGAGGACCTGGTCTCCGTCGACGACGACACCTTGATGCTCCTGTTCCTGTGCTGCCACCCGGCACTGACCCCGCCCTCACAGGTGGCACTGACCCTGCGCGCGGTCGGCGGCCTGACCACCGAGGAGATCGCCCGCGCCTTCATGGTCCCGCAGGCCTCGATGAGCCGCCGCATCTCCCGCGCCAAGCAGCAGATCAAGGACGCCGGCATGACCTTCCGCATGCCGCCGGAACCCGAACGCCCCGAACGCACCAGCGCGGTCCTGCACGTCCTCTACCTCATCTTCAACGAGGGCTACACCGCCACCGCCGGACCCGACCTGCTGCGCCCGGACCTGACCGCCGAAGCCATCCGGCTCACCCGCCAGGCCCACCGCGTCCTGCCGGACAACGGCGAGGTCGCCGGACTCCTGGCGCTGATGCTCCTCACCGAAGCCCGCCGCCCGGCCCGCACCCTGGCCGACGGCACCCTTGTCCCGATGGCCGAGCAGGACCGCTCCCAGTGGAACGGCGACCTCGCCGAGGAGGGCCTGGCGCTGGTCGTCGAGGCCCTGGCCCGCCCCGGCGTCGGCCTCTACCGCCTGCAGGCCGCCATCGCCGCGGTACACGTCGAGACCCCGGAAGGCGGTGAGACCGACTGGCCGCAGATCCTGGCCCTGTACGACCTGCTGGAGCAGATCGCACCCGGCTCGGTGGTGCGCCTGAACCGCGCGGTGGCGATGGCGATGGTCAAGGGCCCCCGCGAGGGCCTGCGCCTGCTGAAGCCGCTGGAGCAGGACCGCTGGATGACCGGCAGCCACCGGCTCAGCGCGGTGCGGGCCTACCTGCTCGAGATGGACGGCGGTCTGGACAGGGCACAAGAGGCGTACCGGACCGCGGCACGGCAGGCGGCAAGCGGGCCGGAGCAGCGGTTCCTCATGGAGCAGGCGGAGCGGGTGGGGGCGGCACTGGAGCACGGTACGGGGTAGGGGAGCGCGGCTGGACGGGCGCCGGCGGACAAGGCAGGACACCGGGGGCCGATGAGCCCGGACGGCACCACGGCCGTCAGCCCGCCCGGACACCCGGACGCGAACCCGGCCCGCGCCCACGGCGACCGCACGGGTGCACAACCCGTCCCGGACGACCGCCGGCATCAAAAAGCTCCGCTGTTCCGCAGCGAAAATCCTCCAGCCCGCTTTGCGCGACCCGCACAAACGCTGACCACCCGGCCCCGGGCCGGGGCCCCTCCAGCAGCGAGGCCGGCGGACGGACACCGGCCCCGTGCCTGCGGCGAACGGTTCCGGCCCGGCCGGCACCACGGTCCGGGCGACCGGGCCGGGCGACTTCGAGCCTGCGCCGCCGGCGCTGAGCACGCTGGCGGATGCCCGCGCGACTGCCCGGCCCACACCCTCGAGGAGCAGAGCCGCCCGGACCACCAAGGGGAGTTCATGCCCGACACCGCGCCCATCGCCTACCCCGGCGACCCCGCCTACGACACCGCCACCGGCGTGTTCAACCTCGCCGGCCCGGCGCACCCCGCCGCCGCGCTCACCGCCACCAGCCTCGCCGACGTACAGGCTGCGATCAGCCATGCGTCGGCACGCGGCCAGGGCGTTCGCGTCCACACCACCGGCCACTCCGCCGGCGCGGCCACCCCGATGACCGGCGCCCTCCTGATCCGCCCCGTCCTGTCCGGCGGCGTCGGGATCGACCCCGGCCGCCGCCTGGCCCGCATCCCCGCCGGCACACCCTGGAGCGCCGTCGTCCGGGCCGCCGCACCCCACGGCCTCGCCGCACCCCACGGCACCTCGGGCACCGTCGGCGCCATCGGCTACCTGCTGCACGGAGGCGTGAGCCTCTACGGCCGCAGACTCGGCCTCGCCGCCAACCACATCCGCTCCGTCGAACTCGTCACCGCGGACGGACGCCTGCGCCGCGTCAGCGCTGCCGAGGACCCCGAACTCTTCTGGGCCGTACGCGGCGGAGGCGGCGGCTTCGGCGTCGTCACCGCCGTCGAGATCGGCCTCTTCGCGGTGACCGACCTCGTCGCCGGCGCCGCCTTCTGGTCCTGGGAGCACGCCGGGGCCGTGGCCGGAGCCTGGTACGACTGGACGCTGCACGCGCCCGACGAGGTCTCCACCTCCCTGCGCGTGATGAACCTGCCGGACCTGCCGGAGATCCCGCCGATGCTCAAGGGCGGTCCCGTGGTGTGCGTCGCCGGCGTCGCCCTGGCGGCCGCCGGCGCCCGCGACCTGCTGGACCCGCTGCGCAAGATCGGCGAGCCGGTACTCGACACCTGGCAGGACTGCGGTCCCGAACAGGTCCCGGACGTCCACCTGGACCCCGACGAACCCGGCACCTTCATCGGCGACCACCTGCTGCTCGCCGAGCCGGGCCGCGAAGGAATCGCCGCGTTCCTGCGGACGACCGGCGAAGACCCCGGCTCGCCCCTGATCGCCGCCGAGCTGCGACAGCTCGGCGGGCGCATGGCCGTCGCCGCCCCGGCCGGCGGCGTGCTGAACCACCTGGACGCACGCCTGGCCTACATGGGCGCAGGCGTCCCGGAACTGCGCGGCACACCGCAGGAGATCACCGAACACTGCGACAAGGTGCGCGCCGCCCTCGCCCCGTGGGACACGGGCCGGACCGCACCCGGCTTCGTGAAGGGCCTGGACCGGCCGCGCGGGCACCTGTCCGAAGCCGATGTCCGGGCGGTCGAGCGGATCCGGGCGCGCGTGGACCCCGGCGGCCTGTTCCGGGGCGACGCGATGCCGGAGACCGTGACCGCGCCCTGACATCGGCACGCAGGAAGACGCCCGAGGCCCCCGTGCCCTGCGATCGTCAAGGACATGCCCCAGGTGATCGCGGACATCTCCGTCTCCCTCGACGGCTTCGTCGCCGGCCCCGAGGACAGCTCCGGCCGCCACCCCCTGGGCATCGGCGGCGAACGCCTCCACCGATGGCTCTTCGAACTCGCTACCTGGCGCACCCGGGCCGGGCGCGGGGGCGGCGAGCGGGGAGCCGGCGCCGACATCATGGGCGAGTACTTCACCCGCACCGGCGCCGCCGTGATCGGCCGCCGCATGTTCGACCACGGCGAGAAGGCGTGGGGCGGCGAACCACCTTTCCGCGTACCGGTCTTCGTCGTGACGCACCGGCCGCTGCCGCCGCGCCCGATGCCCGGCGGCACCCACTTCGAGTTCGTCACCGGCGGCGTCGCGGAGGCCGCCCGCCGGGCCACCGCCGCAGCCGCGGCGCGGGGCAAGGACGTGGCGGTGATGGGCGGCGGACAAGTGATCACCGCCGCCCTGGCTGCCGGTGTGCTGGACGAACTGCGCCTCCACATCGTGCCGGTACTGCTCGGCGGCGGCCGCCCGCTGTTCGCCGAGCCCCTGGATCCCGCGATCACGTTGGAGACGACGCGCGTGGAGCTGTCGTCCGGCGTGACCCATCTATTCCATCGCGTTCCCAAGCAGGAAGGAAGGCACAGATGCTCTCCGACAAGGTGATGCTGGTGACCGGCGTCGGCCCCGGCCTCGGCCGCGAGATCGCGGTCCGCGGCGCCGCGGCAGGAGCCGACGTGGTCCTGGCGGCCCGCACCGGGACGGTCCTGACGTCGGTGGCCGCCGAGGTCGAGTCCCACGGCCGCCGGGCGCTGGCCGTCCCCACCGACATCCTCGCCCCGGACGCCTGCCGGGCTCTGACCGAGCGTGCCCTGGAAACCTTCGGCCGGGTCGACGTGTTCGTCAGCAACGCTTTCGCGCCCCCGGCGATGGGCGGCCTGGCGACGATGGACCTGGACGCCGTGCGCGCCTCGCTGGAGACGGACGCCCTGGCCGCGCTGCGCATGGTCCAGCTCCTGGCGCCGACCCTGACCGGACACGCCGGTTCGGTGGTGATGGTCAGCTCGGCGGTGGTGCACCACTCCCGCCCCGGCTTCGGCGCCTACAAGGCTTCGAAGTCGGCGCTGCACTCACTGGCCGGCAGTCTGGCCACCGAGCTGGGCCCGAGCGGCGTCCGGGTCAACACCGTGGTCCCGAACTACATCTGGACCGAGGGGCTGAAGGGCTGGTTCGCGGCGCAGGCCGCTGAGCGGGGGGTGGCACTGGAGGACGTCTACGCCGAGGCCGCGGCCCCGTCCGACCTGCGCCGGCTGCCCGACCCGGGCGACGTCGCCAACGCGGTGCTGTACCTGGCCTCGGACCTGGCCAGGGCGATCACCGGGCAGAGCCTCAACGTCGACGCGGGCGAGTTCCACTCCTGAGGGCCCTCCCGCCGGGGACGACGGTACAGCCCCCGGCGGGGCCCGGCCGCCCGGCACCGGTGCCAGGACGCCACGGCGACAGGAGGCGGCCGGCACCGGTCCCGGCCGCCGGCCGGCGGTGCGGGCCCGGCGGACACGCCCCCGGGCCCGCACCCTCCTCGGTCTCCTCGCACGGGGGCGGCCGGCGGCCTCCCCGAACGCCGGTCACCCGCGCCGGTGGCCGCCCGCGGCCACCGGCACCGGCCCGGGACTACGCGTCCGCTGCGGGCCGACGCACGCCCGCCAGCCTGAGCTGGGCGAACCCACGGTTGGCCACGGTAGTGAGCAGCACGGCGGAGCTGGCATGCGTACGCCCGGTGGAGAGGTCGCGCCAGACCCGTTCCAGACGGGTTCCCTCACGTACGGCATGACTGCCGGCGGTCGGCTGGAGAATCTCGTCAACGGCCCGCCAGGCCAGCTCCGTCGCCTCACGGCAGGTGATCGCGATCCGCACGTCCTCCTCGGCGGTGAACGCCCCGACCGGCAGCCCGGCCAGCTCGTGCCAGCGCCGCGACGCCGCCAGAACCAGGGTCTCGGCGGCGTCGATCATGCCGCTGGCCTTCCCGTACCAGAGCTGGAAATCGGGATCCTGCGCCCGGGGCACGAACGGCGGGACGATCGTGGTGCGGGAGAACATCAGCTCCGTGTACGCGTCGAGCGCGCCCTGGCACATGCCGACCGCGATGTGCGCACCCTCCAGGGCCATCGAACTCGCCGGCGCGCCCCCGTACTGCGGGTGCGCGTGCAGCTCGCGCCCCGGGGTGCCCTCGGTCACCGAGATCTCCTCGAAATCGACCACGATGCCGAAGTGACCGGGGATGTGCCCGCCGGAGATCCGGATGCTGTGCGAACCGCTGCCCTTGAGACCCAGCTGCCCGCCCCAGTCGTCGAGCATCTCCCACTGATCGCGGGGCGCGATGAACAGCAGCCGGCGCGGCGGGTCCGTATCGTCCCCGGCGATCACGGTGTTGCCGATCAGGTGGGTCGCGTACGGTGCGCCGGAGCAGTACCTCCACACACCGTCCAGGACCCAGCCGCCGTCCTCGGCGCGCGTGGCCGTTCCGTGCGGGGTGTTGACGAGCGGCGCGATGAAGTCGCCGCCGCCGAAGATCTCGGCCTGCGCCTTCTCCTCGAACATGCTGCCGGCGAACAGCGAGTGCGCGGCCCCCAGGCAGAACATCCAGCCCGTGGACGGGCAGGCGCGGCACAGGATCATCGCGACCTGGAGGAACGTGTCGAAGCCGAACTCGTAGCCGCCGTACCGCTTGGGCACCGTTATGCGGTAGAACCCGGCGTCCCGGAACGCCCGGTGGGTGTCCTCGGCGTAATAGGTCCGCTGCTCGGTCTCGTGCTGGCGTGCCACCAGGCCGGGCACCATGGCCCTGGCCCGCTCGATCAGCACGGCCGGAGTGACCTCGTCCCCGTACGGCACGGCCGCGCCCCGCGCGGCGTTCTCGGTGTCGGTCATGGCCGGCCCTCAGATCGCCGAGTCCGGGCCGGCGACCATGTCGCCGATCACCTGGAGGAACCCGGCTGCCTGGTCGTCGATCTCGGCCCTCTCGAAGAGGTGACGGCTGAAGCTGAGCCCGCCGACCACTTCGGTGTCGCTCAGGTGCATCGACCAGATCATGCCGTCCGGGGTGTCGGAGCCGAGCGGCTGCGGGATGACCCGCCGCCAGATCGCCGTGTACTCCAGGTCGCCGATCCGGTCGCCCTGCATCAGATAGGGCGGCTGGACGGCCTGGAACAGGGTCGGCACCGCGTCGGGGCCGGCCGAGGACATCAGCTCGGGCGCCTCGGCGAGGATGTGCAGCAGCGGCAGCTCGTGGGAGAAGGCGCCGATGCAGGCCTTCCTGCTGCGGGCGACGACATCGCGGAAGGTCCGGCAGCCGTCCAGGTCCACCCGCAGCGGGCTGAAGTTGAAGAACGACCCCACCGTGGACTGGAAGCGGTGCTCACGGCCCGGCGTGAAGGTGGGCACCACGATGTCGCTCGCCCCGGTGCGGCGGTTCACGAAGACGGTGAACGCGGCGAGCAGCACCATGAACGGCGAACTGCGCGTCTCCTTGGCCAGCCGGGACACCTCCGCGCTCAGGTCCGCGTCGGTGGTGAACCGGTGATAACTCGTCGCGGGGGACTGCCCGGTGGGGTGCACCGGAGCGACCAGGATCCTGGCGTCGCGCAGCGTCTCGCGCCAGTACGCCCGTGAAGCGGCCACCGCCGGCCCGCCGGCCTCCTCCTGCTGCGCGACGACGTAGTCCCGGTACTGGGCCACCTCGGGCAGCTGCGGCTCGTTCCCGGCCGCGCGAGCGGTGTAGCACTGCGCCAGGTCCCGCAGGATCACCTGGATCGACCAGACGTCGGCGGCGCTGTGGTGGGCGCACAGCACCAGAACGGAGTCCTGCTCGTCGAAGCGGCCGAGCACGGCCCGCAGCAACGGGACCCGGTCGGCCGGGAACGACCGGGTCTCCGCCTGGATCATGAGCTGCTCGGCCCGCCGGTCCCGGTCCGGACCCGGCGCCTCGTCCAGGTCGACCAGCTCCAGCTCCGGCTGTACGGCGGGCAGCACGCTCTGCGCACCCCCGTTCTCCAACCGCACCACGGTGCGCAGCGCCTCGTGCCGCTCGACCACATCGGCCAGGGCCAGGCGCATGGCCCGCACGTCGACGCGGCCCTGGACCCGCCACGCGAAGACCTCCGTGTAATGCGGCCCGAACGGCCCGGTCTTGAAGCCCTGGGCGAACATGCAGAGAAACTGCTGCTGCAGTGAGAGCGCCGCAGTTGCCTGCTGCGATTCCGAAGTCGTGGTCATGTGCGATCTCTCCTCAGAAAGGCGGACGCTGCCGTTGTGGAGGGCGTCGAACAGCGTGTCGTGTACGGGTTCGGCGGCGGCCGGGCCATGGCGGCCACGCCCCGGCCGTCGCGCCGGACGGCACGCCGTGCGGGCCGGCCGTCGCCGGGGTTCTTCGCGACCGGCGTGGCGGCCGGATACCGCGCACGTCCGTCATGAACGGACCGGCCGGCCGGAGCGGTTCGCGCCGGGGAAGATCTCCTGCTTGCCGAAGAACGGCGGGGCGCCGCCGGCCGGCGGGACCGGGTGCGACGGGGTGGGCCGGCGCACTGCCACGTGGCCGCGTCTCGATTCTCATCACCGCTCCGGGGGCCGCGCATCTTCGTGATTGCGCCCCGCCCACCGCCCCGCCCACCGCCACGGCCGGCCGGTCCGGACGGCGGACGGCGGCCGCCCGTTCCTGACGCCATGACGGATCCCGGTCCGGCGGCGCCGGCCTCCTGCGGCTCGAAGGTCCGCCTGACCGCGCAACGGCCGGGTCCGCCGGTATCCGCCGGGATCCCGGCCGCGAACCCCACGACAGCCAGGCCCGCGTCCCTCCCGAAAAAGGGGACCGGTCACCGGCCGGCCCCGCATCCGCGCCGCGCCGTATCCGCGCCGTATCCGTGCCGTGCCGTGCCGTGTTCCGGCAGGTCAGTTCCGGGGCTTCTGGACGGTGACGACCGCGTAGCCGATCTGGTCCGCCCCCGGTGCGAAGAAGTTCTCCAGCGTCTCCCGGAGCCCGTCGACGGCGGCCTCGCCGAACCGGCCGGCCAGCTCGTCGCGCCGCGTATCCACGGCCTGCAGGTACTTGGGGCCCATCCCGAACACCCGCGGCCCGCACTGCAGGTACTCCGCCGGCTCGAACCCGGCCTTGCGCAACGTGTCCAGCCACTCGGCCACCGACAGCATCCGCTTCGCCCCGAAGCCGGCGGCGAACCGGTCGGCGGCCTCGGCACCGAGCCCTTCCCGGGTGGGCTCCGTCAAGCACAGCAGGCCGCCGGGGCGCAACGCCCGGTGCAGGCTGCCGAGCGCATGCCCGAGGTCACCGACGTAGACGAGGGACTCCATCGCCACCACCGCGTCGAAGCTTTCGGCCGGGAAGTCCAGCGAACCGTAGTCGCCGACCTGGAACGTGACCTGGTCGGCCAGCCCCGCCGCCCGGACCCGGGCCCGCGCCTCGGCCACCTGACGGGTGCTGATGTTGACGCCGGTGACCTGCACGCCGTACTCGGTGGCGAGCTGGATGGCCGGGGCCCCGAGGCCGCAGCCGACGTCGAGGACCCGGTCCCCCCTGCGCAGCCGCAGCGAATCCGCCACCTTGCGGGTCAGCCGCTGCGCCGCCTCGATCAGCGGAGCCTCGTCCTGGTCGTCGTACCAGTAGGCCAGATGCACCTGGCCGTCGTTGAACACATTCGACATGTCGGACGAGTCGTCGAACATCTCGGCGATCTCGTCCGTCTCCGGCGTCCGGCCGGTGGTCGTCGCGCTCTCCATGGCTTCTCCTCTCGCGCTGGGACCAGACCCACCAAGCCCTGCTCCAGAGTCGCAGCGGTGACAGGGGCGGACATCTTCCTGCTTGCGCGGCCACCGCGACGAGGACGCCGACGAACCGTCCCGGCCGCGCCCGGTGACACACCGGGGGCACCGGGCGCGGCACCGGCGGGACCTGGGCGGCGCACGGCGGCCGGCCGCCGTGCCACAGCGCACCGCCCCCGGCTCCCGCACGGGAACCGGGGGCGGCGCTCACCCCGGTCAGGTGTTGTCGTCGGGCTTCGGCGCGAATCCGTCATGCAGGACCGGCCACATCTCGACCGGGCTCTCGCTCGCCCACGGCATGTCCGCCGCGATCTCCCGGGCCCGCTCGGCCGAGGCGACCTCCAGGAGGTAGAGGCTGCAGACGAACTCCTTGGCCTCCAGGTAGGGCCCGTCGGTGGAGAACGGGGCGCCGTCCTTGTTCCGTACCAGCGAGGCATCACTGCTGTCGCCGAGACCGTAGGCCGCGAGCAGCTCCCCGGAGGCCCGGTAGCGGGAGTTCCAGGCGTCCTGGTCGGCGATCTCCTTGTCCAGGACCTCGGCCGGGATCGAAGCCCACTTCTCCGCGTTGCCGTAGATCATGAGCAGGTATTTCATGGTCAGCCCTCAGCCTCCTCGGGCCTCACACGCGACGACCCGAACGAATGTTTGGAAGTGCGGTGGAAGCGATCGGCTGGATCACGTTACTCACCTTACGAGAGGCCACTGTACGAGATCCGGCGAAGGGCGCCCGGGGGGCCGCGAGGAGCGCGCCGGCACACCGCGCTCCCGCTCCCGGCCTGCGGTTTGTGAGTGATCTCCGGTGCGGGAGAGGCCGGTTGGGACACCAGGCGGACGGTGCCGTTCCGCCCGGGACCCGCGCATCCGGACCACGGCCGGCACCGGCGTCACCGCGAGGCGGCCCGCTCGGCGGGAGCCGAGTCCGCACCGTCGAAGACGCCCCCGGCGGCACCCCCGGACACCATGGGAGCCGACCGGTACCAATCCGTCCTCACAGGAGGCAGACGTGGACGACGAGCTCTTCGTCATCGATCCGGCCGGGACCGACATCCACGGCGAGGCGGCCCGGCTCCGGGCCCGCGGGCCGGTTACCCGGGTGCTGCTGCCCGGCGGAGTCGAGGCCTGGTCGGTGACCGGCTATCACGCCGCCCGGCAGGTCCTGGCGGACGAGCGGTTCGCCAAGAACGCCCGGCAGCACTGGCCCGCCTACATCGAGGGCGCCCTCGGCCCGGACTTCCCGCTGATCGTCTGGGCCCGGATGGACAACATGTCCACCGCGGACGGCGAGCCGCACGCCCGCCAACGACACCTTGTCGCCGGTGCGTTCAGCCCCCGGCGGATCGCCATGCTGCGACCGCGGGTCGAGCGGATCGTCACGCGCGCGCTCGACGAGCTGGCCGGCCACGCGGCCGGGCGGCCGGACGAGCCGGTCGACCTCAAGGCGCGGTACGCGCACCCGGTGGCGTCCCGGGTGATCGGCGAACTGCTCGGCGTGCCCGACGGCGACCCGGACGGCATCCTGGACCGCGCCGGATACGTCGAGCCGAACCCGCAGAAGGCGGCCGTGGAGTTCGCCGCGCTGCGGAGCAAGATCGAGGCCCTGGTCGCGCACAAGCGCCGGGAACCGGGGGAGGACCTGATCAGCGACCTCGTCGCGGCCGAGCCGGGCGGCTGCCCGGTCACCGGGGCGGGCGCCGGGTCCGACGCCGAACTGGTCGGCCTGGCACAGCTGATGCTCAACACCGGCGCCGAACCGGCCAGGAACCTCATCACCAACACCGCCCTGGCACTGCTCACCCGGCCCGGCCAGCGCGCCCTGGCGGCGGGCGGCGAGGTGGACTGGGACGACGTGGTGGAGGAGACGCTGCGCACCGACGCACCGGTGGCGCACCTGCCGTTCCGCTTCGCGACACAGGACGTCACGGTCGCCGGCGTGACCATCTCCCGGGGCGACCCGGTGGTGGTCGGCTACGCCGCGACCGGCCGCGACCCGGAACTGCACGGCGACACCGCGGGGGAGTTCGACGCCCGGCACACGGACAAACGGCACGTGGCGTTCGGCCACGGTGTCCACCGGTGCGTCGGCCCGGCGCTGACCCGGATGGAGGTGAGCATCGCGGTGGAGGAGCTGTTCACACGCTTCCCCCGGCTGCGGCTGGCGGTGGAGCCGGACGAACTGGCCGGCCAGGGCACCTTCATCATGAACGGCCGGCTCGAACTGCCGGTCCATCTGCGGTGAGAACGGCAGACCCCCGCCACGCACTGATACACCGTCACGCCCACCCGGGGCACTGAACTGATACGCCCTCACGCCCACCCGGCACTGAACCGATACGGCGTCATGCCCCCTCCGGGGAACCCGGACCCACCGGCCGGACAAGCGCCGGCACGCAGCTGACGGACCATCGGCGCGACACCGGGGGCCGCCCCCGGCGGGCGGCCCCGGGGGAGAGGAAGACAGCCGCCGGGCGTGTCGTCAGCGCGCCCTGAACTGCCGCCCCCGGCACACGTACCGGCTGCTGACGGCCCGCCGGAAACCGGGCGGGCCGTCAGGCGAGGGCGCGGCGCCGGGCCGTGCCGGCGGCATACCCGGATCCGATGCGGGGGCCGGTGACGACAGCCGCACTCCAGGAGATGCCGCCGCTGGACGCGGTCGTCATTGTGTAGTCGGGGAGCCTCTCGCCGCGCACCGGAGTTCCGGTGCGGCGCGGTGTGCGGTCCGCCCGAACCCCCAGCGGTGCCGAGTGATCGATGGAGGCTGTCCATGACCGACCCCGCGTACCGGCATGTGCCGGCGACCGAGGTGCAGCAAGGGCTGTGGCTGTTGCGTGCGCTCGGCCAGGAGCCGGCGCCGCGAAGCCGGACGTACCGGGTGGCCGGCGACCTCGACGTGGCGACGCTGGCAGCGGCGTGGCGGTCGCTCGTGGACCGGCACGAGCAACTGCGGTCGGCGCTGGTGCTGCTGGACGGCGTACCGGTGCGGAGGGTCTGGGCGCGTTCCGGGACCGGGGCGTTCCAGCTGTGCGAGGCGGACGGCACACCGGCCGACGGGACGGATGGCACACCGGCCGACGGGACGGGCGGCACACCGGCAGGCCGGGGGGAGCCGGGGCCGGCCGGCGACGGGCCGGATCCGGACGGTGTGCCGGGGGCACGGATGACGGTCACCCGCTGCGGGCCCGGGGAACACCGGATCCGGCTGGCGGTCCCCGCCGCGTTCGCCGACGAGGACTTCCTGGACACACTGGTCGGGGAACTGTCCGAACTGTGCGCGCGAAGAGCGCTCCCGGCAGAGACTCCCCGCGGCGGGGCGACCGCCGCCCAAGCCGAATCCCCCGAGGCGCTGGCCTGGTGGACCGACACGCTGAACACGCTGCCGAGCGAACTCCCGCTGCCCGCGGACCGTCCGCGCCCGGACCGGGCCTCGGGACAGTGGGGAACGGCCGGCGCCCCGGCCGACCCGGAGCTCGGCCGCGCCGTCGCACACTGCGCCGAAGCCCGCAGCAGCAGCCCGTACGTCGTGATGCTCACCGCGTTCCAGGTCCTCCTGCACCGCTACACCGGGGGCGACCGGGTGGCTGTCGCCGTACCGGTCTCGCAGGGCGGGGCGGGCACGGCGGCCAACGCCCTGATCCTGCCGGCCGACATCCGGGCGGGGCAGAGCTTCGACGACGTCCTTCGGCGCGGCACGGCACTGGTCGCCGGGGCGATGGCACGGCGTACCGTTCCGCTGGCGCGGGTGCTCGGGGCGCTGCCGGTGGCCCGCGACGGGCGGCGGGTGCCGCTGTGCGATGTCGTGTTCGACTACCGGGAGCGGCCGGCGCCCGTGCCGGCGATTCCCGGTACGGCCGTCGAACCCTGCCCGGAACACGCCGGGCCGGCACCGGCCGATCTGGTGCTGCGGGTCGACGACAGCGGCAGCGGACCGGCCGTCACCGTGCTCTACGACGCCGACCAGTTCGGGCCGGAGACCGCACGGATGATCCTGCGGCAGTTCCGTACGCTCCTCCGGCACGCCGCCCTGGCCCCGGACACCACCGTCGCCGAGCTGACGCTCGACAGCCCCGGCAGAGCGGCACGCGCCGCCGCCGAGGCCGACCCGCGGGCCGATGACGGCGCACCCGGGCACACGGTCGTGGAGGCGATCAGGAGGCACGCGTCGCGGGACCCGGACGCGGTGGCCGTCGACGGCCCCGACGGCACGCTGACCTACCGCTCCCTGCACGCCACCGCGCTGCGGGTCGCCCAGGACCTGCGGGCCGCCGGGGTACGGGCCGGTGATCCGGTCGTGGTGCGGATGCCGGTGGGCGTGCGCCAATACGCCGCACTGCTCGGGGTGCTGTCGGCCGGTGCGTATCCGTGCTGGTTCGGGACGGCCGACAACGGGGACCGCGGCCGGGCCGTCCTCGGGACGCTGAAGCCGGTGGCGATGCTGGTGGCCCCCGCGACGACCGCCGAACCAGGAGCCGCCGCCCCCGACGGACTCCTCGACCGCTACACGGCCACCGGCGGTCAGGTCCTCACGGTGCACGAGCCCGGCCCCGGGCCGCGAGCATCCGCACCCTCCCCGCCGCCGGGGCTCACCGACCACGCCTACGTCGCCTTCACCTCCGGCACCACCGGCGTCCCCAAAGGCATCGCGCACACGCACGCCGCCCTCGCGCAGTTCACCGCGTGGATGGCCGCCGAGTTCGACATCGGCCCCGGCGTACGCGTCGCGCAGTGGGTGGCCGCCGAACACGACCCCGCCCTGGCCGAGACGTTCGCGGCGCTCGGATCGGGCGCCACGCTGTGCCCGGTGCCCGAGAAGATCCGCGCCAACCCCGAACGCCTCCTGGACTGGCTCGCCGCCGAACGCATCGGCGTACTCCAGACCGTGCCGAGCTTCGCCCGCGAACTGCTCCGCGTCCTCACCGAGCGCCGCTCCGCCGAAGAACTGCGCGCACTCGGCGCCCTGCTGCTGATGGGCGAAGCACTGCCCGGCGATCTCGCCGACGGACTGCTGGCCGCGCTGCCACTGGTCCGCCTCGCCAACCTCTACGGCCCGACCGAGACCGTCGCGGCGACCTGGCACCCGGTTCACCGCGGGCCGGCGCCCCCCACCGGCACATCGGCCGGCACTCCCGCGAAACCCGCCGCCCCGGTCCCCATCGGCCGCCCCATCCCCGGCCGCGGCGTCCTGGTCGTCGACGCGTCGGACCGCCCCTGCCCCGCCGGTGTCACCGGCGAACTCGTCATCACCGGCCCCTACGTCGCCCACGGCTACCTCGCCGACCGCGACCACGCCGCCTTCACCCGCCTCCCGTCCACCGACGCACCCTGCTACCGCACCGGCGACCTCGCCCGCCGCCGCCCTGACGGCACCCTCGAATACCGCGGCCGCAAGGACAGCCAGATCAAGCTCTTCGGCAGCCGCCTGGAACTCACCGACGTCGAAGCGGCCCTGTCCGGGCATCCCACCGTCGCCGACTGCGCCGTCGTCGCCGGCGCCGACCGCGACGGCCTGGCCGTCCGCCTGGTGATCTGCGTCGTCCCGCGCAGCCCCCCCGACGGCGAGCCGCCGGGCTCACCCGGCCAGTGGCGCACCCACCTGCGCCGGCGCTTCGGCCGCGCGCTGCTCCCGGCCCTGTACCGCACCCTGGACCGTCTCCCGCGCACCGTCACCGGCAAGGTCGACCGGCCCCGGCTGGCACGTACCGTCGCCGCCGCCGAGCGCGACGCGGCCGCCCGCCGCCCCACCGCCGGTACCGAGACAGACCTCGCCGCGATCTGGGCGGACCTGCTCGGCACCCCGCCGGCCCACGCCGACCAGAGCTTTTTCGCCGTCGGCGGCACCTCCCTGCTGGTCCCGCGGCTGCTGCACCAGGTACGGCGGCGCTTCGGCGCCGACGTGTCCGTCCCCCAGTTCTACGCACACCAGAGCCTGGCTGCCCTGGCGGCCCTGGTCGACCGAACCCGATGAAGGAGTACCTCGTGCCCACCACCCCCATCGGCGCCCCAGCCGTCCTGGACGGCGAGACGCTCGACATCCCCGCCGTCCGCCGCGTGGCCGAGCACCGGGCCGAGGTGAAGCTGACACCCCAGTCACTGGCCAAGGCCGGCAAGAGCCGCGCCGTGTTCGAGGACGTCGTCCGCGCCGGCACCCCGGTCTACGGCGTCACCACCGGCTACGGCGAGATGATCTACATGCTCGTCGACCCCTCGCGGGAGACCGAGCTGCAGACCAACCTCGTCCGCAGCCACAGTGCCGGCGTCGGCCCGTACTTCCCCCACGACCAGGCCCGCGCGATCGTCGCCGCACGCCTCAACGCCCTGGCGAAAGGCTACTCGGCCGTCCGGCCGGAGATCCTGGAGCGGCTGGCCCTCTACCTGAACTCCGACCTGATACCGGCGATCCCGGAGATCGGCTCGCTGGGCGCCAGCGGAGACCTGGCCCCGCTGGCGCACGTGGCCTCCACCCTCATCGGCGAGGGCTACTTCCTGGGCCCGGAGGGCCGCCGGCCGGTGGCCCCGGTGCTGCGCTCGCACGGGATCACACCGCTGGAGCTGAAGTTCAAGGAGGGCCTGGCGCTGATCAACGGCACCTCGGCCATGACCGGGCTGGGCGCGCTGGTCGTCGACCGGTCGCTGGAACAGGTCCGGCACGCCGAGATCGTCTCGGCGCTGCTGGTGGAGGTGATGCGCGGGTCGATGGGGCCCTTCCAGCCCGAGGGCCACGACATCGCCCGGCCGCACCCCGGCCAGATCGACACCGCGGCGAACATGCGGGCCCTGCTGCGCGGCAGCGGGCTCACCGTGGAGCACGCGGACCTGCGCCGCCAGGTCGCCGAGGCCAAGGACGACGGGGACGTCACCCGCACCGAGATCTACCTGCAGAAGGCCTACTCGCTGCGGGCGATGCCACAGGTGCTGGGCAGTGTCCGCGACACCCTGACGCACGCCACGGCCCGGGTACGGACCGAGCTCAACTCCGCCAACGACAACCCCCTGTTCTTCGAGGACCACGAGGTCTTCCACGGCGCGAACTTCCACGGCCAGCCGGTGGCCTTCGTGATGGACTTCACCACGATCGCCCTGACCCAGCTCGGCGTACTGGCCGAGCGGCAGCTCAACCGGGTCCTGAACCGGCACCTGAGCTACGGCCTGCCGGAGTTCCTGGTGGCCGGCGACCCGGGGCTCAGCAGCGGGTACGCCGGTGCGCAGTACCCGGCCACGGCGCTGGTCGCCGAGAACCGGACGATCGGCCCGGCCAGCACCCAGAGCGTGCCGTCCAACGGCGACAACCAGGACATCGTCAGCATGGGCCTGATCGCGGCCCGCAACGCCCGGCGGGTGCTGTCCAACAACCAGCACATCCTGGCCGTGCAGTTCCTGGCAGCGGCCTCGGCGGTGGACGTCTCCGGGCGTTACGACGGCCTGGGACCGGCCGGCCGCGCCGCCTATGACGCGGTGCGCTCGCTCGTACCGCCGCTGAACGAGGACCGGTACATGGCCGACGACATCGAGACCGTCGCCGCCGCCCTGACCCGCGGGGAGTTCATCACCGCCGTCGAGGACTGCGGCGTGGAACTGCTCTGACACCGGCGTCCGCCGGCCCCGGGCCCGGCGGACCGACAGGAAGGCAGGACAGCAATGGCCACTCGGCCCATGACCGGCGAGGAGTACGTGGAAAGCCTTCGCGACGCCCGCGAGGTCTACGTATACGGCGAACGTGTCAAGGACGTCACCACGCACCCGGCGTTCCACAACCCGGTGCGCATGACCGCCCGGCTCTACGACGCCCTGCACGACGACCGCTACCGCTCCGTCCTGACCTGCCCGGTCGACGGCGGCGGCGAGGGGTACACCCACCGTTTCTTCACCACGCCGCGCAGCGCCGAGGACCTGGTCGCCGCCCAGGGCGCGATCGCGGCCTGGGCCCGGCTGAGCTACGGCTGGATGGGCCGCAGCCCCGACTACAAGGCCTCCTTCCTCGGCACCCTCGGCGCCAACGCCGACTTCTACGGGCCCTACGCCGACAACGCCCGGCGCTGGTACCGCGAGTCGCAGGAGAAGGTCCTGTTCTGGAACCACGCCATCGTGCATCCGCCCGTGGACCGCGACCGGCCGCCGGACGAGGTCGCCGACGTGTTCGTGCACGTCGAGGCCGAGACCGACGCGGGACTCGTGGTCAGCGGCGCCAAGGTGGTGGCCACCGGCTCGGCCCTGGCCCACTACAACTTCATCGCGCACTACGGACTGCCGATCCGCAAGCGTGAGTTCGCCCTGGTGGCCACCGTGCCGATGGACGCCCCCGGCGTGAAGCTGATCTGCCGGCCCTCCTACACCGCGGCCGCGGCCGTGGCCGGCAGCCCCTTCGACTACCCGCTGTCCTCACGGCTGGACGAGAACGACACGATCCTCGTGATGGACAAGGTGCTGATCCCCTGGGAGAACGTCTTCATCTACGGGGACCTGGGCAAGGTGCAGATGTTCACCGCCCGCTCCGGCTTCCCCGAGCGGTTCACCTTCCACGGCTGCATCCGGCTCGCGGTGAAGCTGGAGTTCCTGGCCGGTCTGCTGTCCAAGGCGCTGAAGGTCACCGGCGTGCGGGACTTCCGCGGCGTGCAGAGCCGGCTGGGGGAGGTGCTGGCCTGGCGGAACCTGTTCTGGGGGCTGTCCGACGCGGCCGCGCGCAACCCGGTGCCGTGGAAGGACGGAGCGGTGCTCCCCAACGGCGACTACGGGATGGCCTACCGGTGGTTCATGCAGGTCGGCTACCCGCGGATCCGGGAGATCATCCTGCAGGACGTGGCCAGCGGGCTGATCTACGTTCCCTCCAGCGCCGAGGACTTCCGCAACCCGCAGACGGGGCCGTACCTGGACAAGTACGTCCGCGGCTCGGGCGGGGTCACGGCCATGGAACGGGTCAAGCTCATGAAACTGCTGTGGGACGCCATCGGCAGCGAGTTCGGCAGCCGGCACGAGCTGTACGAGCGCAACTACTCCGGCAACCACGAGAACACCCGGGTCGAGCTGTACGCCAGTCAGCTGGCCTCCGGCCAGCTGGCCGGCTACGAGAAGTTCGCCGAGCAGTGCATGTCCGAGTACGACCTGGACGGCTGGACGGTCCCGGACCTGGAGTCCTTCCCCGACCTCAAGAATCTGATCAACCGGCCCTGACACCACGGCACCCGCCGGGCACGCCGGAAGACGCCGCGGCCGGCGAGCGGCCCGGTGAAAAGTTCGCACGCGATGTCCGGTTTCCCGAGGCGGCTCCGACCCATGGACGGGAGCGTCCACCCCGGACGCCCGACCGCGAGGAGCCCGACGATGAAGTACATGCTGCTGATCATCCTGAACCCGAAGACCAACGAGGCGCTGAGCGAGGAGCAGCAGGCCACCGTGGGCACCGCCCACCAGAAACTGATGGCGCTCACCAAGGAGACCGGCGAGTTCGTCGCCGCGGAGGCCCTGGGCGAGCCCGCCAGGACCACCGTGGTCCGGGTGCGCGACGGCAGGACGGCCGCTTCCGACGGCCCGCTGGTCGATGCCGAGGAGTACTTCTGCGGCTACTACATCGTCGACGTGGCCGGCAGGGAACGTGCCGTCGAGCTCGCCGCCATGATCCCGGACGCGCAGTGGTCCGCCGTCGAGGTCCGGCCGTTCTTCGAGATGCCCGAGGAGGGCTGAGACACCGGCGGAGCCCGGCCGGCGGCGGTCATCCCCCGCCGGCCGCGCCGGCAGGACCCGGCGGGACACCCCCGGCAACGCAATGACACTGCGTCACCGGAACAAAGCGCTGCGTGGTCACCGTAGTAGGGTCCCCGTAGGGCCTGCCCGAACGGTCCTGCCCAAGGGCCACGACGGCGGCGCCCTCCCCGGCCATGACGCGGTGGCGGATACCGGCCGCGGGACCCCGCCCGCAGCCGACCCCTCCGGGCCGTACCGCCGCGCAAACCCGCATGCCGCCGCATGTCCTGATCCGCGCTCCGGCTCCGACCGACAGGTATAGGAAGAGGACAGCGCCGACGGGCGCTGTTCCAACGGAAGAAGAGAGACCGACATGAACAGCGACTTGGACCCCGCGGACATCGCGTGCCTGCGGGCCGAAGTCACCGGTGAGGTTTTCGTACCGGGCGACTACGGATACGAAGAGCTCACCGATCTGATCGTCCACACCGGGCACCCGGCCGTGATCATCCTGGTCCGCAGCAACGAGGACGTGGCCCGCGGCATAGCCTTCGCGCGCGAGCACGACCTGGAGATCTCCACCCGCAGCGGCGGCCACAGCAACGCCGGCTTCAGCACCAACGTCGGCGGCCTGGTCCTGAACCTGTCACACCTGGACTCCATCGAGGTGGTGGACGAGTCCGAACGCCTGGTCCGCCTCGGCGCCGGCGCGCAGTGGGACCAGGTCACGACCGCACTGCACCCCTACGGCCTGGCCTTCACCTCCGGCGACACCACCAGCGTGGGCGTCGGCGGCCTGCTGATCGGCGGCGGCATCGGCTGGCTGGCCCGCAAGTACGGCCTGGCACTGGACAACCTCGTGGCCGCAGAAGTCGTGACGGCCGACGGCCGCGTCCTGCAGGCCAGCACCGAGGAGAACCCGGACATCTTCTGGGCGATCCGCGGCGGCGGCGGCAACTTCGGCGTGGTGACCTCCTTCACCGTCGTGGCACAGCCGGTCCCACAGGTCTTCTTCGGCCAGATCTCCTTCGCCCCCGAAGAGACCGCCACCGTCCTGCGCGGCTGGGCGGCACACATGGACTCCGCCCCCGAGGAACTCACCTCCACCGCCATGTGCTGGCCGACCTTCGGCGAGGCCGCCCCGCCCCTGGCCATCATGGTCTGCTACGCAGGCGAGGACGAAACAGCCGCCAACCTGGCCATCGACCCGATCCGCAAACTCGGCACCGTCGTGGACGACCAGGTCCGCCCGATGCCCTACGGAGACGCACTCGTACCCGCGAACGACCTCCCCCCCGGCTGGCGCCCGCGGGTACGCAACCGCTTCACCCCGGCCCTGACCGCGGACCTCGTCACGACGATCCTCACCGAACAGGCCACCCTCGACAACCTGTACGTCGAGATCCGCAGCATCGGCGGCGCCCTGAACCGGGTACCGCAGGACGCCACCGCCTTCCCCCACCGTTCCACCCAGGCAATGGTGATGGGCGTACTGCTCGGCTCCCCGGAGGGCAACGAACCGTTGCTGCCCGCCTACGAGGCGTTCTGGTCCGCGCTGGCCCCGTCGATGTCCGGCGCCTACAGCGGCTTCCTGAGCGACATCCTCCCGGCGGACGTCGAGGCGGTGTACCCGCAGCAGGTGTACGGACGGCTGGCGGCGCTGAAACGCGAGTACGACCCCTGCAACGTCTTCCACCTGAACGTCAACGTCGTCCCGGCCGGCCAGGACTGATCCCCGCGGCGCCGTGCCCCGCGCACGGCGCCGCCCGGCATCCCTGAACTCGGCACCGTCGTGGACGACCAGGTCCGCCTGATGCCCTACCCTCACACCGGCAGCACGCTCACCGGCACCCCGTTGAACACCGCGTTCCCCGACACCGGGTCCATCACCAGCTCATCGGTCAGCGCGTTGGCGTTGACACCGGCGTTCCTGCGCGCCACCGACTGCCCGGTGTCCTGGTGGCCCCACCCGTGCGGCAGACTCACCACCCCCGGCATGACCGTCTCGGTGACCTCCAGCGACACCTCGACCTCCCCGGCCGCGGACCGCACCCGCGCCCGGTCCCCGAGGCCGAAGCGGGCCACGTCCCGCGGATGGATCTGCAGCGTGCACCGGTTGCTGCCGCCGACCAGCGACGGCACATTGTGCATCCAGCTGTTGTTCGAGCGCAGATGCCGGCGCCCGATCAGCACCATCTCCGGGGCCGGGTCCCCCAGCCGGCCCAGCAGACGCGGCACATCGGCGGCCAGCACCCCCGGCACCAGATCGACCTTCCCCGACGCGGTGCACAGGATCTCCTCCAGCCGCGGCTGGAGCGGACCGAGATCCAGCCCGTGCGGGGCCTGCCGCATCGCCTCCAGCGACAGACCGTAGGACCCCAGCTTCAGCAGCGCGTCCAGTATGCGCTCGGTCCCGTCGGCCCCGTCCAGGCCGTCACGCAGCTCCGGCGCGGCCGCGAGCAGCTGCCCGAGCAGCATCTCCTCGCACACCTCGGGCCCGACGTCGGGACCCTGACCGCCCAGGATCAGCAACAGCTTGGCCAGGATCGCGGCCTCGGAGCGCTGGTCGTGACCCAGCGGCAGCACCGGCGGGGAGAAACGGGCGTAGTTGCGGACCATGATGATCTGCACCAGGAAGTCGAAGTGCGGGCTCTGCAGGATCCGCGGCGGCGGCAGGATCACATCCGCGTGCCGGGTCGTCTCGTTCAGGTAGGGGTCGACGCACACCATGAAGTCCAGCCCGGACAGGGCCCGCGCCAGACGCGGGGCGCCCGGCGCGGACAGCGCCGGGTTGCCCCCCACTGTGACCAGGGCCCGGATCTGCCCGTCCCCGGGTGTCTCCATCTCGTCGGCCATCGTGGCGACCGGGAACTCCCCGAGAACCTCCGGCAGACCGCGCACCCGGCTGCGCCACCCGCCGGTGGCGAACGGCTGTCCGCTGCGGAAGATCTCCAGACCCGCGGTCTTGGCGAACATGACGCCGCCGGCCCGGTCCAGGTTCCCCGTCAGGACATTGATGACGTCGACCAGCCACTGCGCCGTCGAGCCGAACTCGGCGGTGCAGGTGCCGATCCGGGCGTAGACGGACGCCGACGGCGCCGCCGCGACCTCCCGCGCCAGCCGCACCGTCGTCGCCGCCGGCACACCGCAGGCCCGCTCCACCGCCTGAGGAGTGAAGTCGCCTGCCAGGGCCATGAGTTCACTGAGCCCGGTGACCTCCACGTCCACAGAGGTCAGCTCCTCGGCCAGCAGCGTGTGCACGATGCCGAACAACAGGTACGCATCCGTCCCGGGCCGGATGAACAGGTGCTCGTCAGCGAGGTCGGCGGTGCGGGTACGCCGCGGATCGACGACCACGACCTTGCCGCCGCGCTCCTGCAGAGCCCGCAGCCGGCCCTTGAAGTCCGGCGCCACGCACAGCGAGCCGTTGGACTCCACCGGATTCGCCCCGAGGATCAGCATGTAGTCGGTGCGGTCGAGGTCCGGGACGGCCACGGCCATCGGATCGCCGAACATCAGACCGCTGGCGACATGCTTGGGCATCTGGTCGATCGTGCTGGCCGAATACACGTTGCGGCTGCCGAGCGTCCGGGTCAGCGGCTGCCGGTAGAGGAACCCGGCCATGGTGTGGAACGTCGGGTTGCCGAAGTACAGCGCCACGGCGTCACGGCCGTGCGCCGCCATGATCTCGCCGAGCCCGCGGTGCACCTCGGCGAACGCCTCCTCCCAACTGGCGGGCCGCAACTGCCCGTCGACCCGGACCAGCGGACCCGCCAACCGGTCCGGATCCTCGTCGAGCCGGCCCAGCGCCGCCCCCTTCGGGCAGAGGAAACCCTTGCTGAACGGGTCGTCCCGGTCGCCCTCGACCCGCAGTACGGAGCCGGCGTCGTCCAGGGTCAGCCGTAACCCGCAGGACGTCTCACACAGGGGACACGTCCGCAGTGCAGTCTTCATGCTCGCTCCCGGGTTCGGGGTGGGCCGACGCCCCGGGCGCAGCCCCGCCCCCGGCCACCCGGCCGGGTCGTCCGGGCCGTGGAAGCGGGGCGGGCGGACCCCACCGGCGTCGCACGGTCCGATCGCCTCCAGACGCTAGCAGCGGCACGGCGCGGACCCTTCTCGCTGGATGCCGAAGGCGCGGACCGGTTGGGCACTCCCGAAGATGTCGGCCCCGGCCGGGCAGGCAATCGTGGGGGCAGACCTGCAGAGGAGAGGATTCGCCATGGCCCCGAACGCCGGGCCGGCCACCGCCGCCGGACCACTGACCGCCTTCTGTGAAGCAGACCCCGAAACGCTGGCCGAGGCGTTCAACCGCCTGGCCGGCACGTTCTGGACCGACGGAACACTGAACGACCCCGCCTCCGCGCGGGAAGCCGTCCCCGCCCTGCTGACCGCCTGGAACGACACCGGCACCGGCACCGCACACCGCGGCTACCTGGCGATCACCCTCGGCCTGCTCGTCGAGGCCGAGTACCCGGTACTCGACGGCCCGGTCGCCACCGCCGTGCGCCGGGGCCTGGACCCCCTCCTCGACGAAGTCCGCGGCACCACCGCCGTCACACCGCTCACCCTGGCACTGCTGTACCTGCTCTCGCACTTCCCGCACGAGCGCGCCCGCGTGCGGTCCGCCTTCAGCGGTGTGCTGCTCGACCCCGACGACCGGACCCGACTGGACCGCGGGCTGACCCGGCTGGACCCCCTCGACCCCGACCTGGGCCGGGCCTGGCCCTCCCCGTTCGACTGGGACATCGACGAGCGGGAGCGGGACTTCGACCGGGCCTGGATCAGGACCCTGACACCGGAGCAGACCACCGCGACCTGGGACGACGACACCCGCACCCTGTGGGCCACGGCCGGCGCCAAGGCCCTGTGGTCGCTGGCCAACACCATGCCCACCCCGGTCGTCGACCAGAACCCCTACTGGTCGGCCCGCCACGAACCGGCGGGCACCGCCGACAGCGCCACGTTCGCCCGGCACGCATCCGCCCTGTGCTGCACCTCCTGCCGCAGCGCCCTCACCTTCCAGGACACAGGCGCGCGCTGCCAGGGCTGCGCCACCTTCTACCCCGTCGCCCCCGGCGGCATCCTCGACCTGTCCCGCCGGGAACGCCCCGGCGCCGGCGTGAGCGACACCCCCGAGGACACCGAGGCCGACGTGCTGCAGAACGCCGCCGTGATGAGCACCGTCGGCCGGCACTACGAAGCCGGACTGCGCCCGGCCTTCCTGCGCGTCATGGGCCAGAACTGGGACGGCGGCATCACCCCCGCGATCGAGGACGCCTACATCGCCGACCGGCTGCGCCCGGCCGCCGCCCGCACCGATGCCCCCGTCCTGGACCTCGCCGCCGGCGCCGGCCGCTGGACCTGGGTGGTCGCCGACGCCGCCGGCGCCGACCGGGTCATCGCCCTGGACCTCAACGACGCCATGCTCCACTGGCTGCGCGGCCGGCTGCCGCACGTGGCCGCGGTCCGGGCCAGCGCCCTGGAGCTGCCCGTCGCCGACAGCAGCCTGTCCGCCGTCAACTGCTGGAACGCCCTGCAGGCGATGCCGGACGCGGCCCGGGTGATCGCCGAGATCGGCCGCTGCCTGAGGCCGGGCGGCACCTTGACCCTGATGACCTTCCGCTGGGCCGACGACCCGGTGTACCGCTACTTCCAGCGCTCGCACATCTTCCCCGCCCGCCCCGAGGGCTACCTGCTGTTCGAGCCGCAGGAGATCCGCTCCTGGCTGGCCGCCGCCGGGCTGAGCGTGACCGAGGAGTCCGGGCCGGGGACGTTCGTGTTCATCACCGCGAAGCGGGAGGGCTGAGACGTGGGGGACGACGGCCGGACCGTCGTCGACATACTGCTCGCCGACCACCCGTTCGAGGGCTTCCTGGACCCCGTGCGCCGACGGGCCGCGGAGTTCGGCACGGCACATCCCGACTACGAGGTCCGCGTCTCGACGTACCGGTACTGGACCGGGACCGGCCGCGAGGACTTCATCCGCATCCTGGACCAGGGCCGCGTACCGGCGCTCGTCGACGTCTACTTCACCGAGACCCAGCACGCCCGCGACGCGGTCGCCGCGACCGGCGGACCGCTGTTCACCCCGGTGCAGCGCGCGATCGGCCAACGCCGGCAGATCCTCGGCGAGCCGGTGGTCACCGACGACCTCGTCGACAGCGCACGCCGCTACTACAGCTACGACGGCGAACTGGTATCGATGCCGTTCAGCGTTTCCACCGGCCTGCTGTACGCGAACATGACGATGCTGCGGGCGGCCGGAATCACCGAGGTGCCGCAGGACTGGGACGCCTTGGAGGCCGCTTGCCGCACCGTCGTGCAGAGCGACGACGGCCCTTCACACGCCATCGCGTGGGCCGTCGACGGCTGGTTCTTCCAGGGCGCCGTCTGCCAGCAGGGCGGCCTGCTGGCAGACCACGCCAACGGCCGGTCGGGCCGGGCCGGGAAGGTGGACCTGGCCTCCGAGGAATCCCTGGCCTGGGTCACCTGGTGGCAGCGGCTGCACAAGGACGGCCTCTACCTCCACACCGGCGAGGGCCAGGACTGGGCGGGGACGTTCAAGGCCTTCACCGAAGGACAAGTGGCGTTCCTCTGCAGCTCCTCCGTGATGGCCCAGTCCGTGGTGTCGGCCGGGGCACAGGCGGGAATCGAGGTCGTCGCCGCCGGCCTGCCGCGCAACGGCGCCGTGCCCTACTCCGGCGACATCCTGGGCGGCGACTCCCTGTTCCTGGCCGCCGGGCTGCCGCCGGAGGTGGAGGACGGCGCCCTGGCGTTCCTGCAGTACCTCCTCAACCCGGAGGGAGCCGCCGCCTGGCACAGGTCCAGCGGCTTCATCCCGGTGACCCACGGCTCGCACCGCCTGCTGGAAGCGGAAGGCTGGTTCGCCGGAAAGCCGCACCATCTGGAGGCGCCGAAGCAGCTCGACGCCTCCGACGGAACACCGGCCGCGACCGGCGCACTGGTCGGCGAACTCGCGAACATGCACGCCGACCTGGTCCAGGCGATGAGGGACGTACTGGAGCGGGACGCCGACCCCGTGAGGCGCTTCGCGCAGGCGACGGCCGTAGCGCAGCAACGGCTGGACGACTACAGCAGACGGACCGCCGAACGCCACGCGGCGCACCGGCCCGAAGCCGCCGCACTGCCGCCCCGCACGCCGGACCGCGGCCCCGGCCAGGGCCAGGGCTTCCGGCGGTGACGCGCCGCGGGCCATGACCCCCACCCGCCGTGTGCCCGAGGCGCAGGCCCTGCTCACCCCGGCCCTCGGCGCTTGCCCACTGGCCGGCAGTGCCCACGCCGCGGCCAAAGCCGCCGGCCGGCCGCTGCCGTGCCCCAGTGCGCTCCTTGACCGGGCCCTTCCTCCCGCCGACGACGGAAGAAGGCACAGGACCCGGTCCCGGACGGGGAAGTCCACGGGCACCGCCCGCCACTTGACGCCGTTGTCCACGAGATAGCGGATCACGTCGATCACCCGCCGGCGGCAGCAGCTTTCCGGCTCCCCACCCCGGCCCTCGAGCCACCCCGGCACCGGCAGCGCGACACGGACCTCGGCCCACTCGGCATCGGTCATGCCCGACGGACACCGTCGAACAAGCTCACCGCCGACCGACGGCGCGGGGAGCTTCTCCGCCCTCTGCAACAGGGCCGGGCGCCGGCCGCGCCGCGCTTCCTCCAACTCCCCGAGGACAGGGGAAGAGGCGCGGATCTCCAGCACATCGGTCTCGAACCCGGCGAGGATCTCACGCTCGATCGCCTCCGAGAATCCAGGTTCAGCTCCAGGCAGCCAGGCAGCCAGGCAGCCAGGCAGCCAGGCAGCCAGGCAGCCAGGCAGCCAGGCAGCCAGGTGCCGAGCATGGCCGTCCGGGGCGTCGGCCGTGCTCGCGAGCTCCGCCTCTCGGCCGTTCGTGCCCCTCTGCGGCCGGGCCGCGGCGGGGATGCGCGGGGTCGCGGTCAGGTAGAGCCGGAAGTCGGCGGGGACACAGGCATTGTCGTGGGCCGCCGCCCACGGCCGACCAGGATCACCAGCGGTGCCGTGGGCCTCGTCCACGATGACGAGGCCGAACGGGGCCGGCCGCCGGCCGTACAGGCGCTCCCCGTCCAGCGGCCCGCGAACCTTCCGCCGGCCCTCTCCGGGCGCGTCGATGCCCTCACGGTCCGCCAGGGAGGCGTAGGCGGCGAACACGACGACCGTCCCCGACCCGGCCCACAGCGAAAGCTGGACCGGGCGGGTGCTCGTACCCCTGAGCCCAGCACCGCGTCGTTCTCCAGCGAGCACACCGCGACCAACGGCGCGGCGTGGCCCACCAGGCACCACGCCCAAGGGCGGTCTGCGCGAGCAGGTCCGGGGTCGGTACGGTGACGAGGATCCGGCCGCCGGCGAACGACTCCAGCGCGCACGCGGCGGCCGTGATCGTCCTGCCCGATCCGGTCGGCCGGCACGATCGCCGCCCGGGCAAGCCTCCCGCCCGGACGGCTGGTCCGAGCCCCTGGTCTTCGCCCGGCCGATCTGAGGACAGGTTCCTCTGCACCGGGGCGGCGGCCACGCTCTCCAGTACGACGCGCCGCTGAGTATCCAGCGGTACGCCAGCCCTTAGGCAGCGCCGTGCAGCTGGCGCACAGCCTGCACAGCCCGATCACCGGCATCGGCCCGGCGCCGACAAGTGTGCCGCCCCCGGTTCGAAAAGGCGACCGTGAGCTTCACGGGAGCAGGAGGCCTCGTCGCGGAGGACGAAGTACCAGCTGTCTGGGCCCGCTTCGGCGCCCGGGGCGCCGGCCGGCGGTCCTCCTGCGGCACACCTCCCTGCTCGGCGTCGACGTACGCGGCAGCTCCTGACCCAGTTCGACGCCGTCATGTGTCCCCGCTCGCCGGGGCGGGCGCGATACCTGCCGGGGAAGTGGACATGGCCGCCGGAACGGCGAACGCGGCCCCACAGGTCAGAGAGCGGATACGCATGAGGAACCTCGTGCTCAAGAAGCAGACGGGACAGGCCAGGTGGGGAGCCGCGGATCCCTGCGGACGAGGCAGGCCGGCCAGGCCGCATATGCCCTCGTCACGCAAATGAAGTCCGTTTCATCCCTGTTGGGGCCGTGAGGTGATGCCGTGACGGGCCCCGCCCGGTCAGGACTGCGCCATCAGAACGGTTTTCCCTCCCGAGGCACCGAACCTTCTCGTGTTGAGCACAATTTGGTCACAAGTGCCGAGGGTGGCATTTTCGGCCAATGGGTAGCTCATAAGCTTCGGTCGGCTGTTGCGTCGACCGCGTGCGGCTCCGGGTACCAGGCCGCGCGCGCGTGCACCGGATTGCTCGGGGACGCGCGGCAGGACCAACATGAGTGAGATTCCGTCCGGCAGACGCGACGTGGCCGTGGTGCTCGGCACCCGCCCGGAGATCATCAAACTGGCACCGCTGATCCGGCTCCTCGGGGAACGGGCGCGGGTCGTGCACACGGGCCAGCACTACGACAGTGCCCTGTCGGGCGCGTTCTTCGCCAACTTCGGCCTGCCGCAGCCGCACCTGCTGCTGGACGGCGCGACCGGGCCGTGGGGGCGCGGGGCGCAGATAGGCTCGCTGACGGCCGAACTGGCCCGGTCCTTCGTCGCCGACCCGCCGGGCGCGGTCGTTGTCCAGGGCGACACCAACAGCACCTCCGCCGGTGCGCAGGCCGCGCACTACTGCGGCATACCCGTCGTCCACGTCGAGGCGGGGCTCCGCTCGGGAGACCGGGCGATGCCCGAGGAGATCAACCGGCTCGTCGTCGGAGTACTCGCCGATGTCCACTGCGCCGCCACCGAGCAGGCCGCCGCCAACCTCCTGGCGACCGGAACGGACCCCGAGCGGATCCACGTCACCGGCAACACGGTCGTCGAAGCCACCCTGATGTCGCTGCCGGCCCCCGCGGAGCGCGAACGCATCGCCCGCGAGCACGGCGCCGACAGTCCGTTTGTCCTGGCGACGGTCCACCGCCCCGAGAACACCGACAGCGCCGAGCGCCTCCGGGCGCTGCTCACCGCGCTCGCCGGGATCGGCGAGCGCATCGTGATGCCCCTGCACCCCCGGACCCGTACCAAGGCCAAGGAGTTCGGCCTGGAGGACCTCCTGGAACGGCTCGACGTGACCGACCCCGTCGACCACCCCACCTTCCTGGCCCTCGCCGACCGCGCCCGGCTGCTCGTCTCCGACTCCGGAGGCGTTCAGGAAGAGGCCACGGTGCTCAAGAAGCCGCTGCTGGTCGTCCGCACCAGTACCGAACGCCCCGAAGCGGTCGCCGCCGGGTTCAGCCGCCTGGTCGAGCCCGGCCGCCCGCTCCTGGACGCCGCCCGCGCCGCGCTCGCCGATCCGGACCTGCAGAGCCGGCTGGCCGCCACCGCCTCCCCCTACGGCGACGGCACCGCCTCCCGGCAGATCCACGCCCTGGCGACGGCCCTCGCCGACCGCGCGCCCCTGCCGGGCGCCGCGCCGGGCCGCTGACCCCGCAGCAGCCGGCGCGCGCACCGCACGCCGGCGATCACCGGAGCTCCACCGGATGGGCCGGTAGGGCTCCTCGACGAAAGGAGGACCTGTGTACGGGTCGGTAGGAAAGGGCGCCGTGGGCGCTGGAGTGGTGGTCGGCGGAGGACAGCTCGCCGTCACAGGCGGAATGCCCGGTCTCGTCGTGACCCTGCTGGCCGTCGCCCTCGTGGCCGGCGGGGCGCTGATGATGCGCTCCGCACGTCTCAAGGCCGCCAGGGTCTGACCCGAGCCCGGCCGGTCCGCCCGCCGCTCACCCGCCGGCCGGACCGGCCCCTTCCGCAGCACCCGCCTCTCTGGAACCAGGTACCTCCGTGACGTCCTCCGAGCCCTCCGGCCTGCTGGGCCTCCTGGCCGATTTCAGCCTCGTCCTGAGCCTCTTCTTCCCGCTCTACCTTCTCGGGCTGGTGCTGCCCCTGCTCGTACGCCGCAAGCGCAGGCACGGCAAGGCGAGCGACTACCAGTGGCACCTGTTCGTACCGTGCCGCGACGAGGAAGCCGTCATCGGAGACACCATCACCTACCTGCGCGCCTCCTGCCCCGAAGCGCACATCTGGGTCATCGACGACGACTCCGAGGACCGGACCGGCGACATCGTCCGCCAAGCCGAGGCCCTCGACCCGGGCGTCCACCTGGTCCAGCGGCGCCGGCCGAACGCCCGCCTGGGCAAGGGCGAGGCCCTCAACGCCGCCTACGACACGCTCAGCTCGCTGCTCCCGCCCGGCATCGACCGCAACCGCATCATCGTCGGAGTCTTCGACGCCGACGGCCGCCCCGCACCGGGCTGTCTGGACCATGTCGCCGCACGCCGGTTCTTCGGGCGCACGGACATCGGCGGCGTCCAGATCGAGGTGCGGATGATGAACCGCAACGACCACCGGCCCGCCCGCGGCAAGGGCACCGGACGCAACTTCTACAGCCGCCTCCTCATCCGCATGCAGGACCTGGAGTTCCGCGCCCCGGTGGCCGCACTCCAGCACGCCCGCAAGACCTCCCGCACCGTCTGCCTCGGCGGCAACGGACAGTTCGTCCGCCTCTCCGCCCTCGACGACCTCAACACCGAACGCGGCCGTCCCTGGACCGGCCGGCTCCTGGAGGACTTCGAACTCGGCATCCACCTCATGCTCGCCGGCTGGATCAACGCCTTCTGCGCCGACACCCACGTCGAACAGGAAGCCCTGTTCGACACCAAACGCTTCCTCACCCAGCGCACCCGCTGGGCCCAGGGCGTCATGCAGTGCTTCGGCTACATCCCCGCCATCTGGCGCAGCAACAAGATCCCCAACATCGGCTTCCTGGAGCTCACCTTCTTCCTCAGCCAGCCCTGGCTCCAGCTCATCGGCGCGCTGCTCTACCCGATCCCGCTGATCGCCCTCGCCGCCTCCTACAGCCGCCACCCCGAGGCCGCCGCGGCGTACCTCGCCGACGGAGGCTGGCGCGGCATCGCCCTCTACGCCGCCATGGCTCTTGGCCAGTTCGTCATCTGGGGACCCATCTACCGGCGCAAATGCGAACCCGGTACCGGCTTCTGGCGTTCCATCGCCTGGGGTCTGGCCTACCCCTTCTACCTGCTGTTCCTTTACGCCGTCTCCTGGCGCGCCGTCGGCCGCATGATCAGCGGCCGCAACGGCTGGGCCAAGACACGCCGCAACGCTGAAGCCCCCACCAGCGGCCCCGTCGCCAAGGAAGCCTGACCAGGACGCCCCTCAGCTCCCGCTGTCTCTGACGGATCCGCTGCTGATCACTGCGCGAACAGCGCCCTTGAACTGCGAACGCAGTGATCGCTTCAGGAATCCGTGCCGCAGTCGGGTGTCGCTCCGAGCAGCGGAACAGCCCAGGGATTACCGGCCGGGTCTGCCTGGGCCTCAATCAGGCCAGCTGCTCCACAGGGACGATGCGGTGCTGCGTGTACACGTAGGCCGAGGTGACGTACTCGCGGAGAAGCGCGGGGTCGGAAGCCGTTGTCCCTTCTGGACGTGGATCACTGCGCTGTTGACGGCTCGTATATCCGGGCCCTCAAAGACACCTCAGGGGGTCAAGAAGTCGAGCTGACCAGGTGAGACCGTAGGGCACGCTCGCGCGCGGGTACTGACCCGGGGCCGCCTGTCAGAGGTGGGTGGGAAAATCCGCGGCATGCGTGAACACACGGACTGGACGTCGATCTCCTCGCCCGGCCGCATCGCCGCGGGGCTGGCCTACGGCGCGGCGTTCGCCGCCGTGCTGGACCTGCCTCCCCGGCATACGCCCGAGCCCGAACGGGCCGCCCACGACGACGGCGGCGGCAGCTCCTTCGTGCTCGACCTGTCCGGGACCGCACCCGTGCTGGTGACACGCGACCGGGACGTGTACGACGTCCAGATCGCGTACGAGGACGTACGCGCCGCGCTGGACCTCGCGGAACTGCCGGGCCCCTACGCCCACGCGTGGGACCTGGCCTTCAGCGGGGCGGCCCGGTGGGACGGAGCGTCCTGGACGCCCGCCGTCGGCGTCCCCGGCCGCGTCGTCACCGGCGTCGTCGACGACCGGCACCTCCTGAGCGAGGCCGACATCGCCCTGGCCGAGATCGCCGAGGGCGAGAGCGACCCGAACGCGCTGGCCGCCCTCCTGGCCGCGGTCCGCGCCGGCGCCTGGGACCGGGACACGGTTGAGGCCGCCGTACGCCTGACCCCCTACGAGGACGACGAAGACCTCGAAGCCCACCCCGACCCCGAAGCGGCCCTCGACGCCCTGGAGCGCTACGCCCACTTCCTGGAACACGCCCTGGCGGTGGACCGCGGCACCTAGTGACGGCGGGTCAGCCGACCACCGCGGGGCGAGGGACTCCCTGGAATATCCGGCGGGCGTGCCAGTCGCGGTGGGCTGCGGCGACCGGGCTGGCGCCGGGCTGCGAGCCGACGATCAGTAGGGCCGAAGCTTCAACAGCGCCATCCCGCCTTCTCGCTGCCATCCGCTCATGTTTCATCACGAGATGGCGCTTCAGCCCCTGGACGGTACCGCGCTGTTCGGCACGGTCTGCTCAGCGGAGACACCGGTCGGACGGCGGTCCTGGTGCACGGGCCGGGAGTGACGCGGGAAGAGGGCGGCTTCTTCACGCGCCCGGCCGCCCCTGCGGGGTGACCGGTCTGCGGTTCGACCTGCGGGCACACGGGGCCAGCGGCGGACGGGAGCCGGAGCTGACGATCGCCTCGGTGACCGTGGCCTGCGAGAGGACGGAGTGGCCCCATGGGTGAGACCACCGTGAGCAGCCGGCGCCCGGGGCGGCTGCTCGCCGACAGTGCCGGCATCCAGCCCCGCTCGTACAAACGATCGTTTGCCGACGGCTGGCCACACGGACGAGGAACTGCGCCCATGTCAGTTTGCGAGCAACAGGCGCATATGTGACGCTAAAAGAAGCGAATGGTGCGCCACTGTGCAAGCGGCGAGCAGGTCGGATCGCGGCCGGGCGCGTTCGTCCGGCGGACCCTGTCGGCCGGCTCGCGGGAGTAGTGATCGCTTCGCGGCCTCGGCACTTGACGCACCGGGATGAGGTGACAGCCATGGGCCGCTTCAAGATCCGGGACCTCATGATCGACCTGAGCGGAGCGGACCAGCGAGGACGCGCCGCGTGTCCGCTGAACTCGTTCTGTCCCGCCAACTCGTGCGGCTGGACGATCATTCTCGATCCGCCGCAGCCATGCATCGGCGTCTCCGAAGGCTGCGCGGTGTGCAGCCTTCGCCTGACCACTGGATGTCCACCGGTCAGCGACTGCGGTCGCACCCCGTGCCATCCGGCCGTCACGAACACCGGCCCCCTGGACTTCTTCTCAATCGAGGACCTGGAGCTCCTGAAGACCGAGCTTGATCGCGAACTCCGGCATGTCAAGACACGGCTGGCCGAGCGCGAGGAGGAACTGCAGCCGCGGACACTGACCGAAGTCGACGAGCTGGAAAGCAAACTGACCGAGGCCCTCGAAGAGCTCCGGGCACGACGGTCGGAACTCGAAGACAGGGAGGGCTGAGGACGAACCCCCGCGGCACCGAGACGTGAGCCTGACGAGGTGATGGGCGTGCGCGACGCATGGGACGGTCTCGCGGGGTGCCGGATGAGGGTCGGCTCCCATTGCCGCGTGATGACGCCGACCGAACTGCCCGAGGAGGAACGCGCGCTCGTCACCAGGGCGCACCCCGATGTAGATGTCGGCGCACTGCTGCTGCCGACTCGCTCGGGCGCGATGTCGCCCAAGGTCGTGTGCAAGGCAACGGCCCGCGCCGTGTCGCTGCTGCAAGAGCCCCGCTCATACGCCGAGCTGAACGGGTCCCTCACGGCCGGGCCCGGGGTCGACGAGCTGGTCGGTCTGGTGCTCGACGGGATCGTGGAGATCGAGGTCGGGCGATCGTTCATCTCCGGTGCTGCGGCCTACCGGGAGATCTCGAACCGCGAAAGCACAGCGGGCACGCCGGTCGATACGGATCCCTTGTCCAGGCACGCGCTGCAGAGCGCCGCCGGGCTCGGACTGACGGATCCGGAAGGGCTCGCTATCCGACTCTATCTCTCCAACTCGGTTCCACTCACGCCCGGTTGGCTCGGCCGTTTCCCGGACCCGGCGGCGACCGAGCGTCACCTGGGGCTGCACCGCTCGGGGCGGACCCGACGGCAGCTCGAGCGGCGCTGGCGTCACGTGGATGCGTCGCCCATGTCCGACACCTGGTCGCTCTGGGGCCCGGCCGACGACGACCATGGCGAGGACACCGGGGACGAGGAAACCGAGTCCGGGCCGAGGTACAAGCTCTACGTGAGCCCCCGGCCGGACGCGACGTCCCGATGCTTCGCCGCCGTCGTCACGGCCCTGCTCGACAGCGGCACACGGGCGTGGCTGAAGGTGGCACGGACACCGCGCGGCCTCCTGCGCCCCGACAAAATGGTCCTGTATGTGGCGTCGGCCGGTGAACTGCACCGGCTGGCCGCCGTACTCGCCGGTCGGCTCGACCGCCTACCAGGCCAGGGTGTTCCGTTCGCGGCACGGTTCGACGCCGAACGTGTGCTGCTGTCGTGGGGCATGGATCCGCCGGACGGGCGAAGCGACAGTTCGTTGCCCCGGCACAGCTGGCGATCCTGGCTCACCGGCCGGATCGCCGCAGCGCTCGCCCTCGCCCAGTACCTGGGCGTCGGTGCCGACGCGTGGAGATTCGCCCTGATGCGGGTGCGCTGCGACGGCGTCGACCCGGCCACATGGCGTCCCGCGAGCGACTTCTGGGGCCCGGTACCGCCAGGGAACCACAGATGAAGGCGACGGACTCGTTCGTCCTGAGGCCGGACGTGGACGTGGTCCCGGTCCGGGACCTTCCCGACGACATCCGGAGACGGCTGGACGACGACGGCCACGCTGTGACACGCAGGTACTCCCGTACGCCGTCCAGCCTGGTGGATGCCGAGACGGCGGTCCTGCTCGGGCACTTCCGGCGGCCGATGACCATCGTCGAGGCGGTCCTGCGGTACAGCCTCCCGCGCGGGGCTGATCCGGAGGCGGTGCTCGACGAGTCGTTCCCGGTGCTCTCCCGCCTGATCGCGATGCACGACCTCGTGCCTCCTGACGCCGACCTCGCCGCCCCCGTCGGCGCCACCTTGAAGACGGGGGACGTGGTCGACGGCTTCTCCGTCGTCCGATGTGTACACCTGGTCGAGGACACCGAGGTCTACGAGGTGAGCGGCGCGGAGACGGTGGCGGCCCTCAAGCTCGCACGCTCGCCGGAGTCCCCGGCTGCGGCGGCACTGCGGCGCGAGGCCCGGGTCCTGACGACGCTGGACGCGACCGTGAGCCCACGCTGCCTCGCCTCCGGCCTGCTGAGCCGGAGGCCGTACCTGGCGACCGAATGGCGTCCGGGCGCCGACAGCGAGACCGCGGCGCGAATGTTGCGGGAACGCCCCACCGGCGAGGACCGCCCCGGTCTGCTGGCACTGGCACGCGATATCGTCCGGGCGTTCGCGCGGCTGCACGAGGCCGGTGTCGTGCACGGTGACGTGCACCCGAACAACGTGCTGGTGGACATCGCCGGGAGCGGAGGAGTCACCGTCATCGACTTCGGGCTGGCCGGCGTGAAGGGAGACGAGCCGGGTGAGGCACCCCGGGGAGGCCTCGGCCCGTTCCTCGACCCCGAGTACGTCACGTCGGCCCTCGACTCGCGGCCGCCTCCGCCGGTGTCGGCGGAGTCCGAGCAGTACTCGCTGGCGGCGCTGCTCTACTACCTCGTGACAGGCGCCCATTACCGAGACTTCTCCCTTGACCGGCGGGAGATGTTCCAACAGATCGCCGAGGCGCCCCCGCTGCCGTTCTCGCAGCGTGGCGTGGCGCCCTGGCCGGGTCTGGAGAGCGTGCTCCGGCGTGCTTTGCACAAGGAGCCCGGTCATCGATTCCCCTCCCTCACGCATCTCGCTGCCGCTCTCGATCACGTGGCCGCCGGCACGGCGTCGACATGGGACTTCCTGCGCACCGAGACGGGCCGCCGACGAGACCTTCTCCTACGGGAGTTCACCGCGGGGCTCGACATCGGCGGCGTAGCTCGCGCCGAAGGCCTGGCAGGGCCGGCCGCCTCACTGAACTACGGGTCCGCCGGCATCGCCTACGCGCTGTACCGCATGGCCATGGCCGAGGAGTCGCCGTCGTTGCTCGCGTCAGCCGACTACTGGTCGCTCCGAGCGCTCCACGAGATGGACCGGCCGGAAGCGTTCGTGAACCCCGAGCTGGACATCACTCCCGAGACGGTGGGCTCGGTGAGCCCGTTCCACAGGGCGAGCGGCGTTCATGCCGTCCGCGCCCTCGTGGACCATGCCGGCGGTGACCCGATGGCGCAGGAGAACGGTGTTTCCTCGTTCGTCGCAGCCGTTCAGGCACCGTGCCCATCGGTCGACCTCACGCTGGGCAGGTCCGGAGTCCTGCTGGCGGCCTCCCTCCTGCTGGAGGCCACCCGGGACCCGGCGGTCGAAACCGTCGGGGCCGCCCTGCAGACCGAGCTCGTCAGCGAGCTTGAGCGCTCGGCCGAGATGAGGGCCGCGTCCACCACATGGCAGTACCTGGGCATCGCACACGGCTGGGCGGGCGTGCTGTTCGCACTCATGCGCTGGTGTCAGGCGACGCGGAGCCCCGTGCCCAGCGCCGTCCGCGATCGTCTCGACGAGCTGTACGCACTCGCCCGCCGTGACGGCGATCGCCTGCGCTGGCCGGTGAGCGCGGCCCCCGAGGCGGAGGCCGTGTCGATGCAGGGCTGGTGCCACGGCAGCGCCGGATACGTGTTCCTGTGGACGCTCGCGGCCGAGGTACTGGGATGCCCCCAGCTGCTCGACGTCGCCGCGGGAGCCGCCCGGTCGGTGCTGGTCGGCGGCGGAACCGACCGCTCGCTGTGCTGCGGACTCGCTGGCCGCGCCTACAGTCTGCTCGCCCTGTACCGCTCCACGGGAGACGACCTGTGGCTCGACGGCGCCTGGGCCCTCGCGGGGCACGCACTGCGCGCTCCCGGCCCACTCCGAGCCCAGCGACTGAGCCTCTACAAGGGAGACCTCGGCCTCATGGTGCTGCTCGCCGACCTCTCCGTGCCGCACCGTGCGGCCATGCCCTTCTTCGAGTCAGAGGGTTGGCCCGCCGACCCTCAAGCCTCCTTCTAGTGTCCTGCGCCAGTAGTTGATCGTTAGTTGTTGTGTGACTTCTGCTGCTGGTGCGTCTGTTCCTCGTCGGGGCCCGAAGCTGGAGCCGTTA
>NZ_JBIDBC010000044.1:0-50294 GCF_043202835.1 Streptomyces sp. NPDC048142
CCGAGTACGAGGAAGCCTTCTGGCAGAGCCAGGAGCAAGTCCCGCAGTCCGCCTGAACCATCAAGATCGGACTCTACGAAACTCGGGGCAGCTCAGCGGGCCTCCGATCAGCGCAGCTGTCGACGAAGTGGAAGTCCCTCTGCCGACCGCGGGGTTCGACGAGCGGGTAGATCTGGTCTTTCGGGCTCCGAAGCGTGGGCGCGATCAGTTGCTCGCCAAAGGGTTGTGCGAGCGACAAGGTTGGGCTATCCGACCGGCCGGTGAGCAGGAAGATCCCGGACGGCCGGACGACCAAGCTGCTTACGTCGTAGAAGTGCGGCTCCCCGGCTCGCGCAAGGGCGCTGAAACCGGTGCCCGCCAGCGTCTGCTGGAGGTTGTGGGAAAGCACGTATCCGTAACCATCGTGGGAGGGTCTCTCGTCCGTGCCGAGGCGTCTGAGCCGATAGTGACTTGGCGCGTCTTTCGGGAGTCCTCCAGCTGGCGAAACAGGCGGGGCCTCGGCTGGTTGTCCTCGCTGCGTACCCAGTCGGGCCTCGCCGACGAGCAGCGCACCATCGGTGTTGCCCCGTCCGTCGATGAACCGGAGGTCCGCGAGCTACTTGGGCGACAGCGGCTCGGAGGCTTCGAGTTTGATGAGTCGCGCCACGGCGTGCGCAAAAGCGTGGGGCCCAAGGCCAATGAGACGGATGAGGACGAAAATCCCTGGTGGCACGGCCGTCGAGGGAAAACGCTCCGCCTTGCCCTGGCATTCCTACTCATGTTCTACGGCTGGCTCGCGTACGACCGTTCTTTGCTCGGCCAGCTGGCTATGTTCGCGCCGCTCGCCGTCGCCGCATGGTTCGTCGGCAACTGGTACACGAGTAATCAGCGTCGCCCCTGGCCCTTGCGCTGGGCGGCCGGGACCTTGATCCTCGCCAGCAGCACAATGCCCGGATACATGTGGCACCAACAGAACCCCTACGGCGCCGCCGCGCAGATCAGAAGCGTTCTGCTTACGTTCGCCTGTCTGGCTCTGCTGTGGTCTGTACCCCGAGGCTGCTGGTTTGCCGTTCGCCAGACCTGGATCAGCAGGCACGCCGTCGGCCTGCTTACCGTGCTCGTCCTGCCCCTGCCGTGGGTCCTGCCGTTCGTCGGCTCGTTCTTGCAGTTCCTGTACGTGGAGGACGCTTTCGGAATCCCCGCCGACTCGGTCTCCACGCCCGTCTATTGGACCAGTGCAGCTGCACTGCTCCCCACTCTCGGCTGCTTGGGGCTACTCCTGCCGCCTCTGGCTCTCTACGGCTGGGCTCGCCATTTCCACTGGACCTGGGAGAAGAGCATGGTGAGCGTCCTGTCCACTGTTGCCGCAGTCGTGCTCGTCGTCACTGGAGGACTTGCGTTCATGAGCCGGACCTCCGATGCGGCCCACCGCGCGGCCCGTGACGTAGTGAACGCGACTGCACCGGATTCCTACTTCGGCATCCAGGGAGTGCGGATCTGCGTACAGCCGCTCAAAGGCAAGCTCTCCGTGCACAACGGACCACTCCCGACCGATCGTCCGCTGCTCACTTTCAGCACGGATGGCGATGTCCTCTACCTGTGGGACCCGGTGCGCGTCCGGGAACATGGCGGACCCGATCCCGTAATGTCGGTGCGCTCGGCAGAGGTCTCGACATACGCAGTGAGCGACGGTCAGAGCCGCTGCCCGGAGCAGCCGTGAGGCGCGACAAGCAGAACGTCAGCCACCCCAGGCGCTGATCTCGCACCGACCCGTTCCAGGCAAAAGAGGTCGGTAGAAAGTGAGCACCCAGGGCACATCCAGGGCACATGAGCCTGGGAAACGGCGTTGATCCGTGAGAACTACCGAGAGGAGTTTTCCCAGGTCAACGCACATTCCCAGGGGAAATCCCAGGTCAGTGCCCTCCCGCACCCAATCGCTCCACGAGTGGCAGGACTTCTCCCACCGGCTGCACGACGCGGGGCACCAGACGTACTGCCTGGTGTGGCCCTGACCCCGGAGTTCATGAGTCCGGGGCAGGTCTTCGGATCTGCTCGGATCAGAGCGGCTCAGGGCGGCTCAGGGCGGCTCAGGGCGGCTCAGGGCGGCTCAGGGCGGCTCAGGGCGATTCGGAGTGGATCAGAGCGGATCGCCGCGTGCGGGGCGGACGTCGGCGAGCACGGACCGCTCCCGTCCGTCCGGTCCCCACGATGTGATGGATCTCGTCCACATCCGGCGCGGCGGTGCCCGCCGGGCTGATGCCGTGCCCGCACCGCCATGCGTCGGCCGTCGCGGAGGCGGCGGGGCACGCCCCGCCGAACCCCGCCGAACTCCGGCGCATCCCTGCCGGACCCCGTCGAATCCCCGTCGAATCCCTGGCAGGCCGTCCCGCCCCGGTGGCATCCTGACCGGGTGAACGGACCCGAGATCACCCTCGAAGTAGCCCCTGAGCTGCGGCTCTTCGTCCCGCATGACCGCCGTGGCGGGCCCACGCCCCTCGTCACGGACGGCTCCTCGACCCTCGGCCATGTCATCGAGTCCCTGGGCGTCCCGCTCACCGAGGCCGGAACGCTGCTGGTGAACGGCGCACCGGTGGCCCGCTCGCATGTGCCCGGTCCCGGCGAACACGTCGACGTGCGCGCCGTGGAACGCCCCCAGCAGGTCCCCGGCGCACCCCTGCGTTTCCTTCTCGACGTCCATCTCGGCACGCTGGCCCGCCGGTTGCGGCTGCTGGGCGTGGACGCCGCGTACGAGAGCGAGGACATCGGCGACCCCGCCCTGGCCACCCTCTCGGCGCGGGAGCGGCGTGTCCTGCTCTCCCGGGATCGCGGGCTGCTGCGCCGCCGCGAGATCTGGGCGGGGGCGTACGTCTACAGCGACCGCCCCAAGGAGCAGCTCCGCGACGTCCTCGGCCGCTTCGCTCCGGCCCTGGCCCCGTGGACCCGCTGCACCGCGTGCAACGGCACCCTGACCGGGGCCGCGAAGGACTCCGTGAGCGGATTGCTGGAGCACGGCACGCAACAGGCGTACGACGTGTTCGCCCAGTGCACGGAGTGCTCCCGGGTGTACTGGCGCGGCGCCCATCACGGCCACCTGGAGACGATCGTGTCCGAGGCGGTCCGCGAATTCGGGGGCGCGGCGGCGTAATCCCGGAGTCCCCGCTTCCGCGCGCCCCGCACCCGGCGCCCGGCGCCCGACCCGGTGGGCGTAAGACTCCGAAGGCCTGCGACTCCGTAGGCGTAGGCGTCAGAAGGCGTACGGGTCCCCGGTCGCGGGCGCCAGCACCGTGTGCGCGTCGTTCCCCGAGTCCGCGTCGCGCGTCCCGCCGCTCCACACTGTGTCGACCCGCACGACCACCTCGGCCGGGCGGTCCGCCAGCCGCAGGTCCAGCGCGGTCCGCCGGGCCTGCCCGGCGGCGGTCAGGGCGCCCGTCTCGCACAGCACCGCCGCCCTGCCGCCCCACAGGCAGCCCGGAGGAAGCTGCTGCCGTACGGACAGCGGCTCGGAGAACCGCAGCCGCACCGTCGACGCGGGTACGTCGGTGGGCCCCCGGTTCGCGGTCCGGAGCCGGATCTCCAGCCGGTCGCTCCAGAGGGAGACGTGCCCGTGATGGGAGACGTCCGCCTCCGGTGCGGCGGGGACAGCAGGGACAGCGGGGGCGGCGGGGGCGGCGGCCGCGAAGGAGACGGGGTCGGCATCGGCCACCGGCACCGCGGTCGCGGCCGGCACGGTCGTCGCCGCGGCCACGGCCACGGCGACGGACAGCGGCATCAACAGTCTTCTGCTCAGCATCAACATGCCCGGAACATACCGATCACACCGATTAGTCCGATGAACATACCGTCCTGACGCGCTCTCCCCCACCCGCACAGCCCACGGCCCGCCCCGCAAGGCAGGCAGCCACCCCCCGCACCGGCATGCGCGCCCACGACCACCCCTCACGGGCCTGCGGCCGCCCGCGCAACAGGGCGCCCACCACGCCTGCCTATTCTTTCCCCGTACCCGATCAGCTGTCCGAGGAGATCGCCATGGCCGCCACCCCCATCGCCGTCGTCACCGGCGCGAGCAGCGGCATCGGCGCCGCGACCGCCCGTACGCTGGCCGCCGCCGGCTTCCGGGTCGTGCTGACCGCCCGCCGCAAGGACCGCGTCGAGGCGCTCGCCGCCGAACTCACCGAGGCCGGTCACCAGGCGACGGCCTACCCCCTGGACGTCACCGACCGTGCGGCGGTCGACGAGTTCGCCACCGCGTTCCGCTCCCTCGCCGTCCTCGTCAACAACGCGGGCGGGGCGCTCGGGGCCGACCCGGTCGCGACCGGCGACCCCGCCGACTGGCGCCAGATGTACGAGACGAACGTGATCGGCACCCTCAACGTCACCCAGGCCCTGCTGCCCGCCCTCACCGCGAGCGGCGACGGCACGATCGTGATCCTCTCCTCGACCGCGGCGCTGTCCGCGTACGAGGGCGGCGGCGGTTACGTGGCGGCCAAGCACGGCGAGCACGTCCTCGCCGAGACCCTGCGGCTGGAGATCGTCGGCACCCCGGTCCGCGTCATCGAGGTGGCCCCCGGCATGGTCAGGACCGAGGAGTTCGCCACCACCCGCTTCCGCGGCGACACCGAGAAGGCGGCCAAGGTCTACGCGGGCGTCGACGCCCCCCTGACCGCCGAGGACGTGGCCGACACGATCGGCTGGGCCGTCACGCGCCCCAGCCACGTCAACATCGACCTCCTGGTGGTCCGCCCCCGCGCCCAGGCCTCCAACACGAAGGTCCACCGGACGCTGTGAGCAGGGTGCCGGGGACCGGTGTTCCGGTCCCCGGCGTCAGAGGTTCCGCACGTCGGCGTCAGCAGACGTTCCGCACATCGGCGTCAGCAGACGTTTCGCACATCGGTGTCAGACGTCCGTGAACGTCGTCGCAGGAGTTCTTCAGGCCGGGGCGCCGGCGCGCTCCGCGACGAGGACGGGGTTGTCGTGCGGGGTGATCGTGCAGCGTGCTCCCGGTACCAGCGCCGTCGCCTCCCAGCTGGGCAGGTCGGCCTTGCACACGGCTCCGGAGTCCGTGGTGAGGTGCAGCCGGGTGGTGGGGCCGAGGAAGGTCGCCACCCGTACGGTCGCGGGGGCGCCCGTCCCGCCGTCGGCGGCGCCGATCGCCAGGCTCTCGGGGCGCAGCAGTACGTCGACCTCGGCACCGGCCGCGGGGGTCGCGCCGTGGATGGGCAGCCGCCGCCCGAACAGCTCGACGACCCCGCCGTCCCGGACGGTGCCCGGCAGCCGGTTCATGGTGCCGACGAACTCAGCGACGAAGGGCGTGGCCGGGCGGTCGTACAACTCGCCGGGCACGGCGCACTGTTCGAGCTGCCCGTCCTTCATCACGGCGACGCGGTCCGCCATGGACAGCGCCTCCTCCTGGTCATGGGTGACGAAGACGGTGGTGATGCCGAGATCCAGCTGGATGCGCCGGATCTCCTCGCGCAGAGTGAGCCTCACCTTGGCGTCCAGCGCGGACAGCGGCTCGTCGAGGAGCAGCACCCTGGGCCGGATGGCCAGCGCGCGGGCGAGCGCGACGCGCTGCTGCTGGCCGCCGGACAGCTGGTGCGGGTAGTGGCCCTCACGGCCGGGCAGGCCGACCAGGTCCAGGAGTTCCTGGGCCCGCTCCTTGCGCTCGGCGTTCGCCCGGCCCCGTACCCGCAGGCCGTACGCGACGTTCTCGGCGGCCGTCATGTTCGGGAACAGACTGTACGACTGGAAGACCATGCCGATGTCACGGCGGTGGGCCGGGACCGAGGTGACGTCCTGGCCGTCCATCAGCAGCTCGCCGCCGTCGGCGCTCTCGAAGCCCGCGATGATCCGCAGCGCGGTCGTCTTGCCGCAGCCGGACGGCCCGAGCAGGGCGACCATCTCGCCGGGGGCGATGTCCAGATCGAGTCCGTCGAGAGCGACTGTGGAGCCGAACTTCCGGCGCAGTTGCTTGAGTTGCACGGGGACGGTCATGACACGGTCTTCTTTCGGTTCTCGCGGCCGGAGTTCGCACGACGGCGGCTCCGGCCACCGGCCAGGGTGGTGAGCAGGAGCAGCAGCCCCCAGGTGATCAGCAGGCTCAGCATCGCGGCGGCGACCGACAGCTGGGCCTCGGAGTCCTTGATCTCCACCATCCACACGGAGAAGGGGCGGTAGGAGAGCACGGAGGCGACGGTGTACTCGCCGAGCACCATGGCCAGGCTGAGCACGGCGCCGCCCACCACGGCGGTCCGCAGGTTCGGCACGACGACCTGCCACAGCGTCTGGAGGCGCGAGGCGCCCAGGCTGCGGGCGGCCTCGACGAGGGTGCGCAGGTCGACGGCGCGCAGCCCGGCGTCCAGCGAGCGGTACAGGAACGGCAGGGACATGACCGTGTAGACGAGCACGAGGATCAGCGGGAAGTCCTCGTCCCGCAGGACCTGGAAGGTCATGTACAGGGGCGTGTCGGCCAGGTCCTGTTCCCAGGACAGCACCGTGGTGACGCCCGCGACCAGCGCGATCGGCGGGACGACCAGCGGCATCATGCACAGGACCTCGACGATCCGGCGCAGCCTGGGCAGATAGAGCGAGATCGCGACCAGGGTCGGCACCATCAGGAGCAGTCCGCAGACGATGGTGGCCAGGCCCAGGCGCACCGAGAGCATCAGGCTGGTGGTCAGCCCCTCGGCGCCGAGTCCCTTGGTGTACGCGTCGAAGCTGATGCCCTCGACCTCGTTGACGCTGAACCAGATCGAGGCGCCGATGGGGACCAGGAAATACAGCGCGGCGAGCGGCAGGACGACGCCTCGCGAGGTGAACTTCATCCGAGCCATCGGGCACTCCTGCGCTGCAGCGGTATCTGTACGGCCATCACGAGCAGCGCGATCACGACCATGTTGAGGCTCATGGCGAGGGCGAGGTTCTCCTGGCCCACCAGGACGTTGCCGTTGAGGGCGTTGGCGATCTGGATGGTGATCAGCGGCTGCGACGAGCCGACCATCACGGCGGCGGTGGCGTGCGAGGCGAACGCGGTGCCGAACATCAGCACCGCACCGCCGAGCAGCGAGGGGGTCAGCACCGGGATGCCGACGTGCCGCCAGTACTGCCCGCGGGTCGCGCCGCAGGACGCGGCGGCCTCCTGCCACTGGGAGCGCAGGCCGTCGAGGGCGGGCAGGACGGTCACCACCATCAACGGGATCATGAAGTAGAGGTAGGCGAGCACCAGGCCGGTGAAGCTGTAGAGGCTGAAGCCCGTCCGGTCCAGGTGGAACAGCTGGGTGACCGTGCCGGTGGTGCCGAGCGTCGCGATGAAGGCGAAGGCGAGGGGCGCGCCGGAGAAGTTGGCGAGCACCCCGCTGGCCGAGACGACGACGCCCCGCAGGGCCGGCCGCGGGGAACTGACGACGGCCTGGGCGATCAGTGTGCCGATGACGGTCGCCAGCAGCGCGGTCACGAGCGAGAGTTCGACGCTCCCGGTCAGTCCGGTCGCGTACGCCCCGGACAGCGACCCGCTGACGTTCTGTGTCGAGAAGTGGCTGGCGCCGCTCGCCGTGTCGACGACGGTGAACGCCCCGTACACCATGGTCCCGGCGGGCAGCCCGAAGCACACCGCGAGAAACGCGAAGAAGGGAACGACGACGGGCCAGCGGTGCCGCCCGGCGCCGCGGCGCCGGGCGCCGCCGTTCCGTACCGGGGGTGAGGGACGGGCGTGGGCGGCGGCCGGGCCCGCCGCGGGCGCGGAGTCCGCCAGGGTGGCGGCTCCGCTGCCCGCGGGGGAAGGTGCGGTCTTGTCGGGCATGCTTAGCTGACCGCCTTGCCCCAGCCCTGGACGACCGTCTCCTTGGCCTTCGCCTCCTGGTCCGCGGTCGGCTCCTTGGGAGTGCCGTGGACCTCGGGGATCTCGGCGAGGGCGGCCTTGTTGGCGGTGCCGTCCTTCTTCATCGCGTCCAGGAGTGCCGGGCGGGAGAAGCCCTTGAGCCAGATGTTCTGGCCCTCGGGGCTGTAGATGAACTCCAGCCACAGGCGGGCGGCGGCCGGGTGCGGGGCGTACTTGTTGACGCCCTGGTTGTAGTAGCGCGAGTACAGGCCGTCGGAGGGCACCGAGACCTGCCAGTCGATGCCCTTGGCCTCAAGCTTCTTGCCGTAGCCCAGGTTGAGGTAGTCCCAGTCGATCGAGATCGGCGTCTCGCCCTGCTGGATGGTGGCGAGCGTGGACAACGCGGGGACGAAGTTGCCCTTCTTCTTCAGCTCCTGGAAGAAGTCCAGACCCGGCTGGGCGTCGTCCAGCGAGCCGCCGTTGGCCAGCGAGGCGGCGATGACGGTGGCCAGCGCGGACCCGGACTCGGTCGGGTCGCCGTTGAGCGCGACCTTGTTCCGGTACTCGGGCTTGAGCAGGTCCTTGAACGTCTCGGGGCAGTTCTTCACGGCCTTGGCGTCACAGCCGATGGAGATGTAGCCGCCGTAGTTGTTCATGAAGGAGGCGTCCGGCTGCTTCTGGGACTCCGGGATGTCGTCCCAGCCCTCGACCTTGTACGGCGCGAGGAGGTCCTGGTTCTTGGCCTCCTGCATGTACGAGGTGCCGAGGTCCAGCGCGTCGACGGCCCGGCTCTGGCCCTTGCGCTTGGCCGCGGCGTTCAGCGCGCCCTGGCTGCTGCCGCCCGGGTCCTCGTTGTTGACCTCGATGTCGTACTTCTTCTCGAAGGCCGCGATCATCTCGCCGTAGTTGGCCCAGTCCGGGGCGAGGGCGTAGACGTTGAGCTTGCCCTCCTTCTCCGCCGCCGCGACGAGCTTCTCCATACCGCCGAGGTCCGCGGCCGATTCCGCCTTCGCGGCCTTGCTGTTCTTCGCACCGTCGTTGTCGGGTGCGGAGCCACAGCCGGTGGCCACCAGAGCGGTGAGGCCGGCGAGGGCCGCGGCGGTCAGAACGCGGCGGGGATGATGTGCCTTCACGATGCGTACTCCTGGGTCTGCGGCGAGCCACCTGTATGGACAAGCCATCGTCAGTAAGCCAGCCGAAGCTAGCAGCCAGGAGACCGGCAGGTAAAGCTTTGCGGAGGTAAAAACTGCAGGTCAGAAGCGTTATGAAGACGTAGGTTTACCTACCCCCAAAGCGGTTAGACGCAGGGTTCGCACTTCGAGGGGAACACCGATTGCGCGCAGCAGAAGGATGCGCCGCGCAACGTGCGGATGACATGATCGTCCCGCGTGCGCACCACGCGCAAAAGAATCCCGGCAGCCCGAAAGCCCCAAGGAGAGACGTGACCCGACGGCACCAGCAGATCGCCGACGAGCTGCGCCGCGCCATCGCCGAAGGCACCCACCCCGTGGGCTCCGAGCTGCCGTCCGAATCCCAGCTGGCCCTGGCCCACGGCGTGTCCCGGGGCACCCTCCGGCAGGCCTTCGGCACGCTCCAGTCGGAGGGCCTGATCGGCTCCCGGCAGGGCGCCCGCCGGACGGTCCTGTCCACCACGCCCAGCCAGAGCTTCACCGAGCTGCGCAGCTTCGCCGAGTGGGCCAGGGCCGGTGACCGCGCCCCCGGCGGCCTGGTGCTCCGCTCACGCCGGGCGAAGGCGACCGAGGCACAGGCCGCCCAGCTCCAGCTCGCGCCCGGCGAACCGGTCCTGCACGTCCTGCGGGTGCGCACCCTGGACGGCGAGCCGGCGCTCCTGGAACGCACGGTGTACGCCGGGTGGGCCGCGGCGGCCGTCGAGCGGCTGCCGGACGACTGCGAGTCGGTCACCCAGTGCCTGTACGACGAGGCCGGCGTGCTCATGAGCCACGGCGAGCACCACCTGGACGCGGTCGCCGCGGGCACCACGGACGCCCAGGAGCTGGGCGTCCGGCGCGGCTCCCCGCTGCTGCGGGTGCGCCGCACCACGACCACGTCCGAGGGCCGCCCGGTGGAGACCTCGGACGACCGTTACCGGCCCGGTTCGGTCGTCTTCACCGTACGCAATTCGGTTCAGGCCAATTCGCTGGTCCGCACCGCCGCCGACTGACACCCGGCCGCGCACCGCCCCTGATCCGCCCCTGACCAGCCCCTGACCAGCAGGGAATTTCCCCCGGTAGTCCATCCCAAGTCCATCCCGGTCCATCCCAGGAACAGCGAGCCCCGTATGCCCCCGCTTCCCCGCCCCGCCGCCCTGCTGTGCGACATGGACGGCACCCTCGTCGACACCGAGCACGCCTGGCTGGACACCGTCGCCGGGTTTCTGCGGACGCAGGGCTCCCCGGCCGATGCGGACACGCTCGCCCCGTTCGCGGGCGCCGCGGTGGCCGACGCGGCCGGTCGTCTCGTACGCGCCGGTCTCACCGCCCTGACGGAGGCGGAGGCGACCGCCCGCCTCGACCGGGAGTTCACCGCACGGGTGGCGGCCGGGGTGAGCATCCAGCCGGGCGCCCTCCGGCTCCTGGACCGGGCGCGCGCGCTGGGGGTGCCGACCGCCCTGGTGACCGCGTCCGAACGGCATGTGGCCGACCTGGTGCTGGACACCCTGGGCCGGCACCGGTTCGACACGTCGGTCACCTCGGGCGAGACGGCACGCGGGAAGCCGCACCCCGACCCGTACCTGGCCGCCGCGGCCGCGCTCGGGGTGGCTCCGCAGGACTGCCTGGCCGTCGAGGACACCCCCACGGGCGCCGCCGCCGCACTGGCCGCGGGGTGCCGCCTGCTCGCCGTCCCGTCGGTGCCCGGCATCGAGCCGGGACCGCGCACGGTCCTGGTCACCTCCCTGACGGAGGCGGACCTGGCGGAGGCGGCGTAGGGCCTCCTCGCCGGCCGGTGAGGGGTGCCGCCATCGGCGGCGACGCCCCTCACCTCAGCCCTTGACTCAGGGGATCTGTCAGTCCGACGCGGATGGCCCGTCAGCCCTTGACGCAGGTGGTCCGTCAGCCCTTGACGCAGATGACCTGCTTGAGCTTCGCGACGACCTCGACCAGGTCCCGCTGCTGCTCCATGACCTGCTCGATCGGCTTGTACGCGGCCGGGATCTCGTCCAGGACTCCGGAGTCCTTGCGGCACTCCACACCGCGCGTCTGCTCCTCCAGGTCACGCACCGTGAAGCGGCGCTTGGCCGCGTTCCGGCTCATCCGGCGGCCGGCTCCGTGGGAGGCCGAGTTGAACGCCTTCTCGTTGCCCAGGCCCTTCACGATGTACGAGCTGGTGCCCATCGAGCCGGGGATGATCCCGAACTCGCCGGAGCCGGCGCGGATCGCTCCCTTGCGCGTGACCAGCAGGTCCGCCCCGTCGTAGCGTTCCTCCGCCACGTAGTTGTGGTGGCAGGAGATCTCCTGCTCGAAGACCGGCTTCGCCTTCTTGAACTCCTTGCGGACCACGTCCTTGAAGAGCGCCATCATGATCGCGCGGTTGTACTTGGCGTACTCCTGCGCCCAGTACAGGTCGTTCCGGTAGGCGGCCATCTGCGGGGTCTCCGAGATGAAGACGGCCAGGTCCCGGTCGACGAGGCTCTGATTGTGCGGAAGCTTCTGCGCGATACCGATGTGGTGCTCGGCGAGTTCCTTGCCGATGTTGCGGGAGCCCGAGTGCAGCATCAGCCACACCGCACCATCACTGTCGAGACAGAACTCGATCATGTGGTTGCCCGAGCCCAGCGTTCCCATCTGCTTCGTGGCGCGCTCCTGGCGGAACTTGACCGCATCGGCGATCCCCCCGAACCGCCCCCAGAAGTCGTCCCATCCCGCCGTCGAGAACCCGTGCAGCTTCCCCGGGTCCACCGCGTCGCCGTGCATCCCCCGGCCGACCGGAATGGCCTGCTCGATCTTGGAGCGCAGCCGTGACAGGTCGCCGGGAAGATCGTTCGCGGTGAGGGAGGTCTTGACGGCGGACATCCCGCAGCCGATATCCACCCCCACCGCGGCCGGGCACACCGCGCCCTGCATCGCGATCACCGAACCGACCGTCGCCCCCTTGCCGAAGTGGACGTCCGGCATGACGGCGAGACCCTTGATCCACGGCAGCGTGGAGACGTTGCGCAGCTGCTGCATCGCGACGTCCTCGACCGACCCGGGGTCCGCCCACATCCGGATGGGAACCTTCGCTCCCGGCACTTCTACGTACGACATAACTCCTCGATTCCCCCGAAAAGACAGAAAGCGCAAAACCGGTGCCAAGATCGGCAAACCTGTCGGCCGACCGGCATTCACAGCGGCGCGTGCGATACACATTGTGTCCATCGGCCGCCTCCGAGCGGCAACCCGTTTTATTTCGTACCGAAGGGAGCCTGGGACGGTGCGACACATGGCGTACGTACCCGGCGTCGCGCTTCTCGCAGCGCTCGTCGTCGGCTGCAGCGCCGGCGCCGACAGCAACGCGAACGGCGCCGGCGGCGACGCGGGCAGCCCGACGGTCACGCCCGCGCCCCGCGGCAAGTACCTGACCCTGCCCGCCCCCTGCCGTGCCGTGCCGCGCGGCACGCTGAAGGACCTGCTGCCCGGAGCCGCGGAACTGCCCGATGGCCAGCAGGAGAAGGCGTTCCGGGGTACGGCGTCCGTCACGTACGACACCGACCGCAAGGTCGGCTGCGGCTGGAAGTCCGACGCGCCGGACGCCACGCACCGCCTCTCCATCGACTTCGAGCGCGTCGTCTCGTACGACCCCACGGTCAGCGACGACGACCGCGCCGACGCGGTGTACACGAAGAAGGTGCGGGCCGCCGGCCTGTCGTCCTCGGCGACCCCCGGGCCGGACGCCGAGAAGAACACCGGGACCCCGGGCGAGAAGGGCCAGGAGAGGGACGAGGACAAGGGCTCCGGCGAGGGGGAGTCGGAGGACGCGGCGGGGAACGCCACGGCCTCGGCGGACCCCTCGTCCCCCTCCGGAGAGCCTTCCGGGCGGACCGGCGGAACCGGCGAAAGCAGCGGAAACAGCGGCAGTCCGGAGGCCGCCCTCCCCTCACGCATCCTCGACAACCTCGGAGATGCCGCATTTCTGCAGGATCTGCCCACTCGGGCAGGTTCCACCGCACACCACCGCACGGTGAGCGTGGTATTCCGCACATCGAACGTGGTCGTGACCGTCCGGTACGCCGAGCAGCCCGCCCTCGCCACCCAGGCGTCCGACAGCAGGGAACTCCAGGAGAAGGCCCAGGCACTGGCCCGGAAGCTGGCCGAGACGCTCAGCGAATAGCCCCCGCCCGAGGGGCCCCCACCGGCCGGATTCCGGTCGCCGGGGGCGCTCGGCGGCGGCACGGGACGGCCGCCGCCCGTCGTACCGTGGCTGTCCGGAAGACGTACCGACCCGCTACCGAGCCCGCCCGTACACCGCACGAACCCGAGACCTCCAGCACCGAGAGCTCCGTGCCATCCGAGTGAAGGAACCATGCACCGATCAGCCCCGCGCCTGTCCCGCATCCTCGCCTGCGCCGCCGTTCCGGTGATGCTCGTAGCCGTCGGCTGCTCGTCGGACTCCGACTCCGACTCCGACGGCAAGAAGAACGCGGGCTCCTCGTCGTCCGGCACCCCCAGCACCAAGCCCTCGGAGCCCACCGTCGAGGCGGCGAAGTTCACCGACCTGCCCGACCCGTGCGCCTCGGTCACGAAGAAGACGGTCAAGGACCTGGTGCCGTCGGCCAAGAAGAAGAACGGCACGGCCGGCCGGTCCAACGACCTGGCGGCCCGGAGCAGCTGTTCCTGGAACGGCCTGGACGACAAGGGCGTCAAGGGCTCGCAGTACCGCTGGATGGACGTCGGCTTCACCCGGTTCGACTCGGACCAGTCGCTGGGCAGCGGCGCCAAGCGCGCCGCCGACGACTACGCGAAGCAGGTCACCAAGACGAAGGCCACCGAGGGCGCCGAGAAGATCGCCGCGGAGCCCACCGCCGGCATCGGCGAGGAGGCCACCCTCATCACCTACGGCCTCAGCAAGACGGACGAGGACTTCGTGTACGCCACCGTCGTGGCGCGCACGGGCAATGTCGTCGTCACCCTGACGTACAACGGCGCGGGCTACGCGGGGGCGAAGACGCCTTCGTCCGCGGACATCGTCAAGGGCGCCCAGAAGGCGGCGAAGGAGGCGGTCGCCGCAGTCGCCGACACCTCCGACGCCAAGGTCACTCCCCCGGCGAAGGGCGGCGCCGAGGAGGACTCCGAGGACGCCAAGGACCCCAAGACGGACACGGCCAAGGGGAGCGACAGCGACAGCGACGACCCCAAGTCCAAGTCCAAGCCGAAGCCGTAGCCGAAGCCGCATCCGTAGCCATAGCCGCATCCGTAGCCGTATCAGCAGCCATATACGTATCCGTAGCCGAGCCGCTGACGATCCACCCGGGCGTCCGCACCCGTGACGTGACCTGAGATCCGCGATGCGGGCAGGACGCGAACGCCCTCTTCCCGCACCGATTTCCCGAAACCCGGCCCTCCCCGAGGGCCGGGTTTCGCACGTTTCCGACCCACCCGGCGGCATGCGCCTGACACTTTCGTGCCACTCCGGATTCAGCGAGTAACGCCCCCGGGATCCGCACATCACCGTTTGGCACCTACCGGTCACCTCTATTGAGAGGCGCATCAGGGCTCGGCACGATGGTGCTCGTCATGTTCCATCCGCTCAGAGAAAAGGAGTGTCACCGATGAAGAAGGCTTTCTACGAGACCCCTGAGTTCAATTCTGCGGGCTCCTTCCGCAGCAAGACCGGCCTGGTCGTCATCATCCAGGCCGACTGGAATGCTCCCGGCTGGTTCTAGACCTCGATCAGCAGGAGATAACTGTGATGGATCACGGCACGCCACACTTCCTGGCCTTTCCTGATCGGGACGATGCGGCGGCCGTGGTCCGTCGCCTGCGTTCCGCCCATCCCGGCCTGAAGTCGATCGACCATCCTTCGGGCCGCCCCTGGGTCCTGGGCGCCTGGGACGACGAGGACCTGGCCGTGGCCCGCGCCGGACGCAGTTCCGTGGCGCTGATCGGCACCCTTCCAAGGCTCGGAGGCGAACTCCAGGACCTGGCCGCCCGGCTGAACGGCTCCCCTGCCGCTCTCGACAGCCTGCCGTCCGCCCTGCCCGGCGACTTCCACGTGATCGCCAGCATCGCCGGCGCTCTGCACGTCCAGGGCACCGCCTACGGCACGCGGCGGGTCTACCACGCCCGCGTCGACGGCACGGTGGTCGCCTCGGACCGGGCGCTGCGCCTGGCCGAACTCACCGGTGCGTCCACCGACATGTCGGCACTGGCCTGGAAGCTGCTGCTGCCGGTGCCGCGGCACCTGGACGGCCGCACCATGTGGCTCGGCATCGACGCCGTGGAGCCCGGTCTGCGCATGGTGGTCGGCGAGGGCGACGAACGGGTCCGCACGGTACGCCGGCACCGGCCGCCCGAGCCCCGGCTGCGGATGGCCGAGGGCGCCGCGGCCGTACGGGAGGCGCTGGTCGCCGCGGTAGGCGCGCGAACCCATCGCGGTGGGCTGATGAGTTCCGACCTGTCCGGCGGCCTCGACTCCACTTCGCTCAGCTCGATCGCCGCGGGCCAGCTCGGCGAGGGTGAATTCATCGCCTGCACCAATGGCGGTGACGAATCCATCAATGAGGACGGCCACTGGGCGCGGGTCGCGGCATCCGCATGGCCTCATGTGGAGCATTATCAGCTCCCCTCGGAAGAACAGCCGCTCTTCTATTCCGGTGCGCTCGACACCTCGTGCCGTTCCGATTTCCCGGGAATGATCGCGGTCAGCCGGAAACGTGCGACGATCCTCATGTCCCGTATGGCAGAACGCGGCTCCCGGCTGCATATGGGCGGCCAGGGCGGAGATCATCTGTTCTTCAGCTCCGGATCGCACTATTACAGTCTGCTGGCCCGTCGCCCTGTTCTCTCCCTTCAGCGTATTCGCGCCTATGGAATTCTCTACGGCTGGTCCTGGACCACCGTGCTGCGCCAGTTGGCCGACAGAGGTTCCTACCACGGCTCACTGGCCGCCATCGACCTGGACAAGTCGGGCGACCTCGGCTTCAGCGCCCCCGGACTGAACTGGGTACGCCAACCCGTGGTGCCGTCCTGGCTCACGGCGGACTGCCGGGAACTGCTGGCGAAGGAACTCGCCGGCGTGGTCGCGGAGGCGGAGCCCCGTAGTCCGGTCGTCAGCCGGCACCTGGAGCTGGACAACCTCCTCACCACCACGCTGGACATGGCGTCCACCTGCGATGCCTCCCGTCTCGCCGGAGTGCCGCTGACCATGCCCTACTTCGACGAAGGCGTGGTGGACGCCGCGCTCTCCGTCCGCGTCGAGGACCGGGCGACCCCCTACGCGTACAAACCGCTGCTGATGGAGGCGATGCGCGGAATCCTCCCGGACGCGTGCCGGGCCCGCACCTCCAAGGCCGAGGGCAGCTTCGACGCGGTCGGCGGCCTCTACCGCCATCGCGCCGAACTCATCGAGCTGTGGCAGGAGAGCGCGCTGGGCAAGGCAGGGCTGATCGACGCCGCCCATCTCGCGGATCTGTGCACGCGGCCCGGCACCCCGGACCTCGCAGACGGGTCCATCAACTCCACGCTCAGTTGTGAGGTCTGGCTGCGTTCCATCGCGTGACGAGTGACGACGCGATGACGTGACGACGCGATGACGGAACCCACCCGACAGACAAGGATGAGCCAGGCATGAAACTGCGCAACCGAAAGCATCTGGTCGTCACCGACACCGAATACGGCGCCGTGCTGCTGGACACCAAGAGCGGAGAGTACTGGCAGCTCAACCCGCCCGGCGCGGTGATCGTCCGGACGCTGCTGGACGGTGAGGGACCCGATGAGGCGATCCGGCGGGTCACCGGCAGCTTCGAGGTGGAGAGCGACCGGGCCGCCGCCGACGTGCACGCGCTGATCGAGGCCATGCGCTCGGCCGGGGTGGTGGAGAAGTGAGTGTCACCGTCGCGCTCAACCGCGACCATCGCCCGCGCCCCTGGAAGCTCCGCCTGCAGACCAGGCTCGCCATCTGCCTCGCCCGGATCCTGGCGCTGTTCAAGCCGTACGTGCTGCGTCGCGTCCTCACGCGGCTGAGCAAGGGCGCGGCGGCCGCCGACGCCGCCGAGGTCACGACCGCGCGGGACTCCGTTCTCGCCTCCAGCCTCGGGCTGCACGGACTGCGCGCCTGCCTGCCCCGTTCCCTGGCGACGGCGCTGCTGTGCCGGCTCCGGGGAACCTGGCCCACATGGTGCGTCGGGGTGCGCACGGCACCGCCGTTCGCCGCCCACGCCTGGGTCGAGGCCGGGCCGGAGATGATCGGCGAGACGGGCGGTTACGACAGCTACTCACGGCTGTTCACCGTGCCACCGGCCACGCCGCTTCCCTCTCGGACGCGGGACCAGGACCAGCGCCAGGCGAAGAAGCAGGCACAGGAGCAGACGCAGGAGCAGGTAAAGAAACAGACGCAGGATTAGTCCGCCCGGCCCGGCGGAGACCCCGTCAGGTTGCTGCCGTGGACTGCCTCCAGAGCCGTCCGCGCTCCTCCCCGCGCAACAAAACTCGCACATATGTGCCAGGCTGTGCCATCGCCGGGCGTCGGACGCCCGGCTGAAGAACAGGGCCGGGCGCTGAAGCCGGGTTCGGGTACAGAGGTCGGGGAGGGGATCGCGCGTGGCCGCGATGCAGCTGACACGCACGCACCGCATACTCATCGGGGTCGTCATCGCCGGTGCGGTGCTCATCGCCGCGATCGGCTTCGCGGGCTCCTACGCCGCAGTGCGCGAGCTCGCGGAGGAGAAGGGCTTCGGGACGTTCTCCCTGGTCTTCCCCATCGGCATCGACGCGGGCATCTGCGTCCTGCTCGCCCTGGACCTCCTGCTCACCTGGATGCGGATCCCGTTCCCGCTGCTGCGCCAGACCGCGTGGCTGCTGACCGCCGCGACGATCGCGTTCAACGGCGCCGCCTCCTGGCCCGACCCCCTGGGCACCGCGATGCACGCCGTGATCCCGGTGCTGTTCGTCGTCTCCGTCGAGGCCGCCCGGCACGCGGTGGGCCGGATCGCGGACATCACCGCCGACAAACACATGGACGGCGTCCGCCTCACCCGCTGGCTGCTCTCCCCCATCCCCACGTTCAAGCTGTGGCGGCGGATGAAACTGTGGGAGCTGCGCAGCTACGAGCAGGTCATCAAGCTCGAACAGGACCGGCTGATCTACCAGGCCCGGCTCCAGGCCCGCTTCGGCCGCAACTGGCGGCGCAAGGCCCCGATCGAATCGATGATGCCGCTGCGGCTGGCGAAGTACGGCGTACCGCTCGCCGAGACCGCCCCGGCCGGACTCGCCGCCGCCGGGATCGAACCGGCCCTGCTGCCGCCGGTCGAGGCGTCCCGCCCGAAGGCGGAGCTGGCGTACGAGCCCCAGCAGGAGCAGGCGCTGCAACACCCACAACACCAGCAGCAGATCTCACTCCAGAAGCAGGCACCCCAGCAACCTCAGCCCCAGCGAGGGCCCGCGCAGCCCGAGCAGCCCCAGCTGGCCCAGCAGACCCAACTCCCGGAGCACCAGGCCCTGGAGACCTCGCAGGTCCCGCCCACCCACGACAGCCCCTGGTTCGCCGCCCAGAAGCTCCCGGAGACCCCGCACCCCAGCGCGTACGACCCGCAGCACGCCGAGAACCTGGAGCCCGCCCCGGCCGCCGTCCCCCTGGGCCCCGGCCGCACCCGGCCCCTCGGCGACGTCGGCACGATCGGCGCGGTCCCGCACCCCCGCGGCGAAGGCCTCCGCGAGGAGCCGCAGGCGGGTCCGGAGCCCGTACAGCAGGCGCGGCCCGTGCCGCAGGCCGCCGACGAGGAGCCGCCCGCCGTCCCCGCCCCCGGCCCCGAGGACGCGCCGCAGTTGGAGGAGTGGTCCCAGGAGGACAACGACTTCGCCGACCGCGCGTACGAGGAGTTCAGCGCGTACACGGACCAGGAGGGCCAGTACCCCAACGTCGAGACCCTCGACATCCACCTGGCCGACCGGCACGACGTGCATCACCCGCGCTCGACCGAGCTGCTCCAGGACCTGATGCCACGGTTCCGGGACCTCTACATGCGGCGCGTGACGGCCGACCAGAGCGCCTGAGCCGCAGTCGTACAGATCTGCGGCCGCAGACGCAGACGCAGACGAAAGGGCCGCCACCCGGAAATCCGGACGGCGGCCCTTCCCCGTTACGTACGCGGTCACGTACGCCGTTACGCGCCCAGCAGCCTCCGCACCCGGTCCGCCCCCACCGCGAGCAGCAGCGTGGGCAGGCGGGGCCCCGTGTCACGGCTGACGAGCAGCCGGTAGAGCAGCGCGAAGAAGGACCGCTGCGCGGCCTTCAGCTCGGGCGTCGGCTTGGCGTCCGGCTCAAGACCGGCCAGCACCTTCGGCACGCCGTAGACGAGCGTGGTGAGTCCGTCCAGCGACCAGTGGGTGTCCAGGCCTTCCAGGAGGAGGCGCAGCGACTCGCGGCCCTGCTCGTCGAGCGAGCCCAGCAGTTCCTTGTCGGGCTCGTCCCGGACGATCGTGCGGGCCTCGGCCGGGACCTGGGTGGTGATCCAGTTCTCGGCGCGGTCGAGGCGCGGACGCGCCTCGTCCAGCGAGGTCAGCGGGTTGTCCGGGTCCAGCTCGCTGAGGATGCGCAGCGTCTGGTCCTCGGCGCCCGCGGTGATGTCGGCGACCGAGGCGAGCGTCCGGTACGGCAGCGGGCGCGGGGTGGCCGGCAGCTCCCCGGCCGCCGTGCGGATGGCCCGGGAGTACGCGGCGGCGTCGGCGGGCAGCACCGTACCGTCGGCGACCTTGCGGCCCAGCGAGTCCCACTCGTCGTACAGCCGCTGGATCTCCTGGTCGAAGGCGATCTTGAACGACTGGTTGGGCTTGCGGCGGGCGTAGAGCCAGCGCAGCAGCGGCGCCTCCATGATCTTCAGCGCGTCGGCCGGGGTGGGCACCCCGCCCTTGCTGGAGGACATCTTGGCCATGCCGGAGATGCCGACGAAGGCGTACATGGGCCCGATGGGCTGCACGCCGTCGAAGACCTCGCGGACGATCTGGCCGCCGACGACGAAGGAGGAGCCGGGCGAGGAGTGGTCGACGCCGCTGGGCTCGAAGATCACACCCTCGTAGGCCCAGCGCATCGGCCAGTCGACCTTCCACACGAGCTTGCCGCGGTTGAACTCGCTCAGGCGGACCGTCTCCGCGAAACCGCAGGCCGAGCAGGTGTAGTTCAGCTCGGTCGTGTCGTCGTCGTAGGAGGTGACGACGGTGAGGTCCTTCTCGCAGTTGCCGCAGTAGGGCTTGTACGGGAAGTAGCCGGCGGTGTTGCCGCTGCCGTCGTCCTCGTCGGCGGCGCCGGAGCCCTCGGCGGCCTCCAGCTCGGCCTCGTCGGCCTTCTTCTGCTGCTGCGGCTTCTTGCCGCCCTTGGCCGCGGAACCGGCCGCCGCCGGGTCCTTCTTCGTCCGGTAGCGGTCCAGGACGGCGTCGATGTCGGCGCGGTGCTTCATCGCGTGCAGGATCTGCTCGCGATAGGTCCCGGCGGTGTACTGCTCCGTCTGGCTGATTCCGTCGTACTCGACGCCCAGCTCGTCCAGGGCCGCCGTCATGGCGGCCTTGAAGTGCTCGGCCCAGTTCGGGTACGCGGAGCCTGCCGGGGCGGGCACCGAGGTCAGCGGCTTGCCGATGTGCTCGGCCCAGGACGCGTCCACGCCCGGAACCCCGTTGGGGACCTTCCGGTAGCGGTCGTAGTCGTCCCAGGAGATCAGGTGGCGCACGGTGTACCCGCGGCGGCGGACCTCGTCGGCGACCAGGTGCGGGGTCATGACCTCGCGGAGGTTGCCGAGGTGGATCGGGCCCGAGGGGGACAGACCGGAGGCGACGACGACCGGTTTGCCAGGCGCACGACGCTCCGATTCGGCGATGACATCGTCCGCGAAGCGGGAGACCCAGTCGGTCTCGGTGCTGGTCTGACTCTCGGCCACGGTCGGCACGTCCTTCTCTCGTCTGTCGTTTCCCGATGGGGTACGGCCCATTCTCCCAGCTACCCCCCGCAGCGCGAAAACGGCTTTACGCCCCGTGGGATACTGGGGTGATCCCTTGTACCCCTACGGAAACGGCAGCCAGCCATGGCCTCGGTCCCTTCCCTCGCTTCCACGCTCCAGCAGCAGCTGGCGGACGCCCTGACGGCAGCTCTGCCGGATGCCGGCACCGCGGACCCGCTGCTGCGCCGAAGCGACCGGGCCGACTTCCAGGCCAACGGCATCCTGGCGCTCGCCAAGAAGCTCAAGGGCAATCCGCGGGAGCTGGCCGCCCAGGTCACCGCCGCCCTCCCGGCGGGCGGGCTGATCAAGGACATCGAGGTCTCCGGGCCCGGCTTCCTCAACATCACGCTCACCGACCGGGCGATCGTCGAGACGCTGGCCGCCAGGTCGGCGGACGACGGCGGCCGGCTCGGCGTGCCGCTGAAGGCGCAGGCCGGGACGACGGTCATCGACTACGCCCAGCCGAACGTCGCCAAGGAGATGCACGTCGGCCACCTGCGGTCGGCGGTCATCGGCGACGCGATGGTCAAGATCCTGGAGTTCACCGGCGAGAACGTCGTCCGCAGGCACCACATCGGCGACTGGGGAACCCAGTTCGGGATGCTCATCCAGTATCTGATCGAGCACCCGGGCGCCCTGAAGCACGAGGGCGGCGCGAGCGACGGCGAGGCGGCGATGTCGACGCTGAACCGGGTCTACAAGGAGTCACGGGTCCTGTTCGACTCCGACGAGGAGTTCAAGGCGCGCTCCCGGGACCGGGTGGTGGCCCTCCAGGCCGGGGACCCCGAGACGCTGGAGCTGTGGCAGGGCTTCGTCGACGAGTCGAAGATCTACTTCCACTCGGTCTTCGACAAGCTCGACATGGAGATCAGCGACCCGGACATCGTCGGCGAGTCCGGCTACAACGACATGCTGGAGGAGACCTGCCGGATCCTGGAGGAGACGGGCGTCGCCGTCCGCTCCGAGGGTGCGCTGTGCGTGTTCTTCGACGACGTCAAGGGCCCGGACGGCAACAAGGTCCCGCTCATCGTGAAGAAGACGAACGGCGGCTACGGCTACGCGGCCACCGACCTCTCCGCGATCCGGAACCGGGTGCAGGACCTCAAGGCCGACACCCTGGTGTACGTGGTGGACGTCCGGCAGTCGCTGCACTTCAAGATGGTCTTCGAGACGGCCCGCCGGGCGGGCTGGCTGGGCGAGGACGTGCAGGCCGTGCAGCTCGCGTTCGGCACGGTCCTCGGCAAGGACGGCAAGCCGTTCAAGACCCGGGAGGGCGAGACCGTGCGGCTGGAGGACCTCCTCGACGAGGCGGTCGACCGGGCCACGGCGGTCGTCCGGGAGAAGGCCGAGAAGGTCGGCCTGTCCGAGGACGAGATCGTGGAGAACGGCCGGTACGTCGGGATCGGGGCCGTGAAGTACGCGGACCTGTCCACCTCCGCCGTACGGGACTACAAGTTCGACCTGGACCAGATGGTGTCGCTGAACGGCGACACCTCGGTGTACCTCCAGTACGCGTACGCCCGGATCCAGTCGATCCTGCGCAAGGCGGGCGACGCGGTCCCGGCCGCCCACCCGGAGCTGGAGCTGGCCCCGGCGGAGCGCGCGCTCGGCCTGCACCTGGACCGGTTCGGCGAGGTGCTCGCCGAGGTCGCGGCGGGCTACGAGCCGCACAAGCTGGCCGCGTATCTCTACCAGCTGGCGTCCCACCTGACCACGTTCTACGACCAGTGCCAGGTGCTCAGCCCGGACAACGCCCCCGAGGTCGTCGCGAACCGGCTCTTCCTGGTGGACCTCACCGCCCGGACCCTCCACCAGGGGATGGCGCTGCTCGGCATCCGCACGCCCGAGCGGCTCTGACCCCGGAGCGTACGCGCGTGGGCCCCGGCACGGGTGATGCGGGTGATGTGCCGGGGCCCACGCGCGTGGGGCACGACCCAGGGGGAGGCGAGTTCCGTCAGGCGACGGGCTCCCACCCGACCTCCTCGTTGCCGTACACGTACTCCGGCCGCCCCTTCATCCCACTGGTGCGGAACGGCTTCCCGTGGTCGTCGATCCGCAGCGCCCCTTCCTTCCCGCCGCTGCTCCACTCCAGCTCCAGGTACCAGGTGACGTCGTAACCGACGGCCTTCATGTCGAGGTTGAAGACCTCCACGTCCTCGGACGACACCTTGTACGGGAAGTCCACGGCCGGAACCACCGTGTCCCCCCGCCTCCCCGGCACCGGCCGGAGGGTGGGATGCCCGGCGTCGAGGTGGGAGGCGAAGGTCTGGGGCATGATCCCGCTGCCGCAGCCGTTGCCCATCAGATACGCCGACCAGGGCAGCGGAGCCTTGCGGGACACGACGCGTACGTGCATCCCCTTGAGGACGACCGCCTCGCGGGAGGTGCCCTGCACGGTCAGCTGGAGCAGCATGTTCCCGGCGTCGATCCCGCCGTACGACTCGGCCCAGCCGCGCCGGTCCTGCGGCGCGGGCGGCGGGTCGAGCTCGTCGGGCCCCCGGTTCACCAGATAGTGCTGGCCGCAGGGTTCGTCCCAGTTGTACGAGGAGATACTGACGGTCGGCGGAGCCCCCAGGCCCGTACCGCTGCCGCTGCCACCACCGCCCTGCGGCTGCCCCGGCCCGGAGCCCGCCGACGGCTTCACGGACGACGGCCCCGAGGGGGACACGGAGGCGCTCGCCGAAGGACCGGCCGAACTCGGGCTCACGGAGAGGGGCGCAGCCGAGGCGGAGCCGTCCGGCGCCGGCCCGGGGTCTCCGCCCGCGTCCGCCACCCGGTCCGCGGCGCTCCCGCCGTCCGCCTTCCCCAACCCGACGAGACCGGCGGCGACGACGGTGGTGGGCACGAGGAGCGCGGCGACCCCGGCGGCGGCGATGAGCACCCACGTACGCCGGGAGAGCCGGGACCACCGGGAGCCCGCCCCCGACCGATCACCAGCGCCGACGCCACCTGACGTAACGGACAGCTCGGACAGCTCGACGGCCTCAGCGACTTCGACGGCTTCGACGGCTTCGGGAACAGCAGCAGGCACAGGAGCACCGGCAGGAGCAGAAGCAGATTCAGCCGCCCCCGGTGACGTCCCCGGCACCGCACCCGCCGGAGGCCGCCGTCGCGCCGCGTCCGCCACGATCCACCGCCGGTGCACCTCCACCAGTTCGTCGCCGGACGCCCCGCACACCCGCGCGAACCGCTCCACCGGTGCGAACTCGGTCGGCACCGCGTCACCGTTGCAGTACCGGTGAAGGGTCGACGTACTGACGTGCAGCTTCCCCGCCAGGACCCCGTAGCTGCGTCCCGAACGGCCCTTCAGTTCCTTCAGCAGGGCCGCGAAATGCTCGGCCTCCGGCGTCGCCACGACGGCGTTCCCTTCCTCGTGCGTCCCGGAACGGCGTTCCAGGGACGCGGGATTCCCGCAGGTCACCGTACGCGTAGACGTTCCAGCGTCCCCAATGGTTCGGCAGGCGTTGCGGCCGGAATCCACTGCCCCACAAGCTCGGACCAGACCACAGCAGCACCGCAGATCAACCGAGTACGGGGAGTACACCGCCATGCGCACCAACCGCATCCGCACCACCGCCCTCGCCGCCACCGCCCTCGCCGCCGCTCTCTCGCTCACCGCCTGCGGCGGCGAGGACAAGGCCATGGGGACCAAGGCAGCCGGCTCGGCCGAGACGGCGGCCCCCACGGCGACGAGCACCGACGGCGAGGCACAGCAGGACGCGCCGGAGGCCGGCGCACCGGAGACGCAGACCGTCCCCACCCAGGGCAAGCACGCGGGCGGCAACGGCGACAGCCGCGCCAAGAAGCCGGAGACCGCGCCGAACGCGGAGGCGGCGGCCTCGATCCCGACGTGCACGCCCAAGAACTCCACGGTCAAGGTCTCCAAGGTGAGCCGCCCGATCAACCACCTGCTGCTCACGGTGACCAACACCGGCTCCAAGGACTGCGCCGCGTACCACGCGCCGTTCCTCCGCTTCGACGACGCGCAGGCGGTCTACCCGATCCTCAACGACAGCAAGCCGCAGGCCGTCGTCGTGCTCTCTCCGGGCGAGAAGGCGTACGCGGGCATCGGCCTGCTCGGCCAGCCCGGCGAGGGCGAGCCGGTCAGGAGCGACAACCTCGGCGTCACCATGGTCGACAGGAACAGCGAGCCGAAGGGCGAGGCCACGGTGAAGCTCCCGGCGGGGACCTACACGGACAGCCTGGGCTTCGTCACCTACTGGCAGTCGGACGTCGAGACCGCCCTGATGTACTGAGCGTACGAGGCGCCCCGGGCCAACGCCTGACGTGCGGTAACTGTGCGCGACCCGTACACATTTGTTGTACGGGTCGCGCGTGCGTGAAGTGGGTTCCGGGGTGGCATGGGGAACCGTATGCACCCCAGAAAGCGACAGCGTAGGAACGCGTCGACAATGAAGCTCGTGGGCAAACTGGTGTCACGCTTCCGCAAGGAGGCGGGCCTCACGCAGACCGAACTCGCCCAGGCCGCAGGCGTACAGGAGGACACGATCGCCTCCGTCGAGCAGGGCAGGCGCTCGCTGGTCCCGGATCTGGCGGAGAAGATCGACGATCTGCTGGACACCAAGGGCGCGTTGTCGACAGCGGTCGACAACATGCCGGAATACGACCTGATTCCGCTGTGGGCCGAGCAGTACCTCGACATGGAGCATGACGCGCTGGCGCTGTCCTGGTACGACAATCAGGTCATCCCGGGCCTGCTCCAGACGAAGGCGTACGCGGAGGCGGTGTTCCGCAACAGGATTCCGGTCTACAGCCCGGAGGAGATCGAGACGCAGACGGCGACGCGACTGCAACGCCAGCGGATCCTGGACCGGAAGAAGCCGCCGACGATCAGCATGGTGATCTGGGAACCGGTCCTGATGATGAAACTGACGTCGGACGAGGAGCACCGGGAACAGCTCCGCCACCTCTACGCGATGGCCCAACTCCCGGGAGTATGCCTCCAGGTGCTCCCGCTCGACAGCAGGGTTCAAGCGGGCCTCGCCGGCCCCTTCATCCTCCTGGAGACACCGGACCACCAGCACGTCGCCTACACCGAAACCCAGCGCGGCAGCCACCTGATCTCCGACCGGAATGAGATCAGCATCCTCGCCCAGAAATATGCGATGCTGCGAGCCCAGGCGCTCACCCCTCTTGAGACCCTGCGCCTGCTGGCCCGCTTACTGGGAGAGACATGAGCACCGCACTGAACTGGTTCAAGTCGAGCTACAGCAGCGACGAAGGCGGCCAGTGCCTCGAAGTCGCGTACGACTGGCGCAAGTCGAGCTACAGCTCCGACGAAGGCGGGGCCTGCGTCGAGATCGCCGCCCACCCCGCCGCCGTCCACGTCCGTGACTCGAAGGACATCGAGGGCCCGACGTTCACGGTCGCGCCCACGGCCTGGTCGGCGTTCGCCGCCTACGCGGCCACCGCCTGACCTCGCACCGCCGTTATCCCTCCCGGACCGTCGCGTAACGGAGCAGTACGACTCCGTTCCCGAAGGTCCGGGTCTCCAACAGCCGGAGCATCTGCCGCTCCTCCGTGTCCCGGAAGAAAGGGCGGCCCCGGCCGAGGATGACCGGATGGATGTAGATCCGGTACTCGTCGATCAGGTCGAACCGCCGGAACGACTCCACCAGGTCCGCCCCGCCGACCACCAGGTCCCCCGAAGCGGCGTCCCGCAGCGAGCGCACCTGCTCGGGGTCGACCTCGTGCAGCAGCGTCGCCCCCGGCCCCACGCTCTCCAGCGTCCGCGAGAAGACGAACTTCGGCATGTTCCGCCAGATGCCCGCGAACTCGGCCATCGGCCCCTCGTTGGCGGGGTCCTGGTCGGCGGTCGGCGGTCGGCGGTCGGCGGTCGGCGGTCGGCGGTCGGCGGTCGGCGGTCGGCGGTCGGCGGTCGGCGGTCGGCGGTCGGCGGTCGGCCAGAACTCCTCCATCAGCTGGTAGGTGACGCGTCCCTCGACGAAGCCGCCCATCGTCCGCAGGTAGTCGTTGAAGTGCTGGTGCACCTCCTCGTCGACGGTGTGCCAGTCGATGTCCTGGCCGGGCCCTTCGAAGAAGCCGTCGAGGGAGAGCGAGATGGACGTGACGATCCTGTTCACCGGGGGACTCCTGGACGTTTGTGGACGGTGCCTTCCTTCATGACGAAGGCCACCTTGCCGGTGACCTCGATGTCGGTGAAGGGATCGCCGGGCATGGCGATGATGTCGGCGATCCTGCCGGGCGCGAGTACGCCGAGGTCGTCGAGTCCGAGCAGCTCGGCGGCGACGCTGGTAGCCGCTTTCAGGGCGCGGACAGGGGTGATGCCGGTGGAGACCATGGTGGGGAACTCCCGCCAGTTCTCCGCGTGCGGGAACATCCCGGCGTCGGATCCGAAAGCGATCTTGATGTCGGATGCCGCGACGTGCTCCGCGCCGTCCAGCAGCGCCTTCTGGTGAAGCTGGAACTTGCGGCGCTTGTAGACGGGCTTCCCCTTCCAGGCCGCGTCGTCGTCGGCCTTGCGGGCGTCGTCGAGGACGGTGAACTGGGTGGGTACGAGGTAGACGCCGTGGTCGGCGATCATCCGCAGGGTCTCGGCGGTGGCGAGGTTTCCGTGCTCGATGCTGCGGACACCGGCCCGCACCGCTCTGCGCACGCCTTCGTCGCCGTAGCAGTGCGGGGTCGCCGGGCGGCCCAGGTCCCGGGCGGTGGCGACGAGGGTGTCCATCTCGTCCTGGGTGTACGTCGTCTGGGTGGGCTCGTCGGAAGGGCTGGAGAACCCTCCGGTGGCACCGAACTTGATCCAGTCGGCGCCGGCCCGGATCTCGGTACGGACCCGGGTCCGGATCTCGTCGCAGCCGTCGGCCGCGGCCAGCTCCGCCAGCCGGGGCGGGCTCTGGTACTGGTCGCCCAGGGTGCTCGAAAAGTCGCCGTGCCCGCCGCGTGCGGAGATCAGGTGAGGGGCCACGAGCATGCGCGGCCCCTCGATCAGCCCTTCGGCGACCGCGTCCCGCAGGTCGAGCGTGTTGTACGCGGGGTCGGCGCCGGTCAGGTCCCGGACCGTGGTGAACCCGTTGTGCAGCAGCGTACGCAGAATCGGAAGCGTGGCCAGCGCGGTCGCCGTGGCCGAGCGGCCGAAGGCCCCCGCGATGTCCGGGGTGATGGTGACGTGGGTGTGACAGTCCATGAAGCCGGGGGTCACGGTGTGCCCGGACAGGTCGATCACCTCGGCGCCGTCGGGGGCCGGGATTCTCTCGTCGATCCTCGTGATCCGGCCGCCTTCGACCAGGATGTCGCGGATTCCGGCGGGCGCTTCCTTCAGCCCGTCCCACACGGTCGCTCCGGTAAGCAGTGTGGTCATCGCCATCCCTTCGATCGTGAACTGGTCGAGAACACAGGGCGGACCAGAAGGCGGCCGAAGCCCCGGGGCCCCCGGGACCTCCGGACTTCCGGGACCTCCCGGGCCGCTAGGGCTCCGGACTTCCGGGGCTTCCGGGGCTTCCGGGGCTTCCGGGGCTTCCCGACTCCCCGGGACTCCAGGCCCCAGGCCCCGGGCGTCGGGTCCCGGCAGTCCCGTCCACCGGCGGCGCCCCGGACCCACGGACGGCCGGGCGAAGGGCCCGACAGGACACCTGCCCGGCAAGAGGCGGCCCGGCATACCGTCTCCGGCGCCCTCGCCCGTCGCCGTCGCCCGTCGCCGTCCATATCGCCGCCGACACCGACGCACCGGCCGGCCCGTCACTCACGCAGGCCGAGCGTCCGGCCGAAGCGGGGCCGTTCCTGTTCCTGCGAAGGCATCCCTTCCCCGTGGGGAAGCAGCGGCGTCTCCTGTCACTCGTTCGGCCCCCGAAGAAGCCGGAGCCGCTTGCCGTCCCGGCCGCGTCCGGGCCGCCAGGTCCGCGTACGACGGCACCGCCCGGGTCCGATCTGCCCGGCCAAGGGTGCCGGAGGCGAACGTTGCCCGCTCGCGCCTGCCTGTCAGTGCCGCCGCCTAGGCTCACCACCATGGCGACGCTCCCGAACCCCCTGCCCTCGCTGGCCTCCTCCGGCCTGGAACTCCCGCCCGGCTCCCTGGTGGACGCCACGCTGGACGGCCCCTGGCACGAGCCGCTGCTCTGGTACGCGGACGGGCCCGCCGCTCCCCGTGACTGGACGGCCCTGCGCACGGCGGGGCGGCGGGTCGGGCTGCTGCCGGTGCTGGTCACGGGCGGCCACCGCGACCAGTGGCCCGAGGAGTGGGACCTCTGCCCGGACGGCACGTCATATCCCGGCGACCACGACGCCGACGAGGTCCTCGCGGGCTATTGGACGGACGACGCGGCCGACGCGGTGGGCGACGGGACGGCGGCCGGGGAGAGCGGGGAGCAGTCCGGGGGCCCCGGCTCCTGGCCCGGTCTCGCGCCCGTCCCCGCCCGGGAGGCGGCCGAGGACGCGGACACGGCGGCCGCCGGTCTCGCGGGCGTGATCGCCGCTGACGCGGACGAGTGGCTCGGCGGGGCCCGGATAGCTCTCGTCCCGGCCCGCCGCAGCGCGGACATACCGGCGGCGATCGGCTGGTCGGGCCCGGTGAACCACGAGAACGACGTGGCCCGGCTCTGCGCCGTGCTCCGCTCCTGGGAGGACCGCTACGACGCCCGGGTCGTGGTGCTCGGCTTCGACACGATGATCGTGTCCGTGGGCCGCCCGCCCGCCACGATCGAGGAGGCCCGCGCCCTGGCCGCCGAGCACTACGCGTTCTGTCCTGACAACATCGACCAGTCCCCGCCGCACGACCTCGACGTGTACGCGGAGAAGGCCGTGCTCAACCAGGAAGCGTGGTCGTTCTGGTGGGACTGAACACGATGGGACCGGACAAGAACCGTTCGGCCGGGCAGCACTCGGACCTGTCCCGGATCAAGGCGTGGTGGCGCACGCTGGGCGGTGAGCGCTTCGTCGCCCTGCCCCCGCCCACCCGCGGCCGCTACACCCAGTCCGACGGCCACGAGGACGCGGCCGAGCTGTTCGCGACCCGAGGCGTCCCCGACACCGCCTCCTTCGCGTACTGGCACTGGCAGTCCCACGCCGCCTTCGACCGGTCCGGCGCCCTCAGGGACGCGCTGTACCTGCACTGGGGCGGCGACCACGCCACGGTCGCCGCACGTCTCGGCCAGGGCCCGCCCGGCTACCGGATCGTCGACGGCGGCCCCCGGGGAGCCTTTCGGCTGGACCGGATCACGACGACGGACCCCGACGGGCTGCCCGACCCTCAGGACGAGGCAGGCGTACGCCAGTTTCTCCACCGCCTCGACGCCTCCCCGCCGGCCGCCGCCGAGGAGCGCTGGCTGCACGACCGGCTGGCCGGTCCGGTGGAGCTGTCCGGGGCGGCGGGGTTCGTCACGGCACTGGAGTTGCGGCAGGCGCTGACACAGCAGGAGACATCACGGCTGCTGCCCGCCTGGCGGGAGGAGTACGCCGGGCGGCTCACCGAGTGGCCCGCCTGGGCGGCCCTGCTGAACGCGCTGCTGCGCCACGCCCACGAGGAGGTCTGGGACACGGTGGCCGGCGTCGGCCACCGGGCGTCCGATGTCCTTCGCGCGTTCCCCTCCCCCCGGTCCCTGGACGTCCTGCGCGGGTGGGCGCTCGCCGACCACCGCGCGGCGATCCCCGCGTGGCTCGACGTGCACCGGGCGGTCCACGGGTCCGGCGACGCGGTACGGTCCGCCGGCGGGCTCGCCGCGGAGCTGACCGCACACGACGCCCCCGAGACATCCCTGAGCAGTCTGTTCACCGCGCTCAGCGCCGCCGTCACGAAGGACTGGCGCGCCGCCCGGCCGGCGGCGGACCGCGGCGCCGCCCCGGCGTTCGCGGCCCTCACCGCCGTCCGCCTCGCCACCGACGACGACCTGCCGCGCCCCCTGCGCGTGGCCGCCGCGCGAGCAGCGTACGACCAGGCCGCCCACGTACGGGAGCAGGCGGCCCTGCACCCCGGCATCGCCGAGGCCGAGGTCCTCGCCGCCGTCGACCGGTACGAAGCCGCCCGCGACGACCTGCTCGCGGGCACCGGCCCCGACCTCACCGGTTACGAGGGCGGGCTCGGCGACCTCTACCACCGCTACCGCACCCTGGCCCCCGCCGACGTCCGGTGGTTGCGGGCCCAGCTGGCCGATCCGTCCACCGGCGTCCAGGGCATCGCGTTCTGCCTCGAACTGCTCCACTCCCACGGCGAGGCCACGCCGACCGAGCTGGAAGCGCTCCTGCCGCGCTGGAAGAAGGAGCTGACCAAGCAGTACCGCACCACGTACACCGAGTGGCGTCATCCCCTGGTCACCCTGACCTGCCTCGCCCTGGACCTGGACCACCCGGCCGCCGCCGACCTGCTGGCCTGGTGGATGAAGCCCAAGCCGCTCTGGAAGGACCCGGTCCGGCTGCTGACCCACCTCGGGGCACCCGACGAGACGAAGGCCGCCGAGCTGTGGGACTTCGTGGTGTCCGGTGCCCACGACACCGGGCATCTGATGACCTGGGTGCTGCTCCGCGCCCGGCTCGACGGCACACACCCGCTGCTCGTCGCCGAGCGGCTGATCGGGCAGCGCGGCGTCCGCGAGTACGTCCTGCACCGGGTCCTGGTCGGGGTGGCCGATCCGTCCCAGCCGCTCTGGCACTACGCCGTCGACCCGCGCAGCCACAGCTGGTTGCGGCGCGCCCAGGAGGTCGCCGACGACCCCCGGCTCACCGACGCGGCCCGCGCGATCGGGCTGAAGACCGCCCGCGAGCACTATGCGTTCCGCTACCCGGACCAGGTCCGCCCGGCCCTCACGGACGGGCAACTGGCGGCGGCGCGCGCCTGGTCGGAGGCCCGCGCCGACAGGACCGCCGTGGACTGAGCCCTCGTACTCATGCGGACGCCAGGCCCCCGAGGTTGACTCGGACGCATGAGCGAGAACAGCCACGGCGGCGGCAGCACCCCGGCACCCGGCCGCGCGCACACACCCGGCCCCCGCGCCTGGATCGCCCCGCTGGTCTCCACGGTCGTGACGCTGCCCATGGGGCTGCTCGCCCTGCTCTTCGGCGGGCTCTCCCCGATGGCGTGCGATTCCTGCAACGGGGCGGCGGCCGACCGCTTCGACGCGAGCTTCACCACTGCGTGGACCGTCCTGTGGATCGGCCTGCTCCTCGCCCTGATCCCGCTGATCGCGAGCTGGGCCGTCCCGCACCAGGTCCGCTACGCCGCCCGGCGGGTAGGCCTGGCGCTCGCCGCACCCACCACCGTGGTGGTCACTTTCGTAGCATTCATGGCACTGGTCGACTGGCCCTGACAGAAAGTGTCCACCCCCATGAACGACACGCACTCCCCGACCACGGCAGCGACGGCAGCGACGACAGCCGCAGAACGCCTGATAGCCGAGTTCCACGCGCTGCCCGCCGGGAGCGACCGCAAGCGCGAGATCATCACCGAGCTGGACGCCAACGTCCAGGCGCTGCCGTTCCTCGTCTCGGTCGTCGCGGACCCGGGCGAATACGACCTCGCCCGCGTCGAGAGCGCCACCGTCCTGCGCCTGTGGCCCCCGGCCGACCCCGCCCTGCGCCACGAAGCGGGCCGCGCCCTGGTCAGTGCCCTGCAGGACCCGGAAGAGGACCTGGTACGCCAGTACGCGGCGATGTCGCTGGCGCCCTACACCGACGACCCGGTCGTCGCCACCGTCCTGAACACCACCGCACGGGCCGACGAGGACCCGCTCGTACGGGACAGCGCCCGCTTCTCCATCGAGGAGGCCCACCGGCTCCAGAGGACCGGAGCGGGCGGGCCGTGAACCACGACAGGCCGAGCGGACCGGCTCAGCCCCGCGCGTCCCGCCCGAGCCACCCGGCGGCCTCGGTCGCCCAGTAGGTGAGGATCATCTGCGCCCCGGCCCGCCGGATCCCGGTCAGGCTCTCCAGGATCGCCTTGTCCCGGTCGATCCAGCCCTTCTCGGCGGCGGCCTCGATCATCGCGTACTCGCCGCTGATCTGGTACGCCGCGACCGGCACGTCCACGGACTCCGCGACCTTCGCGAGGATGTCCAGATACGGTCCGGCGGGCTTCACCATCACCATGTCCGCGCCCTCCGCCAGGTCCAGCGCCAGCTCCCGCAGCGACTCGCGGGCGTTGGCCGGGTCCTGCTGGTAGGTCTTGCGGTCGCCGGTGAGCGAGGAGCCGACGGCCTCGCGGAAGGGGCCGTAGAAGGCGGAGGAGTACTTCGCGGTGTAGGCGAGGACCGACACGTCCTCATGCCCGGACCGGTCCAGGGCCTCGCGGATCACGCCGACCTGACCGTCCATCATCCCGCTGGGGCCCACCACATGGGCCCCGGCGTCCGCCTGGACCCGGGCCATCTCCGCGTACCGCTCCAGGGTCGCGTCGTTGTCCACGCGGCCGTCCGCCGTCAGGACCCCGCAGTGCCCGTGGTCGGTGTACTCGTCCAGGCACAGGTCCGACATCACGACGAGGTCGTCGCCGACCTCCTCGCGGACCGCGCGCAGCGCGACCTGGAGGATGCCGTCGGGGTCGGTGCCCGCCGTGCCCCGGGCGTCCTTCTTCTCGTCCTGCGGCACCCCGAAGAGCATGATCCCCGAGACCCCGGCCGAGACCGCCTCGACGGCCGCCTTCCGCAGGGTGTCCAGGGTGTGCTGGTGCACGCCGGGCATGGCCGAGATGGCGACCGGGGCGTCGATGCCCTCCCGTACGAACGCGGGAAGGATCAGGTTCGCGGGGTCGAGCCGTGTCTCGGCGACCATCCGCCGCATCGCCGGGGTCGTCCGCAGCCGCCGGGGGCGGGAGCCGGGGAAGTTTCCGTACGCAGTCATCCTCCGACGATAGACCCGTACGCAGCACGGTCTTACCGACACCGACGCCGGGAAAGGCCCGCGAACAGGCCCCGGCGGCCGGCCCCGGAAACGGCGGCGGGCCCGGCCGCCGAAGCGACCGGGCCCGCTCACCCTGGTACCACTATCACACTACGTCGTCGTCCGACGCCTGCGCGCACCCGGGCGCCGCTCGCTCGGCCGGGTCACCGGGTCGCCGGCCTCCTTCGCCGCGTCCCGGCGCTGCGCGCCGAAGGCGGCGAGCGCCTCGGCGAGCTTGTGCACGGACGGCTCCGGGGACAGCACGTCGACCCGCAGGCCGTGCTCCTCGGCGGTCTTCGCGGTGGCGGGGCCGATACACGCGATCACGGTCACGTTGTGCGGCTTGCCCGCGATGCCGACCAGGTTGCGGACCGTCGAGGACGAGGTGAACAGGACCGCGTCGAAGCCGCCGCCCTTGATCGCCTCGCGGGTGTCGGCCGGCGGCGGCGAGGCGCGGACCGTGCGGTACGCGGTGACGTCGTCGACCTCCCAGCCCAGCTCGATGAGCCCGGCCACCAGGGTCTCGGTGGCGATGTCGGCACGCGGCAGGAACACCCGGTCGATCGGGTCGAAGACCGGGTCGTAGGGCGGCCAGTCCTCCAGCAGCCCGGCGGCGGACTGCTCGCCGGAGGGCACCAGGTCCGGCTTGACGCCGAAGTCGATCAGCGCGGCGGCAGTCTGCTCGCCGACCGCGGCGACCTTGATCCCGGCGAAGGCACGGGCGTCGAGACCGTACTCCTCGAACTTCTCCCGGACCGCCTTGACGGCGTTCACGCTGGTGAAGGCGATCCACTCGTAGCGCCCGGTGACCAGGCCCTTGACCGCGCGCTCCATCTGCTGGGGCGTACGCGGCGGCTCGACGGCGATCGTCGGGACCTCGTGCGGCACCGCACCGTAGGAACGCAGCTGGTCGGAGAGCGACGCGGCCTGCTCCTTCGTACGCGGGACGAGCACCTTCCAGCCGAACAGCTGCTTGGACTCGAACCACGCGAGCTGGTCGCGCTGGGCGGCGGAGCTGCGCTCTCCGACCACGGCTATGACCGGCCGGTGGCCCTCGGGCGAGGGCAGCACCTTGGCCTGCTTGAGGACCTGGGCGATCGTCCCGAGGGTCGCCGTCCAGGTGCGCTGGCGGGTGGTGGTGCCCGCGATCGTCACGGTGAGCGGGGTGTCGGGCTTGCGGCCCGCGGAGACCAGCTCGCCGGCGGCGGCCGCGACCGAGTCCAGCGTGGTGGAGACGACGGCGGTCGCGTCGCTCGCGCCGACCTCGCCCCAGCACCGGTCGGAGGCGGTACGGGCGTCGACGAAGCGGACGTCCGCGCCCTGCGCGTCGCGCAGCGGCACCCCGGCGTACGCGGGCACGCCGACGGCGTTCGCGATGCCCGGGACGACCTCGAAGGGCACCCCGGCGGCGGCGCAGGCGAGCATTTCCGCCCCCGCGTCCCCGTCCAGGCCCGGGTCGCCCGCGACAGCGCGGACCACCCGCCTGCCGCCCTTCGCGGCCTCCATGACAAGATTGGCCGCATCCCTGAGAACGGGTACACCGGCGGTTGTTGACGAGACGTCAACAACCGTCAGCTCAGGCGTGCTCACGCCTGCCCGCGCATGGCTGCGGACGACGTCGAGCACATCGGGCTCGGCGACAAGGACGTCCGCGCTCGCGAGCGCCTCGACGGCGCGCAGGGTCAGCAGTCCCGGGTCGCCGGGACCGGCGCCGAGGAAGGTGACCTGGCCTTGGGCGGACAGGACCGGAAAGTCGGATGCGGCGGGGCCGGTGGGGCTCAAAGTGCTCGCTCCCCCATAAGACCGGCCGCACCCTTGGCAAGCATCTCGGCCGCGAGTTCGCGACCGAGGGCCGCCGCGTCGTCGTGCGACGTGGGGACGGGACCGGTGGTGGACAGCTGTACGAGCGAGGAACCGTCGGTGGTACCGACGACTCCGCGCAGGCGCAGTTCGTTGACAACCTGCCCGTCGACCAGGAGGTCGGCCAGCGCACCCACAGGTGCGGAGCAGCCGGCCTCCAGGGCGGCGAGCAGGGCACGCTCGGCGGTCACGGCGACCCGGGTGTACGGGTCGTCGAGCTCGGCGAGCGCGGCGGCGAGGTCGGCGCTGGACGCGGCGCACTCGATCGCCAGTGCTCCCTGGCCGGGAGCGGGCAGGACGGTGTGGACCGGCAGGAAGTCGGTCACCTCACCGCTCCGGCCGAGACGGCTGAGCCCGGCGGCGGCGAGTACCACCGCGTCGAGCTTGCCGTCACGCACGAACCCGATCCGCGTGTCGACGTTGCCCCGGATGGGGACGGTCTCGATCCGCAGTCCGTGGGCACGGGCGTACGCGTTGAGCTGCGCCATGCGGCGCGGCGAACCGGTGCCCACGCGGGCGCCTTCGGGCAGCTGCTCGAAGGTCAGCCCGTCCCGGGCGACCAGTGCGTCGCGCGGGTCCTCGCGCTGCGGCACGGCCGCCAGCACGAGGTCGTCGGGCTGGCTGGTCGGCAGGTCCTTCAGGGAGTGGACGGCGAAGTCCACCTCGCCCCGCAGCAGCGCCTCGCGCAGGGCCGCGACGAACACGCCGGTGCCGCCGATCTGCGCCAGGTGCTCGCGGGAGGTGTCCCCGTACGTGGTGATCTCGACGAGCTCGACGGCGCGCCCGGTCACCTCGCGAACCGCCTCGGCGACGAGTCCGGACTGGGCCATGGCGAGCTTGCTGCGCCGGGTGCCCAGCCGGAGCGGCGCGGAACTCCGCGCGCCCGGGGATGAGTTGTCGGTCATGACCGCCCTCTATTCGGGTCGTTCAGGTCTGCCCGGGAGACGGCGGCCACCGTCTGCGGGTCGAGGTCGAAGAGTTCTCGCAGCGCGTCCGCGTACCCGGCACCGCCGGGCTCGCTGGCGAGCTGCTTGACCCGCACGGTGGGCGCGTGCAGGAGTTTGTCGACGACGCGGCGCACGGTCTGGGTGATCTCGGCGCGCTGCTTCTCGTCCAGGTCGGGGAGGCGGCCGTCCAGCCGGGCGATCTCGCCGGCGACCACGTCGGCGGCCATGGTGCGCAGGGCGACCACGGTCGGGGCGACATGCGCGGCACGCTGGGCGGCGCCGAAGGCGGCCACCTCGTCGGACACGATGGTGCGGACCCGGTCCACGTCGGCGGCCATCGGGGCGTCGGCGGACGCCTCCGCGAGCGACTCGATGTCGACGAGGCGCACCCCGTCGATGCGGTGGGCGGCGCCGTCGATGTCGCGCGGCATGGCGAGGTCGAGCAGGGCGAGCCTGACCGGTCCGGTGGACTGGGCGGGCACGGTGACCCGGCGCAGCGCGGTCGCCGGACCGGCGTGCGCGGCGGAGGTGGCGGAACCGTTCTCCACCCAGGCGGCGTGCTGGTCCACGTCGGCCGGGGCCGGGGGGACGGTGACCGCCGGCCGCTCGGGCGCGGCGTCCAGGCTCACGCCCAGGGCGTCGGCGAGGGCGTTGGCGGTGAGTACGAGGCCTGTGGAACCGGTGCAGGAGACGACGATGTCGGCACGTGTCAGTTCGTCCCCGACCGCGGACATCCCGACCGCCTGGGCGCGCACCGCGGCATCGTCGCCCTGCTGGAGGATCTCCACCAGCCGGTCCGCGCGGGAGCGGGTCCGGTTGGCGACGACGATCTCGGCGACGCCGGTACGCGCGAGGGTCGCGGCGGCCAGCGAGGACATGGATCCGGCGCCGATGACCAGGGCCCGCTTGCCACGGGCCCAGCACTCGGGGTCGGCCCCGGCGGCGAGCTGCTGGAGCCCGAAGGTGACGAGCGACTGCCCGGCCCGGTCGATGCCGGTCTCGCTGTGGGCGCGCTTGCCGACCCGCAGGGCCTGCTGGAAGAGGTCGTTCAGCAGCCGTCCGGCGGTGTGCAGCTCCTGGCCGCGCGCGAGCGCGTCCTTGATCTGGCCGAGGATCTGGCCCTCGCCGACGACCATCGAGTCGAGACCGCAGGCCACCGAGAAGAGGTGGTGGACGGCCCGGTCCTCGTAGTGCACATAGAGATACGGAGTGAGCTCCTCAAGCCCGACGCCGCTGTGCTGGGCGAGGAGGGTCGACAGCTCGGCGACGCCCGCGTGGAACTTGTCCACGTCGGCGTACAGCTCGATGCGGTTGCAGGTGGCCAGCACGGCGGCCTCGGTCGCGGGTTCCGCGGCGAGGGTGTCCTGGAGCAGCTTGGCCTGGGTGTCGGCAGCGAGGGAGGCCCGTTCCAGTACGGAGACGGGGGCGCTGCGGTGGCTCAGCCCGACGACGAGGAGGCTCATGCCGGCATCACGGCGGGCATGTCCCCGTCGGGTCCCTTCCGGCTCGCGGGCGTGGCGCGCATCGGGGGCGCGCCCTCGTCCTCGGCGGCGGTGTCCTCGCCGGCCTTGCGCTGCTCGTGGAACGCGAGGATCTGGAGCTCGATGGAGAGGTCGACCTTGCGTACGTCGACGCCCTCGGGCACCGACAGCACGGTCGGCGCGAAGTTCAGGATGGAGGTCACACCGGCGGCGACGAGCCGGTCGCAGACCTGCTGGGCGGCGCCGGGCGGGGTGGTGATCACGCCGATGGACACACCGTTGTCGCTGATGATCCGGTCGAGGTCGTCCGTGTGCTGGACGGCGATCCCGGCCACCGGCGTACCAGCCATGGCGGGGTCGGCGTCGATCAGCGCCGCGACCCGGAAGCCGCGCGAGGCGAAGCCGCCGTAGTTGGCGAGGGCCGCGCCGAGGTTACCGATGCCGACGATGGCGACCGGCCAGTCCTGGGTGAGGCCGAGCTCGCGCGAGATCTGGTAGACGAGGTACTCGACGTCGTAGCCGACACCACGGGTGCCGTAGGACCCCAGGTAGCTGAAGTCCTTGCGCAGCTTCGCCGAGTTGACCCCGGCCGCCGTGGCCAGCTCCTCGGAGGAGACCGTGGGGACCGATCGCTCGGAGAGCGCGGTCAGGGCGCGCAGATACAACGGAAGTCGGGCGACGGTGGCCTCGGGAATTCCTCGGCTACGGGTCGCCGGTCGGTGAGTTCGGCCAGTTGCCACGGTGCTCCTGCGGGATGAGCGGGGCTGCAGGCGGCCGTATGTCCCAAGACCGCCCCGTCGAATGCAGGCTATGTCTTTGTGAACGCGTGCACAAAGATGGTGTCCGTTTTGTCTGGTCAAAGTGACCGGGGTCACGCATACTCCCCGCGCGATCCCGGAACCAGGGACCGCATCAGCCCGTTGCAGCCTCGAAGAGGGCAAAGCCGAACACACTCCTCACAACTAAGCCCCCGAGGCTACTCAAAACGCCCACGATGTTAACCGGGTTTCGCGTCCGCACCCAGCGCCTTGCGCAGTCTCGCCGGGTCCACGCGCCAGAACGTGTGCTGTTCGTCATCGATCAGCACCACCGGAATCTGCTCCCAGTACTCCTTGTACAGCTCCTCGTCCTCGGTGATGTCCTTCTCCACCCACGACGCACCGGTCTCCTCGCAGACCGCGCTCACCACCGTGCGCGCGTCCTCGCACAGATGACACCCGGGCTTCCCGACCAGCGTGACCACCCGCTCGGCGGGCCTCTTCCTCGTACGTCGCAGCAGAGCACTCATGCGTTCATTCTGCGCCTTTCACGCTCACTTTCTTCGCCTGTGATGCTCACTTACCGAGCCTGTGATGCTCACCCTCCGGGCCTGCGACGCTCACTCCCTGAGCCTGCGACGCTCACCTTCCGGGCCCGCGCGCCCCCGGCCCCGGACCGCCCGGAATCGCCCGATTCACCATCCCGACCCGCAGCGTTCACGCCCACGCATCGCGGCAGGTCGGGCAGGTACGGACGGACTGGCTATGCTCACCGCATGGCCGCTCTTGGATGGCTCACACCCCGTAGGCGTTCCGCTACCGCACGGAGCGTCCTGGCAGGCGAGGCCGCCGCCGAGGCCGCACGCAAGACCTCGGCCGCCGACGACGACTCCGCCCTCCTGGCCAGGGCCCCGGAAGAACCGGCCAGGACCCCGCGGGACGCGGACGCGACACCTCCGGAAGAGCCCGCGTTCCCCGTCGCCGGGGACGACCGGGCCGCCGCCTTCTTCGACCTCGACAACACCGTGATGCAGGGCGCCGCGATCTTCCACTTCGGCCGCGGCCTGTACAAGCGGAAGTTCTTCGAGCGCCGCGAGCTCACCCGGTTCGCCTGGCAGCAGGCGTGGTTCCGGCTGGCCGGCGTCGAGGACCCCGAACACATGCAGGACGCCCGCGACAGCGCCCTGTCCATCGTCAAGGGCCACCGCGTCTCCGAGCTGATGTCCATCGGCGAGGAGATCTACGACGAGTACATGGCCGACCGCATCTGGCCCGGCACCCGCGCCCTGGCCCAGGCCCACCTGGACGCCGGGCAGAAGGTCTGGCTGGTCACCGCCGCCCCCGTGGAGACCGCCACCATCATCGCCCGCCGCCTCGGCCTGACCGGCGCGCTCGGCACCGTCGCCGAATCGGTCGACGGCGTCTACACCGGCCGGCTGGTCGGCGAACCCCTGCACGGCCCCGCCAAGGCCGAGGCCGTCCGCGCCCTGGCCGCCGCAGAAGGCCTGGAGCTGGAGCGCTGCGCCGCCTACAGCGACTCGCACAACGACATCCCGATGCTCTCGCTGGTCGGCCACCCCTACGCGATCAACCCGGACACCAAGCTCCGCAAGTACGCCCGCGCCCGCGACTGGCGGCTGCGCGACTACCGCACCGGCCGCAAGGCGGCCAAGGTCGGCATCCCGGCCGCCGCCGGGGTCGGCGCGCTCGCGGGCGGCACGGCCGCCGCCGTAGCCCTGCACCGCCGCCGCCGCTGACCCTCGCGCCCGGGGGCCCTCCGCGCCCGCACTCTCCGCGCCCGCACCCGTGTCCGCCCATCCGCCGGTCCGCCCGATCTTCCGTCCGGACACGGGGAACAGCCACGCCCGGAGCCGGGCGCCCGATCACGAGCCGCTCCGCCGGCGCGGGCGACACCCCCTCCGGCCAGTCGGATCACCTGCGCCCGGCCACAACCCGTCGCCCCCGCAGACAGATCACGAAGTAATCCGATCAATAAACGGTCACCATGTGCTACTTGATACGTCACCTAGCGATAACAGAAACGACGGAACCGGTGATTTAGACAACTGGGTGTAGTGCTGCCTGCACGAAGCGTTATTCTCCTCAGACGCATCACGGAGACCGCCACTCGCTACCACGGGTGACGTTTTTCGAACTGCTCGTGATGGAAGCTCTGCCTCTGGGAGTCCCGTGTACCCACACGTCGGGGTTGACGCCTCGGGCCTGGCTACGCTGCGTGCATCGGTCATTGACCGCTTGCGCGGCTTCGTCCCCACCGCGTACGCCGTCCCCGCTTTTGCCACCCCTGCACCTGCCGGCCCTTGCTACGCCCTGGCCGAACGCAGTGCGGCAGTCGGAAGACGCGGCACCCGCGCCGCCTCGACCACCTCGACCGTCCGCCGTCCCACCGCCGACAGCGACAGCGCGCGCATGATGGATCTCGTCGAGCGCGCACAGGCCGGTGAGGCCGACGCCTTCGGCCGCTTGTACGACCAGTACAGCGACACCGTGTACCGGTACATCTACTACCGCGTGGGCGGCAAGGCGACCGCGGAGGACCTCACCAGCGAGACCTTCCTCCGCGCGCTGCGCCGCATCTCCACGTTCACCTGGCAGGGCCGCGATTTCGGCGCCTGGCTGGTCACCATCGCTCGCAACCTGGTCGCCGACCACTTCAAATCCAGTCGTTTCCGGCTGGAAGTGACCACCGGCGAAATGCTCGACGCCAACGAGGTGGCGCGCAGCCCCGAGGACTCCGTCCTGGAGTCCCTCTCCAACGCCGCACTGCTCCAGGCCGTGCGGCGGCTCAACCCCCAGCAGCAGGAGTGCGTCACCCTGCGGTTCCTCCAAGGCCTCTCGGTCGCCGAGACCGCCCGGGTGATGGGCAAGAACGAGGGCGCGATCAAGACCCTCCAGTACCGAGCCGTACGGACGCTCGCCCGACTCCTGCCGGACGACGCCCGCTGACCGGACCAGTGCGTGACCGTCCCGTCACGCACTGGTCCGATCATCTTTCGTGCGTAACCCAAGTGCCGCGCGACTCGTTGTGCCGGTTGCAGGCCCCCTGTCGTCACCCCCTGTCCGTATCCACTCACTCCATCGAGTGGAAACGCTCAAGGTGTGCAACCTTCCGGACCGCCAGGGGAGTCGACCGTCATGACGAGAGGAGGTGCCGCCAGTGATCGCAAACGTTTCGGCACACCGGCGGGCGAACGCCTTCGCCCAGGCCCTGGAGGAGCAGACCCCCCAGGGTGCGGCGGCCGAACAGCCCGCGGAGCCGGCCGACCAGGCCGACCGCGGACCGCTGTTGGCCCTGGCGAACGGCCTCGGTGAGCTACCGAAGCCGCAGTTGGACCCCGAGGTCAAAGTGGTGCAGCGAGCCCAGCTCGTCGCGGCCATGGAGGCCATGCTCGCCGAGGGCGGCGCGTCAACGGGCCCTACGGTGCCCGTGCAACGGGGCAAGGGGGTCCACCGGGCCTCACCACTGCGCAAATTGCGCCCCCGCTCCCGCTGGGCGAAGGGGCTCACCGCCGGCGGGCTCACCGTCGGCGTGGCCGCTGGAGCGTTCGGCGGAGTGGCCGCCGCCAGCTCCGACGCCCTCCCCGGTGATTCGCTCTACGGGCTGAAGCGCGGGATGGAGGACATCAGCCTCGGCATGGCCAACGGCGACGCCGACCGCGGCGAGGCCTATCTCGACCAGGCCTCCACCCGGCTCAGCGAGGCCCGCAGACTCATGGAGCGCGGCCGGTCCGGGGCGCTGGACCACGAATCCCTCGGCGCCGTCAGACGCGCGCTCAACGGCATGTCCCACGACGCCTCCGAGGGCCACCGCCTGCTCCACTCCGCCTATCAGCACGACGGAGCGATCGGCCCGATCCAGACCCTGGACACCTTCTCCCGTTCGCACCGCGACACCTGGAGCAGCCTCCGCGACCGGCTGCCCGTCCAGCTCACCGACGTCCGCGACGAGGTCAGCTCGGTCTTCGACGCCATAGAGGAAGAAGTCGCACCGCTCCAGTCCCTCCTCCCCCGCCCCCCGGGCAAGGGCACCGGACGCGCCGACGCCACCACCCCGGACACCGGCTCGCCCCGGACCGACGCCCCCGCGCCCCCGGCCGCCTCCGAGCAGCCCGGGGACCGCACCGACGGCAGCACCGCCCCCAAGCCCTCCGGCTCATCGGGCTCCGCCGACGCCACGAACGACGGGCTGCTGGGCGGCGGCACGGACGGCCTGCTGGACGAACTCCCGACGGACGGCCTCGCCCCGCCGTCCCCCGAAGGCCGGCCCAGCGCACCGGCCGCCCCGGACGTCACCCTGCCCCCGCTCCTCCCGGGGCTCCTCCCGGGCCTCGGCATCGACGGCGAGGACCTCCGTCCGTAGGACGACGGGCCCAGCCGCACGGAAAGGGCCGGACGGAAGAGCCGGACGGAAAGGGCCGGTACGCGATCCGCGTACCGGCCCCCTCCTTCTCGCACACCAGGTCAGAAAAAGACCGACCGCCGCTGCACCAGCAGCTTGTACAGCGTGTGCTGGATCTGCTCACGCACCTGGTCCGTCAGGTTGAACATCAGCATCGGGTCCTCCGCCGCCTCCGGCGGATACCCGTCCGTCGGGATCGGCTCACCGAACTGGATCGTCCACTTCGTCGGCAGCGGCAGCGCGCCCAGCGGCCCCAGCCACGGGAACGTCGGCGTGATCGGGAAGTACGGGAAACCCAGCAGCCGGGCCAGCGTCTTCGCGTTGCCGATCATCGGGTAGATCTCCTCGGCGCCCACGATCGAGCACGGCACGATCGGCGCACCCGCCCGCAGCGCCGTCGACACGAACCCGCCCCGGCCGAAGCGCTGAAGCTTGTAGCGGTCGCCGAACGGCTTGCCGATGCCCTTGAAGCCCTCCGGCATCACCCCGACGATCTCGCCCCTCTCCAGCAGCCGCTGCGCGTCCTCCGCACAGGCCAGCGTGTGACCGGCCTTGCGCGCCAGCTCGTTGACGACCGGGAGATGGAAGACCAGATCGGCGGCGAGCAGCCGCAGATGCCGCTCGGCCGGATGGTGGTCGTGCACCGCGACCTGGAGCATGAGCCCGTCCAGCGGCAGCGTCCCGGAGTGGTTGGCCACGACGAGCGCCCCGCCGTCCGACGGGATGTTCTCGATGCCCTTCACCTCGACCCGGAAATACTTGTCGGCCAGCGGCCGCAGCACCGACATCAGAACCTGGTCGGTGAGCTCCTTGTCGTACCCGAACTCGTCGACGTCGTAGTCACCGGTGACCCGCCGCCGCAGGAACGCGAGCCCGCCCGCGATCCGCCGGTCCCAGCCGCCGGAGGACCCGTCCGCGCCCATCGCGTGACGGGGCTCCTCGTGCTCCGCCTCCCCTGCCTCCCCCGCCTCCGCGGGCTGCTCGGGGACCTGCGCCCCCGGCAGGGCGCTCACCGGAGCGGCGGAGCCGTCGCCCCGGCCGCTGCCGGGGCCGGCCGCCCCGGTCCGGCGCCGAGCCGGACGCGACGCGCCACCGGACCGCGAACGGTCGTCGTCGAACGGAATGACCTTGGCGTCCGCCATCGTCGGTGCGCTCCTCTACCTGGCGCCGTGAGTCGTCTGTACCGCACCGGCCCCGCGCTCCCGCGGCCCGGCGCCCCCCGGGAGCGGCAGCGCCGCCAGCCGGTCCACCGCCCTGCCCATCGTCGCCGGCGGCAGCAGACCGGGCTCCCTGCTCCGCGCGAACTCCGCGAACGTCTCCGCCGTACTGAACTCCGGCCGGAAACCGAGGGTCTCGCGCATCTGCACGGTCGAGACCACCCTGCCATGGGTGAGCAGCCGGATCTGTTCCGGCGAGAAGTCGGTCATGCCGATCGTGCGGAGCGCCGAGCCGACCCACGTGACAGCGGGCAGCAGCACCGGCACGGTCGGCCTCCCCAGCCGCCGCGAGCACTGCGACAGCAGCAGCACACCGTCACCGGCGATGTTGAAGGTGCCACTGTTCAGCGTCCCGCGCCGGGGCTCGCCCGCCGCGACCCCCAGGACGTCGATCACATCGTCCTCGTGCACGAACTGGAGCCGGGGGTCGTAGCCGAAGACGGTCGGCAGGACGGGCAGCGACAGATAGTCGGCGAGCGGCGAGTCCGGCCGCGGCCCCAGGATGTTGGCGAACCGCAGCACGCACACCGCCACGTCCGGACGGCGGCGGGCGAAGCCCCGTACGTACCCCTCGACCTCCACCGCGTCCTTCGCGAAGCCGCCGCTGGGCAGCGACTTGGGCGGGGTGGTCTCGGTGAACACGGCGGGATCGCGGGGCGCCGACCCGTACACGCTCGTACTGGACTTCACCACGAGCCGCCGCACCGCCGGGGACTTCTGACAGGCGCCGAGCAGCTGCATGGTGCCGATGACGTTGGTCTCCTTGAGCGCCGTCCGGCCACCGGCGCCGAGCGCCTTGCCGGAGACGTCCAGGTGCACGACCGTGTCCACGGAGTACTCGGCCAGGATCCGCGCCAGGGCGGACTGCCGGATGTCCGCGCGCACGAACTCCGCGTCGCCCAGCTGATGCGCGGGCGCGACCGCGTCGACGGCGATCACCCGGTCCACCCCGGGCTCACGCTGGACGCGCCGGACGAATCGGCCCCCCAGCTGCCGGGCCACTCCGGTGACGAGCACGACCTTTCCCAAGACCCGGCTCCCCTGCTTCCCGCGGTAACTTCCTGGCCGTCACCGTAGCGGGTGGACGCCGCAGCGCAATGACCCCCGCTCCGAAACGCACCGCAGCCCTCCCGCCAGGACGGCGGAAGGGCTGCGGATCTCACGAACTGCGTTCGCTTACTTCTTGTTGCGACGCTGAACGCGCGTGCGCTTGAGCAGCTTGCGGTGCTTCTTCTTGGCCATCCGCTTGCGCCGCTTCTTGATAACAGAGCCCACGACTACCCTCGCTTACTTCATCTTCACTGGTGCGGGGCGTCTGGGCCCACACGACCTACGTCGGCCTAGCCTACCCGCCACCGTGCGAGGGGCGTAATCCGCAGGCAACCTCAGGCTGATTCCACCCCCACAAAGGACTCGCGGAGATACGCGTGAACCGCTTGCTCCGGCACCCGGAAGGACCTGCCCACCCGGATCGCCGGCAGATGACCGCTGTGCACCAAGCGGTACACGGTCATCTTCGACACTCGCATGACCGAGGCGACTTCCGCCACGGTCAGAAACTTGACCTCGTTGAGAGGCCTCTCGCTGCCAGCAGCCATGACCCACCTGTACCTTCCGCACCGGACGCGCACCGGCTTCCCCTCCGGTGACTCTTCGTCGCTGTGCGCTCACTCACCAGATTAGGGGCGGGTGGTGCGAGTGGGGAAGAGGAGAGGCGATCGGCGGCCTACGGTGACAGACAGGCCCGATTGAGCACATAGCGCGTCAACGGCCGGTAGAACGGCGCCCGTACGCCGTCGTCGAGCGGAACGACGACGGACACCCGCCCCTCCGCCTCCCCCACGAACAGCGCCGGATCATCCGTGTCCGCCGGCCCGATCGCCTCGATCCCCAGCTGACCTGCACCGCAGACCCAGCCGTGATCCCCGATCACCAGCTCGGGCAGCACCCCGAGCCGCTCCGCCGCGTCCTGGAGCGCGAGCCGCACCGGAAGCGGCGAATGCGTGTGCGCGCCGGTCTCGCCACCCGTGGGCCGCCCCCCTGGTTCGCGCACCAGGGCGACACCCCGTACGTAGTCGAGGTGGTACGTGCGTACGCCAAACCGGGTCGTTATGTCGACACATCTCCCCTGCGCGGGGGTGAGAACAGGACAGCCCGCCGCCGACAGAGCGTCTGCCAGCCCGGCGTAGAAACCGAGCAGCCGGTGCGGATGGCCGGTCCCCAGCAGCACCGGAGCCCGCCGCTCGGCCACCAGCGCCAGCCGCTCGGCGAACGCGTCCAGCGCGGCCACCGTCCGCTCCGGGTCGATCGCGTCGGGCCCGGAGACATGCGCGGGGTCCGCGGAGACCCCGCACCGGTCCGCCATCAGCCGCAACAGCTCGCCCTCGCTCCAGGCCCGCTCGGGCGCGAGCCCCAGCATCACCCGCGGATCCCGGGCGGCGAACAGCCGGTAGCTGCGCAGACTGTTCTCGCGCGAAGTGGCCACGGTCCCGGCCAGCCGGGCCGCCAGCAGATGGGCGCGCAACGCCCCGGTGCTCAACACCCCTGGGATGCTGCCGCATCGCGGAACGCCGACGGGCGGGAATCCCGGTACGCCCCACCGTTGGCGTAACGCAGGGCACAATGCCCGCACCCGCCCGGTCCACGCCCGTCAGGTCAGCAGACCCCGCAGCGGGAACGCCGCCTTCCGGGACGCCAGCACCGCCTGGTCCAGCCGGTCCGCCGGGTCGTACCCGTCCTCCCACGCCTTCCAGGACGGCGTACGCCCGTCCGTCATCCTGCCGGGCCCCAACTGCCGCGTACGGGCGTAGACGAGATCCCGCCAGGACGACGGCACGACCGACTCCGGATCGACAGGAGCGTGCGCCGCGATCCCGACGAGATGCGTCCACGACCGGGGCACCACGTCCACCACCGCGTACCCGCCGCCGCCGAGCGCCACCCAGCGCCCGCCCTCCGCGTACCGGTGGGCCAGTTCGTGGCAGGACTCCATCACCGCCCGCTGCGCGTCCAGGGAGACCGCGAGGTGGGCGAGCGGGTCCTCGAAGTGCGTGTCGGCCCCGTGCTGGGTGACGAGCACCTGGGGCCGGAAATCGGCCAGCAGCTCGGGCACCACCGCGTGGAACGCCCGCAGCCACCCCTCGTCCCCGGTCCCGGCCGGCAGCGCCACGTTCACCGCGGAGCCCTCACCGTCCCCGGCCCCGGTCTCCTCCGGCCACCCGGTCTGCGGAAACAGCGTCCGCGGATGCTCGTGCAGCGACACGGTCAGCACCCGCGGGTCCTCCCAGAACGCGGCCTGCACCCCGTCCCCGTGGTGGACGTCCACGTCGACGTACGCGACCCGCTCGGCGCCCAGCTCCAGCAGCCGGGCGATGGCGAGGGCCGGGTCGTTGTAGACGCAGAACCCGGCGGCCGACCCGGGCATGGCGTGATGCAGCCCCCCGGTGAAGTTCACCGCGTGCTCACTCTCCCCCCGCCACACGGCCTCGGCGGCGCCCAGCGACAACCCCGCGATCAGTGCGGACGCCTCGTGCATCCCGGCGAACGCCGGATCGTCCACGGTGCCGAGCCCGTAGTCCTGGTCGGCCGCCCGCGGATCCGCGGAGGCGGCCCGTACCGCGGCCACGTAATCCGCACGGTGCACGAGCCGCAGGGTGGAGTCCCCGGCGGACTTCGCCGACCGCAGATCCACCGCCCCGTCGAGCCCGAAAGCCCGCACCAACCCCATCGTCAGGTCCAGCCGGACCGGGTCCATGGGGTGGGTGTCCCCGAAGTCGTATCCCGTAACTGCGTCATCCCACATCAGCTGTGTGCGGCCGCTCATGCCCGCCACCGTATCGGGCGGGCTCCGGCCCGAACGAGCGGGCATACACGAGCGTCGCCAGCACCAGAACCATCGGTACGAGCATGGCTCCCCGATAACTCCACGCATCCCCCAGAGCGCCCACGAGCGGCGAACCGACCAGAAACCCGACATAGTTGAAGATGTTCAGCCGGGCCACGGCCGCGTCGCTGTTCCCCGGGAACATCCGCCCGGCCGCCGCGAAGGTCTGCGGCACGATCACGCAGAGCCCGAACCCGAGCATCGTGAACCCGAGCATCCCCACCCAGGCCCCGGGCGCCAGCGCCACGACCGCGAACCCGCCGGCCGCCAGCAGACTCCCGCCCCGCACCACGGCCACCGCCCCGAACCGCCGCACCCCGAGGTCCCCCACGGCCCGCCCCAGCAGGGTCGTCACCATGTAGACGTTGTACGGAACGGTCGCGAGCTGCTCCGAACCGCCCAGCACGTCCTGGAGGTACTTGGCACTCCAGTTGGAGACGGTCGAGTCCCCGATGTACGCGAAGCTCATCACCAGGCACAGCGGCAGCAACAGCTTCAGCGAAACGCCCCCGCCCGCACCCCCGGGCCCGGGACCGGTCTTCTCCGCCCCTTCCGGCCCTTTCCCCTCCGTGTACCACCGGCTCCCGGCCAGGGCTGCGGGCAGCAGCACCACCACGACGGGGAGATAGGACACGAGCAACGGCAGATCCCACCGCGCCCCGACCCATGCCAGGGACGCCCCCGTGATCCCGCCGAGACTGTAGGCCGCGTGGAAGCCGAGCATGATGCTGCGCCCGTACGCCCGTTGGAGGCTGACGCCCAGCATGTTCATGGAGGCGTCCAGCGCCCCGACGGCCAGCCCGAAGACGCCGAGCGCGAGGGCGACGTGCCCTACCTCCCGCCCCGCACCCACCCCGAGCAGCGCGAGCAGGACGAGAGGCTGGGTCCACCGCAGGACGACGCCGGGCCCCACCCGCGCTACCACCTTCTCGGTGGCCACGCTGCCGGCCCCCGCCAGGATCGGGACAGCGGCGAGGAAGACGGGCAGCAGCCCGTCGGATATCCCGTACTGGTCCTGGATGGCGGGGATACGCGTCACCAGAAGGGCGAAGGCCACCCCTTGGACGCCGAAGCTCAACCCCAGGGATGCCCTGCCCTGCCGCAAGCCCGCATCAGTCATGGCCGCGAGCGTAGAGCCAGGCTCTACCCATGGGTAGAGGGATCAGGCGAGCAGTTCGGGGAGCTGGGCCATGTCCGAGAAGTGCCCGGTCACTCCGGTGAGCCGGTCCGCGGGCATCATCGACGTGAACCCGTACACGTCCATGCCGGCCGCCCGCGCCGCCTCGACCCCGAGCGGGCTGTCCTCGATCACGACGCACCTCTCCGGCGCGACGCCCATCCGCTCGGCGGCGTACAGGAACAGGTCCGGTGCCGGTTTGCCCCGCCCGACATCCTCCGAGCTGAAGATCCACTCTTCCTCGAACCACTGGTCGAGCCCCGTCTTGCGGTGCGCGACCCGGATCCTCTCGTGGCTCCCGGAGGAGGCGACGCAGTAGTCCACCCCGTCCGCGACGAGCTTCCCGAGCAGTTCCTCGGTCCCGTCGACGGCCACGAGCTCCCGCTGGAAGGCCGCGAACGTACGGGTGTTGAGCGTGGAGTCGAAGTCTTCGGGCAGCTTCTGCCCGGTCCTCTCCTCGACGAGGTCGTGGACCCGGTGCACGGCGGACCCCATGTAGTCACGGAGCGACTCGTCGTACGAGGTGGGGTGACCGAGTTCGGTCAGGTAGCCGGAGAGGACGGTGTTGGCGAGCGGCTCACTGTCGACGAGCACACCATCGTTGTCGAAGATGACCAGTTCGTAGCGCATGGTTCGACCCTAGACGTTCAGAACGCAGAAAAGCCCCGTGCCACAAGGCACGGGGCTTTCCCGGAAAAATTGTTCGGCGGCGTCCTACTCTCCCACAGGGTCCCCCCTGCAGTACCATCGGCGCTGAAAGGCTTAGCTTCCGGGT
>NZ_JBIDBC010000045.1:0-48496 GCF_043202835.1 Streptomyces sp. NPDC048142
AGAAGGTCCGCGTCGCCCGCCCGGGCTCCGGCCGCCCGCGCACCAGGCCCCGCCGGGTCCGTGCCGACAAGGCGTACGCCTCCCGCAAGAACCGCCGCTACCTATGCATACGCGGGATCAAGGCGGTCATCCCGGAGAAGGCCGACCAAGCCGCGAACCGCAAGAAGCGCGGCAGCGCCGGCGGCCGACCCATCTCCCACGACGCCGAGCTGTACAAGGACCGCAACACCGTAGAGCGCTGCATCAACCGGCTCCGCAACTGGCGTGGCATCGCCACCCGCTATGACAAAACCCCGCAGAGCTACGAAGCCGGACTCCACCTCTGCGGCGCGATGCTCTGGATCCGCAGCATCACACCGCACTCATGATCCGAATCCCAGACAGGACCTAGCGGTCCCCCTGGCGGCGGCCAGTGGAAGGCGGACGCATGATGGATGCAGAAGCAGGGGGGCAACCCGCCGGAGAATCGTCATGAAGCTCAAGGCCGCAAGCATCGCAGTCACGACAGCCCTCTTCTTCGGTGGTGCCGCAGCCTGCGGGGACGGCGGCAGCCCCAGCGAGACCTCGCCGACCAGTACACCGCCCATCAGCACGCCGCAGACGCCGTCGCCTCATAAGGCTCCGCGTGAGCTGAAGGAAGGACAAACCATCAAGGTCACGACCGAGGACGGACCTGCCGAGATCACCCTGCTGGCCGTCGACAACACCACGGCTATCGGCGACGCGAAGTCGGATGCCGGACAGCAGTACATCGTGTACACCATGAAGGTAAAGAACCTCGGTGAGACAGAGTGGGACACCGGCTGGCTGGAAAGCCCACGCTGGTCCGGCACGGACGGGGAAGCCGTCAACCCTGTCTTTGTGGTCGGCCCCGAAGACCTCAAGCTAATCCCATACAGGCCGTTCTCCAGCACGCCCGAACCGCGCCCCGGCGAGAATGTCAAGGCAACCGAGGTGCTCGGAGTCCCGGACAACTCCGGCACGTTGCAGTTCGAGGACAGCAACGGCAACGCCCAGTTCAACATCGTCATCAGGTAAGGGGCCTGAAGGAGGAGACCCCGCCCGGCACGTCGGGGGGTGCACTGGTTCGGTAGGCAGTACACGGAACGCGAGTAGCCCTCCGCCTGGAGGCATGGCGCGCGCCGGACCAAAATGGGTGGGTGGCATCGCCCTCCGCTTACGGCTCTGCCCTGACGACGATCGCGAACGACGTCCGGATGCGCCTGAACGCCTTGTGCCCGCTCCGCCCTGTGTGGCTCATGCACTCGACATCGACGGGCTCCGGATCTGTCGCCGGTGTCGACTGCCAGTCGCACCACAAACACTCAGCCTCGTAGGTGACTTCGGTGTCCGGATGCTCAGTGATGCGGTGCAGGACGTACCGGTACGCGGCACGAACAACCCCGGTCACTTGTGCCGCCACCCAGCGCGGTGACGGCCGATCTCAACGTTGACGTCGGTCACCTTCGACCAGTCGCCGGCTCGGGCGGCTTCGGTCCGCTCCCCGACCAGCGCGCCGCATACGTCGCACCCCTTATGAGGCCTCGGAGCTTCCGGAGGGGGCGTCAGGAACACGGGGGGAGCCATCGTCGTCTTTGCGTCGTCCATAGAACGCGACGCTAGAGACAACGAGTTGGTCGCACCATCAAATGTTCTCGCATGTTCTCGCACATTGGCAGGCTGTTCGCCCGTGGTCTCACGCTGGGTCAGGAAACGGGTACTGGCGAGGACGGCCCTCCGGTGATGATGTTGCCGACAGGCAAGGTCTGGACAGAAGAGGATGTGGGGACAGTGGCTCGGAACCTCCGCTTCAACGGCACGGGCTCAGGCGGCGGCGGATGCCCGTCCGTACACGAAGACTTGGACAGCGGCGAGGTGATCGTTCACGGCCCGCCGCTCACCGACGCCGACGATGTCGCCCAGCTTCAGCACCTCAACACCGGAGAGGTTCCGATCGTGGTGCCCCGGGACCTGTTGGTCGACTTCGCGCCCAAGACCCGCACCCCGCGCATCGTCGACCTGGACGAGTTCGGGAAGCTGTTCGAAACGTTCAAGCACACGGCTTGGCGTCTGGAGACGCGCCGCCGGTTCGCGTCCGATGAACTCACCGAAACATACGCCCAGTTCGCCGCTGGCTTGCCCGTCGAGTGGGACTACGATGACGACTGGTGCCGGAATGTCCGGGCTCAGACCGTGGAGGGAAAGCGGTTCGAACGAGTCCGGATCATTGACAGCCCGCCGACGCCGGGGCAGTTGTACTTGCTCGACAACGCGAAGCGTAACTGTGCCGCCGGGGAGGACATCCGGAACTTGGAGCGTGCTCACGCCGACCGGCTGGGGCTCCCCGCCGAAGACTTCTGGATCTTCGACTCACGGATCGTTGCGCTCCTCAACTTCGACGGGGACGACGACCTTGTGGATGTTGAGCTGATCACCGAGCCGGCTGAAGTGAACCGCTACGCCCAGGCTCGGGACGCGGCATGGCATCACGCGATCCGGTACGACGTCTTCGCGGCGAACCTCTGACAGTTAGTAGCGTGTGACCGGTGAGCAGCACAGACTTTCAAACGGCACGGGACGCCCTCGGCGCACGGCTCCGGGAGCTTCGGGTCTCGGGCCCCGGGGGGCGGCTCACCGGTCCGCAACTGAGCGAACGGCTCGGCTGGCCGCACTCCAAAATCTACAAACTGGAGAACGGGCGGCAGACCGCGACCGCCGCCGACCTCCAAGCATGGGCGGAGGCCACCGGGCAGCCCGACGCCGTGGCCGACCTGCACTCACGACTCAAGGGCCTAGAGTCCCACGTCCGGTCGTGGCGACGTCAACTGGCCGCAGGGCATCGCCCGGTTCAAGACGCGATCACCGCCGAACACGCCCGGACAACCACCCTGTACGTCTGGGAGAACGCCCTCATCCCGGGGATGGTTCAGACCCCCGGGTACGCCCGCGCCGTGTTCACCCGGCACGCCCAGTTGATGCGCTCCCCCAGGGACACCGAAGAGGCCGTCCGGGCCCGGGTGCGACGCCAGGAAGCGTTGTACGACCCCAGGAAGCGGCACCGGATCATCATGTGGGAAGGGGCGCTGCGAGCCCTCGTATGCTCCCCTGCGGTGCTGGCCGCACAGCTTGACCGGCTGTCCAGCCTTACCGGACTCGACACGGTGGAGCTGGGGATCGTCCCATTCACCGCACCACTGAAGATCCATCCGGCGAATGGCTTCTGGATTTATGACGACAGGCTGGTCGTCGTAGAGGACTGGCACGCGGAGCTGTGGATCGACGACGCCGACAGCATCGCCGTCTACCAACGCACATGGGACCTTCTACGCGGGTCGGCCGCGTTCGGTGCGGATGCCCAGCGGGTCATCGGCCAGGCACTGCGCGGCATCTCAAGCTGAGGGATCCTCTCATCACTCAGGCCCACTCGGCACCCGGGGCGAAATGCCCACCCCGGGTCGGAGCGCAAGCAAGGTTGGCCTTGTGGGAGTTGAGTTGCTGACGTCTGTGGTCGAGAGCATGATGTGAAGGGAAACAACGTCTTGGGTCGATGACGTTTCGTGAGGGAGTAACCCGATGGGCAATAGAGGATACACAATCAGCGGGAGCGCCGTCATAAATACCCGCGAAGTGACGGCCGAAAAAGTTGGCCTCATTGTCATGGAAATCGTCGCGGCAGGCCACCACGTCGACGTCGAACCTGAAATGTCCAAGGAAAAAGAGGGGATGCTCACAGCGATGATCCGAATCCACCTCATTGGAGACTCATCTCTGGAGCTGCTTCGTAGCCTGAAGCAGAAGTATCGAGACTACCTCTAAGATTGTGCTTGAGGCGTAGCTGGGGAGCGACCCCATTCGCGGCGGGCCGCAACGGGCCGAGAGGGCCCACAAGAGGTTTCGCTCACGCCTCTTTGTGGGCCCTTTTCTATGCCTTCAGTCAGGCAGCGTTCGGGTCAACGTCGTCGAGGTCTACGCCTCTTTCTGCTGCCCATTCACGAGTAGCAGCCCCGGTCGCTCCCTTACTCCGGGTGTACGTGCGTCCGGCTGCCTTGCTGGCAGCTTCCTCAGCTAGGGATTCAGTAAAGTGCCCGGCTCTCCATAGGCGTAACATCTCTTCTGGTGCTGAGCTTTTCAGACTTCTCATGTAGTCCAGGCTGTACTGCTCTACTTCGTTGGTGGGGTCGTTGTACTTCTTCTGGTCTTGAGATCCCATGGTTAGAATTCCTTCCGTGTTGTTTCACCCGTTGATGGGTGGTGGTTCACACGAGTTGTTCCCTGTGAGCGTTGGTTGTGCTGAATCACGCTGCCGTTTCCGTCCGGGATTAGGCATGTGCGTCCTAGGGTTACTTGCCCGTCGAGTCCGTTGCGCATCCAGGGCTTGTGGACATGATTTTCACAAAGGGTTGGATTCGCGTAGTCGGCATCGACAGGGCTCACGCTTTTGGGGAGTCATCAGCCTCCACAAGGCGAATGAGATTATCCCAATGGTCATGCCGAGTGGGGTCCTTGCGCTCGACGGTGAGCCCTGATTCTTTAATCTTGTCGAGTGGCGAACCTGTCATGGCAGACCATGAGAGCATCCATCGTTCGTATTCCAGTCCTCCGACTTTCAGGAAGGTCATGTAGCTCGATGTGTACGGGTTGAATCTGTTAAGCCATTCGGCGCTGCTTCCGTGCGGTCCATCGATACGAACGGTCCCGTCTGGAGAGACGATGACCCCGGCAACTGGGGCCCCTAGAGCGGGAATCCATGACCCGAGCCGGCGATTCGTGCTCTCTGGCCATGTGAAGCCTTCGGGTAACTCCCTAGCCACGGCTTGCATGTTGTCGAACTGTGGCTGTGTCAGAGGGTTTATGAGCGGGTTTTCTGGTGTTCTCTTAGGCATCTCGGCGGGTCTCTCTTTCTCTTCTGCGCATTGTCAGGTCGTAGGGGTCTTTCACGTTTCGGACTCTCATTGGGAGGTCGGCGTCCTCTATGGCTTGTGTAGCCCTGGCTACGTGATCATCGGTGAACCACTTCCGGAACGAAATCCCGCATGATCCACAGGTGTAGTAATAGACAGTGGTGTTCGGCTTGGTAGATGGTTCGCTTCGGGTTGGGATTTCGGTAACCCCTCTTACATACTGGGCACTCCGCTAAGTGGTGTCTGTTTGTCATAATTACTTCCAAAGTTCCCAGCAATCTTCGCAGTTACAGATCCGAGCATGTGCGATCTCTCGGTAGTGGTGAAATAACCTCCGCCATTCCTGGCAGATACCGTGGTCGCATTTGTTGTCGTCGCATACATCGTCATAGCGGGTTGAGTTCATGAAGTCCCGGAGCATACCGGCCTGGTAAAGAGCCATCTCTGATTCTGCTCATCTCTTGCCCTCTCGTTTTGATGATTACTTACTTTGGTTCATTGCCCGATAGGTTGGGCAAGTGGGGTCATGCTTGATCTCTAGCATGACAAGCCCCGGCTTTATCTCATTCAGTTCTGTTGTTGCCAGGCAGTCCCCACAGGGGTTCATCCGGCTATCCAGCATTGCTTCTGTGAGGACGCGGGCTACGTGGTGATGGTTCATGCTATTTCCTCACGCAAGTACCGGGAAACCTGTTGTGCTCGGTCCTGCCGGATTCCCAGCGTGGCTCGCACGTTCGCTACAGTCGGCTTTTCGTCCGGGGCTTCCTGCTGGAACCTGTCCGACAGCTCCTCAACCGTTTCCACTCTGGTGGCCGGGCTAGGCTCGCCCTTAATGCCCTTGATACGGGGGGCTGGTGACACAAGTACGACTGAACTCTCTGGCTCTCCCCAGTAGTTCAGGACTCCGTCCACTTCCCGGATGATGGGTTCTAGCATGACTTTCGATGTGCCGTCATCTTTTGCCTTGGAAGTCTCGACGGTTACCAGATTTTGCTTCCGGTCACGACGGATGAAGATTTCCGATTGCAGCGCCGCCTTAACAGCTCCAGCTCCGCGCCCTTTCAAATTTCCGCCCGTTGTGGACTGGTCTCCCGTGGAATGATGAACGAGAACCACACATACACCGGTCTCGGCAATAAGAGCATCGAGGCTGTTTACTACCTCTGACATCTCTTTATTGGAATTCTCCTCAAGACCTGCCGTACATCTTGACTGGGTATCAAGGACCAAAAGATCGATCTTCTGGTCCTTAATGGCGTTTCTTAGATTCTGCCAGTCCGGACGGTTTTCTCCTCGGTCAATCTGGATGGCCTTGGTAAGGAAGCTGACATTCTCCATGACGCGGCCGTAATACTGTTCCAGGGCTAGCTTTCTCTTACGGATTCCCTCTGCACCTTCTGCGACGACTATCAAGGTCCGGATTCCCTCGGACTGAACTCTATGTCCAAACCACTCTGCTCCCCAGCCCATATGAGCGGCCATTGAGAGCATCACAAAGGACTTGAAACTGGCCGAGTGCCCTACAACCCTGTTAAGCGTCTTCTTGTAGAGAAACCCTTCCAGGATCGGTTCCAGGGTAGGAATCCCGTCCAGGGATTCCGAGTCGTGCCAGTAGCCGGGGAAAGGCTTCTGTTCCTTGCGGGTGATCTCACCGAGCTGATCTTTAAAATCGTCAGGCCACTTGCTGCAAGAATAATTATGTACATGGCCTGCTAGATCGCCCTCGTTGTGTTCCTCTCCACAGGAGAAGGGACGCCAGTGATTCTCCGGGTTCCAGGATAATTTTTTGTGTAGGTCGGGGGTGTGGGTCCTATAGCATTCCCAGACCGCGTCAGCAATCTCGCGCTCTTCGTCGTGCAAGTCCTCGTAGGCTCTTAGTACGCTCACTTTATTGGTTATCTTTTCTGGGCTTGACGTAAGAACAGAAACTGCTTAATCGCTTCTCTGCCCAGGTGGGAAAGGCTTCTGTTCTCTTCTTTGGCTAGTACTCCAGCTGTAGATCGCAATCTTCATGTCTGGGCGGCTTGTCGCTGATAGTGGCTGGCCTGGGATCGGGCCTGGTGGCGGCGTCGCCAATGGGACCAGTCGAGCCGGTGGGTCGCGTCGTGGACGGGCCGGACGGCGAGCGCGGTGAACAGGTGCTGGATCTCGTTGCAGGTGAGTGGTATCAGCCCGTCCGGCTTCGAGTGGCGGGCGTGTTCGTCGGCGCGGACGACGGTGAGGAAGGCGTGGGCGAGCATCGCGAGGGTGACCCAGCGGTGCCAGGACGTCCAGCGTCTGACCTGGTGCTCGTCCAGTCCGGCCAGGCCCTTGCCGGACTGGAAGGTCTCCTCGACCGTCCATCTGCGCCCGGCGACCCGCACCAGGGTGGACAGCGGAACCCGGACTGCTGAGTAGCAGCGGTAGAAGGCAAGTTCACGGGTGCGCCGGTTGCGGCGGACGAGCAGCTGACGGTGGCCCGGCCGGTCGTCGGCGATGTCGGCCAGGGCCCAGTCGTAGAAGCGGTGCCCCTTGGCGCCGTCGCCGGCGGAGAGTTTCTGCCAGGCCCGCTTCGGCAGCATCTTGACCAGGACGTCGGCCCGGAAGTTGCCAGCTCGGGTGGTGATCTGGTGGTCACGGGCCACGGCGAGCACGTAGCCGGTCTCGTGTCTCTCCAGCTCGGTCCGCAGGTGCGGGTTGCCTCCGTAGACCTCATCGCCCGCCACCCAGGATGCGGCAACGCCGGCGTCCAGGGCGCGGCCGATCATGCGGGCGGCGAGGGCGGGTTTCGTGGCGAAGCCGACGGCGTCGGGTATCCCGGCGGCCCGGCAGCGGGCCGGTTCCTCGGTCCAGGAGCGCGGAACATACAGCTCCCGGTCGATCGCCGCGTGCCCGAGCGGGGTTGAGTAGGCGAGGTAGACGGCGACCTGGCTGTTCTCGATGCGGCCTGCGGTGCCGGTGTACTGGCGCTGCACGCCCACCGTGCCGGTGCCCTTCTTCAGGTCGCCGGTCTCGTCCACGACCAGCACCGCGTCCTCGTGGTGCAGGTGCTCAACGACGAAGCCCCGGATGTCATCGCGTACCGCGTCGGCGTCCCATCTGGCCCTCGACAGCAGGTGCTGCAGACCATGCGGATTCGCGTCCCCGGCATGCTCGGCGAGCGTCCAGCAGTTCTTGCGCGGCAGGCCCGACAACAACCCGAGGACGAACGCCCTCGCCCGGCGACGGGGTTCCACCCGGACGAACCGTCCCGCGATACGGCCCATCAAGGCCTCGAACGTCTCCTGCCAGCGAGCAGGATCTATGCTGTGACCCGCGGCCACCGTCTGATCTTCTGTCTTCACACACCGATGATCACCGGTGGCCGCACCCGTTCCCGGACCAGCCCCGCCCAGCAAGATCGCGATCTACAGCTGGAGTACTAGCTCTGCCAGTTCATTCAGTAAGCTTTCCGGTAGCAATACCTGAAGAGATTTTGTAGCCTCTCCATCGGCTAGCCTTGGAGCCCCTGGTCCTCGTGTTGTCATGTTTATACAATTCCTTCCTGATGTGTCCCGGAATGCATCCTGTTCATTAATATAGTATACACGACAATTCGGACATATGCAACCTACAACGAGTTTATGAAAAAACCCCTGGTCAGCCAATGCGGCTCAAGCTCAGGGGTTCTTCGGGTGCTGTCCTGGTTATTCCGGAACGCTGCTGTACCTCTCCAGGGTTGCTTTGCTGGTGGACGTGTCGAGTAGGCGCAGCTCCCACGGGCCTGTGTTTATGTCGAAATCCTTCCCGAACCCGACCCAATTCCCGGCCATACGTCGCCCGGTGGGCTTCAATGACACCGGTTTGACGCCCCCGAGTGACGCCCCTGTGTCGCCTCTTGGCCACCCTCTGTGTCGTCGCAATGGTCATGATCGGCATCGCAGGATCAGGCGCATGGCCACGACGAGAGTTCCCGAGTATCAGACGAACGTTCCGAGCGGACAGACTTGCACCAAGTGCCGCAAGATCATCGGACAGCCCGAATCCGCTCGCCGTATCAGGATTGTCGGCGGTCGCGAAGGCAGTCCCGATGTTGAGTACGAGCACGTTCGCTGCCTGCTCGCTGAGCGCGTGGACAAGTCTCCCCCGATCTTGCTCGTCCGGAAGTGCGGGTGCTCCTGTCATCGCTGAGAGGGCACAGGCAGGGCACAGCCCCCAGAGATACCCCGTGTTCTCCAGTGATCGCGGGGTATCTCGTTTTGGCTGCTCACAGAGGGTTTCAGAGAAGATCCCCAGGTGAGCGTGACTCTGCTGGCCGTACTGCCCGACCTGCCAGACCGGCGGGAAGCCCCTTGCCGACCGGCGGCTCTCGAAGTTCCTGAAGTGAACGCGGGCCCGGCGGTCCTGAAATGACCTGGGGCCCGGCGGTCCTGAAGTGAGCGCTGCCGCCGCCGGGGCCCTTTCCGGCCCCGATCCGCCCCGCACCCCCTAAACTCCGGCCTCATGCTGCGCGTACTCGCCGTCGACGACGAACAACCCGCTCTGGAGGAACTCCTCTACCTCCTGCGCGCCGACCACCGGGTCCGCAGTGCCGAGGGCGCCACCGGTGCGACCGAGGCACTGCGCCGCATCGGCGGCGCGGTGGACGCCGGCCCCGACGACCCGTCCGCGATCGACGTGGTCTTCCTCGACATCCACATGGCCGGACTCACCGGCCTCGACGTCGCCCAGCTCCTCGCCGGATTCGCCGCGCCCCCGCTGATCGTGTTCGTCACCGCGCACGAGGGCTTCGCCGTCCACGCCTTCGACCTCAAGGCCGTCGACTACGTCCTCAAACCGGTCCGCCGCGAACGCCTCGCCGAAGCCGTCCGCCGGGTCGCCGAACAGGTGGCGGACCGGTCCGCACCGGTTCACGACAGCGCGGGCGACCAGATCCCGGTCGAGCTCGGCGGCGTCATCCGCTTCATCCCCATCGAGGAGATCGCGTACGCCGAGGCGCAGGGCGACTACGCGCGCCTGCACACCTCCGCCGGCAGCCATCTGGTCCGCATTCCGCTCACCACCCTGGAGGAGCGCTGGCGCTCCCGCGGCTTCGTCCGGATCCACCGCCGCCACCTCGTGGCGCTGGGCCGGATCGACGAACTGCGTCTGGACGCGGGCAGCATGAGCGTGCGCATCGGGGAAGCCGAGCTCGCCGTCAGCCGCCGCCACACCCGCGCCCTCCGCGACCTCCTGATGCGCCAGGGCGGCCGCTGAAGGAGGCCGTGAGGCCGTCGCTGACCTGCTGCGTTCTTCGGTGATCCCTTCCCACCGGCGCCCGCCGACGCCTACACTCCGAGCCCATGCCCGCAGAGCCATCGCCCCGGCGCGAAGTGGTCACGGGGGAGCCGCGGCGGGTGCGCCCGCTGCCCCGCTACCGCACCCAGTCGGAGATCGACGAGCAGACCGCCCTCGGCGGCGCCTACGTGCGCTCGCTGATGCGCGGCCAGCTGCGCGCCGGGCTCACCGTCTTCGGCGTGCTCGCCCTCGTCGCGGGCACCCTGCCGCTCCTCTTCGCCGCGCTGAACAGCTCCGCCCTGGTCTGGGCGGTGCTCGGCTTCGCCACCTACCCGCCGCTCGTCCTGGCCGCCTGGTGGTACGTCCGCAGGGCCGAGCGCAACGAATGCGACTTCGCCCGGCTGGTGGAGGGCCGCCCCGCCCCGTGAGCACCCCCGCCCCCATGGCCTCCTGGGTGGCCGTCGCCCTCGTCGTCCTCGCCACCGTCCTCGTCGGCGGCTTCGGCCTGCGCATCTCCCGGACGACCTCCGACTTCTACGTCGCCTCCCGCACCGTGCGCCCCCGCCTCAACGCCGCCGCGATCAGCGGCGAATACCTCTCCGCCGCCTCCTTCCTCGGTGTCGCCGGGCTCGTCCTCGTCCACGGCCCGGACATGCTCTGGTACCCGGTCGGCTACACCGCCGGATACCTGGTGCTCCTGGTCTTCGTCGCCGCACCGCTGCGCCGCTCGGGGGCGTACACCCTGCCGGACTTCGCCGAGGGACGGCTCGAATCGCGGCAGGTCCGGCGACTGGTCAGCGCGCTCGTCGTCGGCGCGGGCTGGCTCTACCTCGTACCCCAGCTCCAGGGCGCCGGACTCACCCTGAAGATCCTCACCGGCGCGCCCGGCTGGCTCGGCGACGTGCTCGTCGCCACCGTGGTGACCGTCGCCGTCGCCGCCGGCGGAATGCGCTCCATCACCTTCGTCCAGGTCTTCCAGTACTGGCTGAAGCTCACCGCCCTCCTCGTCCCCGCCCTCTTCCTGGTCCTCGCCTGGCAGGGCGACGGCGGGCCCCGGGTCAGCTTCGACGACCAGCTCGCCGTCTTCCGCGCCGACCACCCGCTCTACGCGACGTACGGACTGATCGTGGCGACCTTTCTCGGGACCATGGGCCTGCCGCATGTCGTCGTCCGCTTCTACACCAGCCCGAACGGCCGCGACGCCCGCCGCACCACCGTCGCCGTGCTCGCCCTGGTCGGCCTCTTCTACCTGCTGCCGCCGGTCTACGGCGCGCTCGGCCGGCTCTACACCCCCGAACTGCGGTACGGGGGAGACGCGGACGCCGCCGTCCTGCTGCTGCCCGCCCGCGTCATCGGCGGACTCGGCGGCGACCTCCTCGGGGCGCTGATCGCCGGCGGGGCGTTCGCCGCGTTCCTGTCCACCGCCTCCGGGCTCACCATGGCCGTCGCCGGAGTCATCACCCAGGACGTCCTGCCCTCGCGCGGGGTGCGCCACTTCCGGCTCGCCACCGTCCTCGCCATCGCCGTGCCGCTCGCCGGTTCCCTGCTGGTGAGCCGGGTGCCGGTGGCCGACGCGGTGGGCATGGCCTTCGCCGTCTCCGCCTCCTCCTTCTGCCCGCTGCTCGTCCTCGGCATCTGGTGGCGGCGGCTCACCCCGCCGGGGGCCGTCGCGGGGCTCCTGCTGGGCGGCGGCTCCGCCCTGCTGGCGGTGGCCATCACCGTCAGCGGAGCCGTACGCCCGCCCGGCTGGCCGCACGCCCTGCTCGCCTGGCCCGCCGTCTGGTCCGTCCCCGTGGGGTTTCTCGCGATGATCCTCGTCTCGCTCGCCACCCCGGGGCGGATACCCCCGGGCACCAACGCCGCTATGACCCGCTTCCACCTCCCCGAAGCCCTCACCTCCGCGCGGACTGCCGGGCGGGAACGATGACCGGCGCCGTGATCGCCGTACTCGTCGTGCTGGTCGCGCTGCTGCTCGGCACCGGGTTCTGGCTGGGCCGCCGCACCGCCCGCCCGCTGCGCCCCAGCGACGTCGGCACACCCGTCGAGCACGCCACGTTCGAGACCCTGCACACCGCGTCGCTGGCCGCCCCGCCGCTGCGGGCGGGCCTCACCGAGGAGAGCGCCCGGCGCGCCGCCGGCAGGCTGCGCTCCCTGCTCGGCACCGACGCCCTCTGCCTCACCGACCGGGACCGGGTGCTGGTCTGGGACGGCGCCGGGCAACACCACGGCAAGGACGTGCTGGAGCACCTGAAGGTGCTGCTGGACAACGGCCGCGGCACCGCCTTCGACAGCGGCTGCGCCGACCTCGACTGCCCGCTCCGCTGGGCCGTCGCCGTTCCGCTCACCGTCGAGAACCGGGTCCTGGGCGCGCTCGTCGCCTACGCCCCGCGCGAATCGGCGGTGCTGGCACGGGCCGCGGGGGAGGTGGCGCGCTGGGTCTGCGTCCAGCTGGAACTGGCCGAGCTGGACCGCTCCCGTACGCAGCTGATCGAAGCCGAGATCAAGGCCCTGCGGGCGCAGATCTCCCCGCACTTCATCTTCAACTCGCTCGCCGCCATCGCCTCGTTCGTCCGGACCGATCCCGAGCAGGCCCGCGAACTTCTCCTGGAATTCGCCGACTTCACCCGCTACTCGTTCCGCCGGCACGGGGAGTTCACCACCCTGGCCGACGAACTGCACTCCATCGACCAGTATTTGGCCCTCGTCCGCGCCCGCTTCGGGGAACGCCTCGCCGTGACCCTCCAGGTCGCCCCGGAGGTGCTGCCGGTCGCGCTGCCGTTCCTGTGCCTCCAGCCCCTGGTGGAGAACGCCGTCAAACACGGACTCGAAGGCGCTGTCACCCGCAGCCGTATCACCATCAGCGCCCTGGACGCCGGCTCGGAGGCCGAGGTGGTCATCGAGGACGACGGAACAGGGATGGACCCCGACCGGCTGCGGCAGATCCTGCGTGGCGAGGGCGGCGCCTCCACCGGCATCGGTCTGCTCAACGTGGACGAGCGGCTGCGCCAGGTCTACGGCGACGACTACGGCCTCGTCATCGAGACCGGGGTCGGGGCGGGCATGAAGATCACGGTGCGGCTGCCCAAGTACCGTGCCGGGGTCCATGGTTCCTGAACAAACGGATCAGCGGAGGTGGACGGCCAGATGGCCCAGCGGCAGCCCCAACTGCCAGGCAGGGGTCCAGATCCGGACCTCGCCCCCGTCCCCGGGGCCGGCCGGGTCATCCCGGGGAGCGGAGCCGATCGCGTCCAGGTCCGCCGCGAGCAGCTCGGTCTCCTCCAGCCAGCGCCAGGCCGCCCGCGCCAGTGCCAGATCGGGGTCGCCGGGCGCGGCGCACCGTCCTGTCTCCGCCAGCCGCTCGCAGACCCAGGCGCGCCAGGCGCACCCGTACGCCGTGAGCGTCCGCAGCTCGTCGACCCGCGGTTCGGGCAGGGCCCGGAGGGCGGGGACGTCTCCGGGGAACGCGCACAGGAACATCGTCAGCGCGAGCGCGTCGCGCCCCGCCCGGAACTCCAGGGTGTCCGGCTCCATCAGATCGCCGGTCCGTAGCACATCGTCGGCGATGTACTCGGTGGACAGCCAGGTCATCGGTACCCGGAGCCCGCTCCCGCCGCTCCCATCCGTATCCTCGGGACGCATCCCCTCTCGCCTCTTTCCTTGCTCGGTACCGGGCTTCACGCAGCATTGAACCGGGGGCGGGCGCCCCGCGTGGGCAGAAGGGGAGGATCGCCCAGGAGATACGAGGCTGTGAATGAGTGCCGACCCCGGTGACGACGGGCATGTGCGCCTGCTGCTGGGCGCGTACGTCCTGGACGCCCTGGACGACGGGGAGACCTGCCGGGTCACCGGCCATCTCCAGGGCTGCGACGACTGTGCCCGGGTCTACGCGGAGGTGGCCGAGGCCTCCGCCCTGCTGGCGCTGCTCCGGGCGGAGGACCTGCGGGAGTAGCCGGGCAGTGTGCGCGCAAGGACCCGCAGGGCGTAGTACGAACGGGACTTGACGGTCCCGGCGGGTATGCCGAGCGCGGCGGCCGTCTCACCGACGCTCAGCCCGCGGAAGTAGATCTGCACCAGCACCGCACGGTGCTCGGGGCTGAGGGTGCGGACCGCCTCGCGGACGTCCAGGGCCCGGACGGCACGGTCCGCGGTGTCCAGGGCGGCCGGAGTGCTCTCCAGCACCGTGTCGCTGACCTCCACGGGGCGGGCCCGGCGCGAGCGCCGCGCGTCGATGGCGAGACGGCGGCCGACGGTGAACAGCCACGGTCGCATCGAGTCGTAGGGCGCGTCGAAGGCCTCGGGATGCTGCCAGGCGCGTACGAGCGTCTCCTGCACCAGGTCCTCGGCCCGCTGCCGGTCCCCGAAGGTCAGACCGAGGAGGAAGTGGAACAGGGCGGGGCCGTGGTCCCGCTGCAACTCCGCGAGGGTCCGCTCATCGGTCGTCGTGGTGGTGTTCATGAACGTCCTCTCCCGCCGAGGCCCCTGACGGCCTCGTTGCCGACTCGCGTATACGAACGCATTCGGCGGCGCGGGAACAGGCGGTACGCCAAGGCGTGCGACGAGCGGTCGCTCAGTGCGGCGAATGGTGCGGTGAACGGTCGAGGGGCCGTCGGGGTCGGCCGGTACGACCAGTTCAGCTAGGTATGCGGCAATGCTCCTTGCTTATGCGGTAGGAAGATATGTGTATTCGGATGGTCTTAATCATCCGGATATGGAGTCGAGCAGATGACGCAGCGCATCCGACCGGGCACCGTCGCCGCCTTCGCCCTCCTGCTCGCCGCGGCCACCGGCTGCACCGGGCAGCCGTCCATGGCCCCCGCGCCGAGCCGACCGCCCGCCGCCCCGGGCGCGGGCGGCCAGGACGCCGATGGGCCCCGCCCGTTCACGCTTCTCGCCGCCGGCGACATCCTGCCGCACTCCTCCGTGATCGACCGGGCCGCCGCCGACGCGGGCGGCAGCGGCTACGACTTCGCCCCGATGCTGGCGGGCGTCGCCCCGGTCGTCTCCGGCGCCGACCTGGCGTTCTGCCATATGGAGACGGTGTACGGGAAGGAGGGCGGCCCCTACACCGGCTACCCGAACTTCAAGTCACCGCCCGAGATCGCCACCGCCCTGCGCACCACCGGGTTCGACTCCTGCTCCACCGCCTCCAACCACACCCTCGACGACGGGTCCGAAGGCGTCCGGCGCACGCTCGGAGCACTGGACAAGGCGGGCATCCGGCACGCCGGCTCCGCCCGTACCGCCGCCGAGGCCGCCCGGCCCACGATCCTGCCCGCCGGACCGGGGAAGGGCGCGGCCAAGGTCGCCCACCTCGCGTACACCTACGGCACCAACGACATCCCGCTGCCCGCCGACCGGCCCTGGACGGTCAACCTGACCGACGAGCGGAAGATCATCGAGGAGTCCAGGGCGGCCCGGCGCGCCGGGGCCGATGTCGTCGTCCTCTCCGCCCACTGGGGCACCGAATGGCAGGACGAGCCCGACGCGCGGCAACTGGAGCTGGCCCGGCGGCTCACCGCCTCCGCCGACGGGGGCCGCCCCGACATCGACCTGATCATCGGCACCCACGCCCATGTGCCACAGGCGTACGAGAAGGTCAACGGCACCTGGGTCGTCTACGGCATGGGCGACCAGATCGCCGGAGCGATGATCAACTACGAAGGGGCCCAGGACCCGCGCGGCAACCAGAGCTCGATGGGCCGCTTCACCTTCGCGCCGCCCGCGAAACCCGGCGAGCGCTGGACGGTGAAGAAGGCGGAGTTCGTCCCGCAGTGGTACGACACCGTCACCGGACGCGCCGTCAACCTCAACGCGGCCCTCGACGACGGGGCCGAGCATCTCCGCGAGGTCCGCGACCGCATCCGTACCGTCGTCCTGGGCCGGGGAGCGGACGAGGACGGGCTGCTCATGGGCGAACAGGCACCATCTACGGCACCACGGTGACCGGCCAGCGACCCGCCTTCACCAGGCGTACGGCCACCGAGCCGACGAAGCGGTGCCCGGCCGACTCCGAGGCCCCGACCACCACCGCGTCCGCCTTCAGCTCGTCGGCCGCCGTCACCAGGCCGTTGTAGGCGTCGCCCCGGAAGGTGTGGAACTCCCAGCGCACGTCCCACGTGTCCCCGAAGCGCTCGGTCGCCGCGCGGATCTCGGCGGCCAGCTCCTTCGCCACCTCGCCCGTGATGTCACCCGCCGGCACGCCCAGCGCGGTACCCGCCGCCATGACCGGCTGGACGTACACCAGGGCCAGCACGGCGTTCTGCCGACGGGCGAGTCCGGCGGCGTAGGCCGCCGCGCGCATCGACGAATCGGAGCCGTCGAGCCCCGCGACGATCACCTTGGGTCCGTCCGTACCGCGTTCGAACCGATGAGACTGCTGCTCTTTCACGGCTCCGAGGCTATCGGCTCACCGTGCAGGGAAGGGTGTGGGCCGTTGGCCGGATCCGGCTGGGACGAACAGGGCGGGCTTCGGCGGAGAGGGTACGAGGCGGGCTCCGGCGGAGAGGAACATATTGCGTCGATCGGGTGCAAAATGGGCGGCGTCCGGTGTCGGCGGCCGGCGCGGACGTCCGGCCGTGCGAGCAGTTGGCCATGAGAAGTGATCGCACCGGACCCGAGCGCCGGACCCTGCTGGGATGCGCCCTCGGCCTCGGAGTCGCCACCACCGTGCACCTGATCGCCGCCGATCCGGCATCGACGCCCAGCCGCCCCGCGCGCGCCGCGGACACCCCTCCCGCCCCGGCGCCAGGGCCCCCGGCGAACGTCCGGGGCCGGCCCTCCCCGTACCGGCTCGACCCGATGACCGCGAACAACCCGCCCCGGTTCAGACCGGCCAGACCGCCCGTGCGGACCCGGCCCTTCGAGCACCTTCCCGAGCTCGGGCACTCGATGGTCCTCAGCTTCGACGACGGCCCCGACCCGCTCCACACCCCCGACATCCTGGCCACCCTGCGCGAGCACCGGGTCCGCGCGATGTTCTTCGTCTGCGGTGAGATGGCCGAGGGCAATCCGGACCTGCTGCGCGAGATGGCCGACGACGGACATGTGGTGGGCAACCACTCCTGGTCCCACCCGCTGATCCCGAAGCTCTCCCGCCCCGCGATCCGCGACGAGCTGGGGCGTACCAGCGAGGTGGTGGAGCGGGTGCTCGGGGCTCCACCGCTGTGGTATCGCGCGCCGTACGGTGCGTGGAACCGCAACTCCTTCGAGATCGGGGCCGAGTTGGGCATGGAACCCATGGCCTGGACCGTGGACACGCTCGACTGGAAGACGCCGGGGACCGGCACGATCGTCCGCCGGGTGCTGGACGGAGCGGCGCCCGGCGTCGTCGTCCTCTCGCACGACGCGGGCGGCGACCGCTCACAGAGCGTCGCGGCCCTGCGCCGCTATCTGCCCCGGCTGCTGGACTCCGGCTACCGCATCACGGTGCCGCACCGCGTCTGAGCCGAGGAGCGCGTACGCGCCTGGCTGTGCCCCCTGGAATTCGCCGACCGCCGGGGGCGCAGCCAGGCGCGTACGTTCGGTCAGCGGGTCTCGATCAGCCGGGCGAAGACCACCACGTTGCCGTCGTAGCCGCCCGCCTTGGAGTAGCCCCCGCCGCAGGTGATGACCCGCAGCTCCGCGTGGCCGGTGTCGCCGTAGACCCGGGGGCCGGGGAAGTCGTTCTTGGAGAAGACCTCCACCCCGTAGACCTCGAAGACCGCGACCCGGCTGTCGTAGCGGGTGACCTCGACGTGGTGCCCCTTCCGGAGCGAGCCGAGGCCGTAGAAGACCGCGGGCCCGGACATGTTGTCGACATGGCCGACGACCACGGCGGTGCCCTGCTGGCCGGGGGCGATGCCGTTCTGGTACCAGCCGGCGAGGTTGGGGTCCTCGGCGGGCGGGGCGTCGATCCATCCGTTGGCGTCCAGGTTGACGTCGATGACGGGGGCGTCCACGTCGATGGACGGGATCGTCACCCGGGAGGCCGGGGCGTACGGCAGCGGCTGCACCGGCTCGCCTTCCACCGGCGGTCCCGCGGTGTCCTTGCCCAGGTCCAGCGAGGCGGCCGCGGCGGGCTGCGGAGGGCCCGCCTCCCCGAACTCCGTGCCGTTGCGCATGAGGGCGAGGCCGCTGAGCAGCACCAGGGCGATCGCACCCCAGGGCACACGTCTGGTCCGCTCGGCGCCAGCGTAGTCCCGGCCCATGGTTCTCCCTTCGTCGCGACGCTGTGAACGCTAAGGGCGCCGCGTCCGGGCGGCGATCAGAGAGGGGCGAACGGGTGGCGGCGGGGCTGAGGGTGTCCGGCCCTGATCCGCCGGACACCCCCTGGAGCCCACCGGATGGCTGCCCATCGGAGTAATGAGCAGATAAAAGTTCTGACGGTCGGTGACCTGCGACTCCGTCAGGTTCGGGGGTTTTCGTACGGCGTGTCGCGTCACCGGGGTGGAGCAACACCGAAGTGCGAGCCGCCGGTCCGCTGGTGAGTGTTCGTCATGGGAGGCGTTCTCGTCGATCCAGCCCGGGGGAGAAGCCCCCGGGGGCGTTTCCCGCTGGAGGTTCACACGATGCGTGTTTCACGCGCTCTCGCGGTCACCGCGACCGCTTTCGCGGCCGTCGGGCTCGCGGCCCCCATGGCCGCGGCCACCAATGGTCCGAGCAACATCACCGTCAACCCGTACTCGGTCCACCAGGGTGCGACCATGAAGGTCACCGCGCAGGGCTGCGGTCACGGCGGGAAGGTCTGGTCGAACGCGTTCCCGACGACCGAGCTCTCCGCGGGCGGCACCGGGCATGCGAAGGCGCACATCCGTCACAACGCCACTCCGGGGCACTACAACCTGTCCGTGAAGTGCAGTGACAACAACCGGATCGAGACGCACAAGTTCACCGTGCTCGCCGGCAACGGCGCGCAGGGCGGGCTCGGCGGCTCGATGGGCCCGAGCTCCGTGGAGATGCAGGTCGGCGGCGGTCTGGTGGCCGCATCGGCCATCGGCGGCGCGGTCTTCCTCGTCCGGCGCCGGCGGACGAGCCATGCGGCGTTCTAAGGCGTCGAACCTCCCGCCCGGCCCGATACGCCCGTCGCCCCGAGTCCTGGATCAGGACCCGGGGCGACTGTCGTGCGCCGCATGCGCGGTCAGTGGCGGCGGTCGGTGGTGCGGCGGCGCGCGAAGTAGAGAGCGCCCGAGGCCGCCGCGACCACCAGGGCCGCTCCGGCGGCGACCTCCACCGTGTCGGTGGTGCCGGAGCTTCCGCCGAGGCCGCCGCGTACGCCACTCGGCACGAGGGCCGTCGAGCTGGCGGTCGGGACCGTGGTGGGTGTCGGGGTGGGCGTGCTCGTGGCACTGCCGGTGATGGTGAGGTTGACGTTCCGGGAGGTCCCGGTGGAGCCGCAGGAGAACGTCACCGCGTAGACGGCGCCCCGGCGGGCGTCCGTGTCGACGGTGGCGGTGGTTGTCGTGCTGCCGCTCGGGATGGTGGCGGTGTCGAAGATGCCCGAGGTGATGGTCGTCTCGCCCGTGCAGCCACCGGCGCCGAGGGTGACCCGGCCGCCCGGTGCGATGACCGACGGACTGATCGTCGGATTGAACGTGCTGGCGGCCCCGTCCGGCGCGGCGTGGGCGGCGGACGGGGCCAGCAGTGTCAGGGCGCCGGCGCCGAGCAGAGCGAGCGGTGCGACACGTATCGCGCGCATGGTGGATCCTCCGGGTTCCCCGAGGGGCAGCTGCGGAACCAATTTCCACATAGCAGGAAAAATGCACCTCGATGCCCGACACGCTAGGAGCGGTCCGACCAGCCCGCGATCGGGGTCCGGCGAATGGGTCAGCGCGGTCCCCCGGCCGGCTCACCGGCCAGGGGGCAGCCCTTGGGCAGCGATCTCCGGGAACATGTCGAGGAAGGGTTCGGCGGTGGCCGAGATGCCCCGGCCGAAGGGCGCGTCGAAGTCCCAGATCAGAAAGAGCAGGAAGGCGATCAACGCGCTGAACAGGCCCGCCAGGAGCAGTTCACGGAACGTTCTGCGGATCTGGAGGGTGAAGATCAGCCCCACGGTCACCAGCGCCCCGATGATCAGCCCGAACCAGACCACCCCGGGCATCGTCGCCCCGGCGTTCTGCCGGCGTGAGCTGCGGGCGTCGTCCGCCGCCGCCACCTGGTCGACCAGCGGCTGGTACGCCTGCCCCTCGTGGTCGGTCTTCGGCTCGTAGTCGGTGACGTCCGCCCGCACCTTGTCCAGCAACTGTGTGCCGCGCTCGGTGAGGGTGTTCCGTTCGGACATCACCTTCCACTCGTCGTGGACGACATGGCTGACATAGGCGTCGACGTCCGCCCGGATGCGGTCGCGGACCTCCACCGGGTAGACGGAGGCCCGCGCCTGCACCTCGTGCAGCGCCTGCGCCTCGATGCGTACGGACTCCTGGGCGGCGCTGCGCCCCTCCCAGACCCCGGCGATGGCGAGCCCCAGGACGATCGCGTAGACCACGCCGATCATCATGGTCATGTACTCGATGACGTCGGGCGTCTCGGACGGGTCGTCGTCATCCCCGACCCGTCGGTTGTTCAGGACGGCGATGGTGAGGACGACCGCGCAGGCGGACGCCATGGCAATGCTCAGTACGAGCCATCCGGACATGAATCTCTCCTGGTCAGCGGGACGATCGCGGCCGCAGCACGGCGACTGCGAACACCGCCGGGGCGGTGATGAGCAGGGCCAGGGACACCAGTGACGGCCCGCCCTTCGGCTGCTTGCGAGTCGGTTTGCGGTACGTGGGCAGGGCGACGGCCCGGGGCTCCGGGGGCTCGGTCCGCTCGGGCGGCTTCGGCGAGGGTGAGGGCTTCGGCGGCGGTGGCGGCTTCGGCGGCGGTGGCGGAGCAGGTGGCGGTGGCGGAGGAGGCGGCTTCACGGCGACCGGAGGCGGGGGAGGCGGCTCCACGAGCACCGGTGGAGGCGGAGGTGGTGGCGGGGGAGGCGGTGGCGGTGGGGGTGGTGGCTTCGGCGGGGGCGGTGGCGGAGGCGGCTCCGGCTCGGAGACCGCGACGCAGCCCCCGTCGCCCGCCACGGCGACCGAGGAACTGCCGTCGTCCTGCCCGATCCTGGCCACCGCGCAGCTGTCGGCGGTCGCGGGCAGCGGTACGGCTGTCAGCCAGATGAGTGCGGCGGCTGTCGTGAGCCGCGCGATGCGTGATCCGTACACGACGGGGAGCCTGATCCACGCCGTCGCGGTGCACGCGGTACTTGCGGGTGATTCGCCTGATCGTGCGAATAATGGGCCATTCGTGTTTACGCCCCGAATTCCGGCCCGCCGCATGCTTCCCGGCCTTCCCTCGAACACGACCCCGACGGCGTTCCGTACCCGGGGTCATGGCCGGCGCGGTCCGCGCCGGCCTCGGAAGCGGTACGACGAAGCACCACGGGAGTCGACATGAACTCCTGGTGCGACGCCTCGCTCGCGGTCACCGCCGACGCCGAGCTGCTCGGGGCGTCCGGCCGTGCCGGCGGCACCGGCCAACTCACCGTCGGCGGCCGGTCGGTGTGCCGGTACGTGAAGGACACCGCCCCGGGCCGGGTCAACGGGCAGGGGGCCGGCGGCACCTGGTTCGCCGCCGCGCCCGACGGCAGCTACGGCACCTCGCCGCGTTGTGGGAACGCCCGAATGCATCCAGTAGGCGGACGTCCCTCCGCCATGCGACGCACCGCGTCCGACGCCGCGCGCTGATCCACCAGGGATGGCGGGACAGCCCTTGGGCGACATCGTGGTGGACGGCCGGGGCGTGACGGTTTACCACTTCACCAAGGACTCCGCCTGGCCGATGAAGACCGCGTGCACGGGCGACTGCCTCAAGAAGTGGCCGGTAGTGGCCACCCTGGCCGAAAATGCGGTGGCCGGTGTGACGGCGAAGGGATTCGTCACCTTCGACCGCCCCGACGGCGTCAAGCAGCAGACCATCGACTACCGGCCCATCCGCACCTTCGCGGGCGACGCCGAGTCCGGCGACACCAGTGGGCAGGGAGTCGGCGAAACCTGGTATGCCGTTTCCCCCGATTTCGAACTCATCGCCGTTTCCACGTAATCACGGACCCCGGCGAACCATCGCCCAGGAGCCCCAAGTGGCCCCGAACCACCGGGAAACGGTGTCCGGAGTGCCGGTCCGTCGTTGTACGCATACGCGGAGCGACGGATCGGCCGTAGATGCCACCGGAGTGTGACCAATAACGGATCCCTGATTTCCGTTTCCACTCGCTCTCTTGGCGGCTGATCAGTAGCCTCTGGTCAACACTGACCATGAACATGGCCGGATCGCCGTGGCGACTTGTTGGAGACATCGATGGAGCGTCCCGCCTGGGCACCGCAGGGCATTGACATTTCGGTGCCGAGCGTGTCTCGCATGTACGACTTCTATCTGGGCGGATCGCACAATTTCGAGGTGGACCGGGAAGCCGCGCGCAAGGCCATGAAGTTCCTTCCGGGCCTTCCCAAGATCATGCAGGCCAATCGCGCCTTTATGCGCCGGGCCGTCCGCTACGCCGTCGACTCGGGCATCGACCAGTTCCTGGACATCGGCTCCGGCATACCGACCTTCGGCAACGTCCACGAGGTCGCCCAGGCCGCCGACCCCGACGCCAGGGTGGCGTACGTCGACCACGACCCGGTCGCCGTGGCCCACAGCCAGGCCGTGCTGGAGGGCAACGACCGCGCGGTCATCGCCGCCGCAGACCTGCGCCGTCCCAAGGAGATCCTGGCCAGCCCGGAGATCACCGGACTGCTCGACCTGGACCGCCCGGTGGCCCTGCTGCTGGTCGCGGTGCTCCACTTCGTCGAGGACGCGGACGACCCGCGCGCCGCGGTCGCCGAACTGCGCGAGTCACTGGCCCCCGGCAGCCTGGTCATCCTGACCCACGCCTCGTACGAGGGCATCCCGCTGCCCGAGGAGCAGGCGGCCGGCACGGTCGGCGTCTACCGCAACATCCGCAACCCGCTGGTCATGCGTTCGCGCGAGGAGATCGGTCAGTTCTTCGAGGGCTACGAGATGGTCGAGCCGGGGCTCGTCTCGATGCCCGACTGGCGGCCCGACACCGCGCAGGCGCCGGAGCAGGAAGACCCGTACGCCTTCTCGGGCTTCGCAGGGGTTGGGCGCAAGGCGTGAGCATTCCCGCCCAGGCGTCCGGGGAACCGGACGCGGAGCCCGACGGTCCGGAAGGCCGGCTCCGGAGATTCGCCAGAATCTGGAGCCGGGCCATCTTTCCCCTGACGGCCACCTCCCTCACCCGGCCGGAGTTCGAACAGCATCTGCTGCCCCTGGCACGCGAGCTGAACGGCATCCTGCACGCCCGCCCCTTCGACGCCTCGCCCGCCCAGCGGATCGGCGCGGCGCTGATCGACGCGCACTGCACCGACCCGGACGCCCTCAGCTCCACGCTCGGCGTCGTCGACTCCTACCTCGTCCTGTACTGCGGCGGCAACGGACCCGCCGCGCTGTCCACCGAGGACGGCCGGGCCCGCTGCGCACGGATCCAGCACACGCTGGCCGCCGGCTTCTCGGCGGCCCTGCGCGAGCGCACGCTCGCCGAGCAGGAGGCCATCGCCCGCTCGGCGCTGACCGCCCGCTCGCACGCCGAACAGATCCTGCACGCGACGGAGGCACGCTTCCGCGCGGTCTTCGAGGACGCGGCCGTCGGGATCGGCATCGCCGACCTGGACGGCAACATCCTGGAGATCAACGACACGCTCACCAGGATGTTCGGCGGGCTGGAGCACCATGTCCGCAGCCACAAGGTCAACGAGTGGGTGCACCCCGAGGACTCGCCCCAGGTGTGGAAGTACTACGACGAGCTGGTACGCGGCGAACGCGACCACTACCGGGTCGAGAAGGCGTTCTACCGCAACGACGGCACCGTCCTGTGGACCAACCTCACCGTCTCGCTCCTGCGGGACGCCGAAGGACGCCCCGAGTACCAGCTCGCACTGATGGAGGACACCACCGAGCGGCGGCTGCTGAATCTGCGGCTGCGCTACGAGGCCACCCACGACGCGCTCACCGGACTGCCCAACCGGACTCTGTTCTTCGAACGTCTGGAGAAGGCCCTCGCCGCCCAGGAGGGGATCCGCTTCGGCCTCTGCTACCTGGACCTCGACGGCTTCAAGGCCATCAACGACAGCCTCGGTCACGCGGCCGGCGACCGGCTCCTGGTCGAGATCGCTGACCGGCTGCAGAGCTGCGCGCCCGCGCCCGGGGAGATGGTCGCCCGGCTCGGCGGCGACGAGTTCGTCGCTCTCACCACCGGCCCGGACACCGCCGAGAAGGTGGACGAACTGGCCGGCCGCATCCTGAACGCGCTCGCCTCCCCCATCCGCCTCGACGGCCGTGAGCTGACCGTCCGCGGCTCGATCGGCATCGTCGAGGGTCCCTCCGGGGAGCGCAGCGCCGCCGAGGTGCTGCGCAGCGCCGACATCACGATGTACCGGGCCAAGGCGGCGGGCGGCAACCGCTTCCAGCTCGCCGACGCGGAGGCCGACGCGCGCGCCATCACCCGGCACGGGCTGACCACCGCGCTCCCGGCCGCCCTGGAGCGGGGCGAGTTCTTCATCGAGTACCAGCCGCTCGTGCACCTGGGCGACGGCACCGTGCACGGCGCCGAGGCGCTCGTACGGTGGTGCCATCCGCAGCACGGGGTGCTCGGCCCCGACCGGTTCATCCCGCTCGCCGAGCACACCGGGCTCATCGTGCCGCTCGGGCGCTGGGTGCTGGAGGAGTCCGTGCGACAGGCGAACTTCTGGCAGGAGCGGCACAGCGACGGAGGTCCCCTGCGGATCAACGTCAACCTCTCGCCGACCCAGCTGCACCATCCCCGCCTCGTCGCCGAGACGGTCGACGTGCTGGAACGTTCCGGTCTGGAGCCGGGAGCGCTCTGTCTGGAGGTGACCGAGTCGGCCCTGATCGGCGCCGACGACGGTCTCCTCAAGCCGCTGCGGCAGCTCGCGGAGATGGGCGTCGACATCGCGCTCGACGACTTCGGCACGGGCTACTCGAACCTGGCGAACCTGCGCCGGCTGCCGGTGAGCGTGCTCAAGCTGGACCGTTCCTTCACCCGGGGCATGCAGCAGCACCCGGCGGACCCGGTCGACCTGAAGATCGTCGAGGGCATCGTGTCGCTGGCCCACAGCCTGGAGCTGGCCGTCACGGTGGAGGGCGTGGAGACGGGCGCCCAGGCCGAGCAGCTGCGCCGTCTGGGCTGCGACACCGCCCAGGGCTGGTACTACGCCCGCCCCGGGGCCCCGGACCGCATCCACTCCCTGCTGCTGGCGGACGCGGTCTGAACCGTCGCCGGGCGGGGGCGGGCCGCCCGGCGGACCGGTGGACGGCGCGCCCGGCAGGCCGAGCGTCCGGCGGACAGGCAGGCCGCGCGCCCGGTCAGCCGGCGGGTAGGCCGCGCGCTGGGCAGGCCGCCCGGCAGACCGTGTGCCGGCCGGCCCGCCGCCCGGTCAGCCGGGGACCTGGCCGTGCTCCAGGAGCATCCGCTGGAGTTCGCGCGCGGCCCGGGGCGGGGCCACGTCGCTGCGGTGCGCCAGCGCGATCGTGCGCCGCAGCCCGGCACCGGCCAGCGGGGTCCTCCGCAGGTCGTGGCCGGCCCGCGCGGCGGCCATGCCCGGCACCACGGCGATGCCGAGCCCCGCCCGTACGAAACCGAGCACCGCGTCCATCTCGCCGCCCTCGACGGTGAACGAGGGCTCGAAGCCCTCCGCGCGGCACGCGGCGAGCGTCAGCTCCCGCAGGTTGTACCCGTGCCGGAACATCACCAGCGGCGCCCCCTCCAGATCCGCGATCCGGATCCGGCCGTTCCGCCCGGGGGGCGGCTCCGCCGCCGAGGACACCACCACGAGGTCCTCGTGCAGCAGCTCCACCGTGGTCAGTGCGGGGGAGGCGGCCGGCAGGGGCAGCACCACCAGCGCCAGATCGAGCGCTCCCCGCGCCAGCTGACGTACGAGGTCGTGCGAGCCGCCCTCCTCCAGCAGCAGCCGCACCCCCGGATGCCGGTCGTGGAAGGCGCGCAGCACATCCGGCAGCAGTCCGGTGCACAGACTCGGCGTCGCCCCCAGCCGCACCCGGCCGCTGCGCAGCGAGACCAGCTCCTGGACCTCCTGCCGAGCCGTCTCCGCGTCGGCGAGGATCCGCCGGGCCAGCGGCAGCAGCGCCTCTCCCGCGTCGGTGAGGGCGATGTTGCCCCGGGCCCGGCTGAACAGGTCCGCGCCCAACTCCGTCTCCAGCGCCCGGATCTGCTGGGAGAGAGAGGGCTGTGACACATGCACCGCCTCGGCGGCCCGGGTGAAGTGCCGGGCCTCGGCGACGGCCACGAAATAGGTGAGCTGCTGGAAGTGCACCATCCGACGATAGCGTCAGTCGATAGCGAATGCCTATGGAGATCAGCCGGACCATGTCTTGGACTGATCAGGTCTCTCGCCCCTACCGTCGTGTCCATGGCATTGGCAACGCGGACGGACCGACGGCCGTCGATGACGCGTACGCTCTGGAACTCGACCGTCGGCAAGAAAACGATCATGGCAGGGTCCGGCCTGATCATGCTCGGATTTCTCGTCGTCCACATGGCGGGCAACCTGAAGGTCTTCTTCGGGCCCGGTGAGTTCGACGGGTACGCCCACTGGCTGCGCACCCTGGGCGAACCGGTCCTGCACTACGAGTGGGCGCTCTGGATCGCCCGAGCGGGGCTGGTCGCCGCCGTCGTGCTGCACGGCGTCTGCGCGTACCAGCTGAGCCGCCGCGACATCAGGGCGCGCCCGGCCAAGTACGTCCACAAGAAGCCACGGGCGAGCTACGCGACCCGCACCATGCGCTGGGGCGGGATCATCCTCGCGCTCTTCATCGTCTGGCACATCCTCGACCTGACGACCGGCACCGTGCACACGAGCTTCGAGGCCGGGCACCCCTACCAGAACGTCATCGACACCTTCTCGACCTGGTACGGCAACGTCATCTACATCACCGCGGTGCTCGCCATGGGCCTGCACGTCCAGCACGGCTTCTGGAGCGCCGCGCAGACCCTGGGCGTCGGCAACGCGACCCGCGACCGCGTCCTGAAGACCCTCGCCAGCCTCCTCGCGGCGGTGCTGACGGTGGGCTTCATCTCCGTACCCGTCGCCGTCATGACCGAAGTGGTGAGCTGACATGCCCGACTACTCGCAGTACCGCACGGGCGAGCCCGTGCTCGACACGAAGGCCCCCGAGGGCCCCGTCGCCGAACGCTGGGACACCCGCCGCTTCCAAGCGAAACTCGTGAACCCCGCCAACCGGCGCAAACACACCGTCATCGTCGTCGGCACCGGACTGGCCGGCGGAGCGGCCGGCGCCACACTCGCCGAACAGGGCTACCACGTCGTCCAGTTCTGCTTCCAGGACTCACCCCGGCGCGCCCACTCGGTGGCCGCCCAGGGCGGCATCAACGCCGCGAAGAACTACCGCAACGACGGAGACTCCATCCACCGGCTGTTCTACGACACCGTCAAGGGCGGCGACTTCCGCGCCCGGGAGTCCAACGTCCACCGGCTCGCCCAGATCTCCGTCGAGATCATCGACCAGTGCGTCGCCCAGGGCGTCCCCTTCGCCCGCGAGTACGGCGGTCTGCTCGACAACCGCTCCTTCGGCGGCGTCCAGGTCTCCCGTACGTTCTACGCACGCGGCCAGACCGGACAGCAGCTCCTGCTCGGCGCGTACCAGGCGCTGTCCCGGCAGATCGCCACGGGCGGCGTCGAACTCCACGCCCGTACCGAGATGCTGGACCTGATCGTGGTCGACGGCAAGGCGCGCGGCATCGTCGCCCGCGACCTGGTCACCGGGAAGATCGACACCTACTTCGCCGACGCGGTCGTCCTGGCCACCGGCGGCTACGGCAACGTCTTCTACCTGTCGACCAACGCGATGAACTCCAACGCCACCGCGATCTGGCGGGCCCACCGGCGCGGCGCGTACTTCGCCAACCCCTGCTTCACCCAGATCCACCCCACCTGCGTCCCGCGCACCGGCGACCACCAGTCCAAGCTCACCCTGATGAGCGAGTCGCTGCGCAACGACGGCCGCATCTGGGTCCCCAGGGCCAAGGGCGACGACCGCCCCGCCAACCGGATCCCCGAGGACGAACGCGACTACTACCTGGAGCGGATCTACCCCGCCTTCGGGAACCTGGTGCCCCGCGACATCGCCTCCCGCGCCGCGAAGAACGTCTGCGACGAGGGACGCGGCGTCGGTCCCGGCGGACAAGGCGTCTACCTGGACTTCGCCGAGGCCATCGGACGGATGGGCCGCGAGGCGGTCGAGGCGAAGTACGGCAACCTCTTCGACATGTACCAGCGGATCACCGACGAGGACCCCTACACGGTCCCCATGCGGATCTATCCCGCCGTGCACTACACGATGGGCGGCCTCTGGGTCGACTACGACCTCCAGACCACCATCCCCGGCCTCTTCGCCATCGGCGAGGCCAACTTCTCCGACCACGGGGCCAACCGGCTCGGCGCCTCCGCGCTGATGCAGGGTCTCGCCGACGGCTACTTCGTGCTGCCCTCCACGATCAACGACTACCTCGCCCGCAATCCGGCCGCCGAGAAGATCGACGCCGAACACCCGGCCGTGGCCGAGGCGGTGGCCGAGACCGAGGACCGCATCAACCTGCTGCTCGCCGCCGACGGCGACCGCACCCCCGACTCCTTCCATCGCGAGATCGGTGAACTCATGTGGGAACACTGCGGGATGGCCCGCACCGAGGACGGTCTGCGCGAGGCGCTCGCCAAGATCCCCGAGATCCGCGAGGAGTTCTGGCGCCGCATCAAGGTCCCCGGAACCGGCGAACAGTTCAACCAGTCGCTGGAGAAGGCGAACCGCATCGTCGACTACCTGGAACTCGCCGAGCTCATGTGCCTCGACGCCCTGCACCGCGCCGAATCCTGCGGCGGCCACTTCCGCGAGGAGTCCCAGACCCCGGACGGCGAGGCCGAGCGGCGCGACCAGGAGTTCTCCTACGCCGCCGCCTGGGAGTTCACCGCCACCGGCGGCGCCCCCGTCCTGCACAAGGAAGACCTCGTCTTCGCCTACGTCCACCCCACCCAGCGGAGCTACGCATGAAGCTCACCCTGCGCGTCTGGCGCCAGCGCAACGCCGAAGAGCCCGGCGCCATGGCCACCTACGAAGTCGACGGCATCTCCGCCGACATGTCGTTCCTGGAGATGCTCGACACCCTCAACGAGGACCTCACGCTCGCCGGGGACGAGCCCGTCGCCTTCGACCACGACTGCCGCGAGGGCATCTGCGGCGCGTGCAGCCTCGTCATCAACGGCGACGCCCACGGCCCGGAGCGCACCACCACCTGCCAGCTCCACATGCGGTCCTTCGCCGACGGCGACACGATCGACATCGAGCCCTGGCGGGCCTCCGCCTTCCCGGTCATCAAGGACCTGGTCGTGGACCGCTCCTCGTTCGACCGGATCATCCAGTCCGGCGGCTACATCTCCGCCCCCACCGGCACCGCTCCGGACGCCCACGCCACCCCGGTGCCCAAGCCGGACGCCGACTTCGCCTTCGAGCACGCCGAGTGCATCGGCTGCGGAGCCTGCGTCGCCGCCTGCCCCAACGGCTCGGCGATGCTGTTCACCTCGGCGAAGGTCAACCACCTGGGCGTCCTGCCGCAGGGCGCCCCCGAACGCGAGACCCGCGTCCTGGACATGGTGGCCCGGATGGACGACGAGGGCTTCGGCGGCTGCACCCTGACCGGCGAGTGCGCCACGGCCTGCCCCAAGGGCATCCCGCTGCCCTCGATCGCCGCGATGAACAAGGAATGGCTGCGGGCGACCCGTAAGGTCCGCCGCTGACGTCTGCCGGACGGCTGCCTCAACTCTGCGCTGAGGTCTGCCTCATGCCTGGGCCGAGGTCTGGGCCGATGTCTGCCTGATGTCCGCGCTGATGTCCGCGTCGACATCTGCGCTGATCCCGAACGGCCGCGCCGCCGGACGGGATCAGCGCCGCAGCGCCTTCGCCAGATACGACGCCGTACGGCTCCCGGTGGCACGCGCCACCTCCGCCGGGGTGCCGGCCGCCACGATCCGGCCGCCCCGGTCCCCGCCCTCGGGGCCCAGGTCGATGACATGGTCCGCGCCCGCCACCACGGCCATGTCGTGCTCCACGACCACCACCGTGCTCCCGCCGTCGACCAGCGAGTGCAACTGGCGCATCAGCACCTCCACATCGGCCGGATGCAGTCCCGTCGTCGGCTCGTCCAGCAGATACAGCGTGTGCCCGCGCCGGGTGCGCTGGAGCTCGGCCGCCAGCTTGATGCGCTGTGCCTCACCGCCGGACAGCTCCGTCGCGGGCTGGCCGAGCCGCAGATAGCCGAGTCCCACCTCCAGCAGGGTGGTCAGCGCACGCTCGGCGGCCGGGGTCCCGGCGAAGAAGTCCGCGGCCGACTCCACCGTCAGATCCAGGACTTGAGCGATCGTCAGCCCGCTCAGGGTGACCTCCAGGGTCTGCGGGTTGTAGCGCGCACCGTGACAGTCCGGGCAGGGCGCGTACGTGCTGGGCAGGAACAGCAGCTCCACCGAGACGAACCCCTCGCCCTGGCAGGTCTCGCACCGTCCGCCCGTCACATTGAACGAGAACCGCCCCGCCGTGTACCCCCGCTCCCGTGCCGTGTCCGTCCGTGCGAAGAGCTTCCGCACGGCGTCGAACAGGCCGGTGTACGTGGCCAGATTGGACCGGGGCGTACGGCCGATGGGCTTCTGGTCGACCTGGACGAGCCGGTCCACCGCCTCCAGGCCGGTGGCCGCCGCGCAGTACCGCTCACCCGCCGCGGGCTCCTCGCCCGCCTGCCGGTCCGCCAGCACCCCGGCGAGCGCCTGGCCGACCAGGGTCGACTTGCCCGAGCCGGACACCCCGGTCACCGCCGTGAACACCCCGAGCGGGAACGCCGCGTCGACGCCCCGCACATTGTGCCGCTCCACGCCGGTGAGCCGGATCCACCCGGACGGGGTGCGCGCCTCGCGTGCCGGCCCGGTGTCCCGGCCGTCCTCGGGGAACAGGAAGCGGCGCGTCGCCGACTCCGGGACCTGGGCGAGTCCTTCGGGCGGCCCGCTGTGCAGCACCCGCCCACCGTGCTCCCCGGCCAGCGGACCCACGTCCACCAGCCAGTCCGCCCGCCGCACCACGTCCATCTGGTGCTCCACCACGAAGACCGAGTTCCCGGCCTCCTTGAGCCTGCCCAGCACCCCGAGCAGCGCCTCGGTGTCCGCCGGGTGCAGCCCGGCCGACGGCTCGTCCAGGACGTAGACGACACCGAAGAGCCCCGACCGCAACTGCGTGGCCAGCCGCAGCCGTTGCAGCTCACCGGAGGACAGCGTCGGGGCCGTCCGGTCCAGGCTCAGATAGCCGAGCCCCAGCTCCGTCACCGTCCCGATCCGCGCCAGCAGATCACCCGTCAGGATCCGGGCCGTCTCCTCGCCGCCCGCCCCCGCCCCGGACAGCACCTCGGCCAGGGCGGACAGCGGCAGCCCGGCCAGCTCCGCGATGGTCCGCCCGGCGAAGGTCACCGCCATCGCCTCGGGCCGCAGCCGGCCACCGCCGCACACCGGGCACGGGGCACTGGTCAGGAAGCGCTCGGCCTTCGCCCGCAACGTCCGGCTCTTGGTGTCGGCGAAGGTGTGCAGCACATAGCGGCGCGCACTCATGTACGTGCCCTGGTACGGGCGTTGGATGCGGTCCGCGTCCCGTACCGGATGCACCGTCACCACCGGCTGCTCGTCGGTGAACAGGATCCACGCCCGGTCCTCCGGCTCCAGCTCGCGCCACGGCCGGTCGACGTCGTACCCCAGCGCGTCCAGCACATCACGGAGGTTCTTGCCCTGCCAGGCGCCGGGCCACGCGGCGATCGCCCCGTCCCGGATCGACAGCGAGGGGTCCGGGACGAGCAGCTCCTCGTCCGTCCGGTGGATCCGCCCCAGCCCGTGGCACTCCGGGCACGCCCCGGCGGCGGTGTTGGGGGAGAAGGAGTCGGAGTCCAGCCGCTCGGCCCCCGGCGGGTATTCCCCCGCACGGGAGAAGAGCATGCGCAGCGAGTTGGAGAGCGTGGTCACCGTCCCGACGGACGACCGGGCCCCCGGGGCGGAGCGCCGCTGCTCCAGCGAGACGGCCGGCGGCAGCCCGGTGATCTCCCCGACGGCGGGCGCGCCCACCTGATGGATCAGCCGCCGGGCGTAGGGGGCCACGGACTCGAAGTAGCGTCGCTGGGCCTCCGCGTAGATGGTCCCGAAGGCCAGCGAGGACTTCCCCGAACCCGACACGCCCGTGAAGACGGTCAGGGTGTCGCGCGGGATGTCGACCCGGACGTCCTTGAGATTGTGCTCACGGGCACCGCGCACCCGGACGTACGGATCGTGGGGGGAGTGCATGGGGCTCGGCTCCGTACGCGTGGGGGTGCTGACACCGGCAGGGACAAACAGCCCGATTCTAGGCGTCAGCTCCGCCGACGGCCGCGCCGGATCCGGCGGCGCGCCTCACGGGGTGCGGCCGCGGAGCGCCGTGCGCACCGCACCGAGGTCTTCCTGGTGGCCAGGACGTCCTGGGGGTCTGTTCCACCCTCTCGAACGCGGCCCGGGTGTCGCTCATCGCCCGGAAGAACCGCTCCGGGCCGGGCCCGCTTTCCGGGTCCTCCCGGTCGGGTCCGGCGGTTGTCGGACGCCGAGGTCCCCCTGTGGAACCCGCTCGCCGAACCGGCCCTGCGGGCGGGCGATCCGGGCGAGCCGCCGCAGCGAGTCCACCAGTCCTTCCCGGTCGTAGGTGCTGGTGGTGACGAGCACCTCGTCCGCCCCGGTCTCCTCGATCGCCCGCTCCAGCTGACCGGTCACCTGGTCCTCGGTGCCGTGGATATGGCCGTCGAGCCCCCGCTCGTACAGCGTCCGTTCCTTGGCCGTCATGGTGAGGGACTCGACGCGCTCCGCCGGGGCCAGCGACGGAAATTCCCCGTGCGTACGGGAGTACGCCATGGCCCACGCCTCGGGTACGAGCAGCCGGCGGGCCTCCTCCTCGGTGCCGGCGACGGCCACCGTGCCCGCGACGATCACCTCGGGCCGCTCGGCGCGGGCGGAGGGGCGGAAGCCGCGGCGGTAGACCTCGATGGCGCGCAGCACCTTCTCCCGGCCGCGCAGATCGCCGATGACGAGGGGGAGCCCGGAGGCCGCGGCGACCGATGCGCCCTCACCGACGGCCAGGACGTACGCGGGGATGCGCAGGCCCTCCGCCGGATGGGCGTGCACCCGGGGGTGGGCCCGCTGGGTGCCGTCGATCCAGCCGAGCAGTTCGGCGAGCCGTCCGGGGAAGTCCTCGGCGTCCTCCTTGCCGTGGCCGAGCGCCCGGCGGACGCCGTCGGTGAACCCCACGGAGCGGCCGAGCCCCATGTCGATCCGGCCGGGGAAGAGCGAGGCGAGCACCCCGAACTGCTCGGCGACGACCAGCGGCCGGTGGTTGGGCAGCATCACTCCGCCGGTGCCGACCCGGATGGTGGAGGTCGCGGCGGCGACGGCGGCGGCCAGCACCGTCGGCGCGGACCCCGCGACCCCCGGCACACCGTGATGCTCGGAGACCCAGAAGCGGTGGAAGCCCAGCGCCTCCGCCTCCCGGGCCAGGTCGACGGTGTCGCGCAGCGCCCGGGGGGCGTCGTGCCCCTCACGGGTACGGGAACGGTCCAGGACGGAGATTCGGGTCGAGGCGATCACAGAGCTCACGCTCTCTTCAACGCGCTCGCTCCGTGGGGATTCCCGCGCAGCTTCCCGAGGCGGGGCTTCCTAAGCTGGGGGAGTGGACAACGACGCACGGCCGCTGGCCGTTTTCGACCTGGACGGCACGCTCGCGGACACCGCCCACCGGCAGTACTTCCTGGAGGGCGCGAAGCGCGACTGGGCCGGCTTCTTCGCCGCTGCCGCGGCCGACCCGCCACTCCCGGAGGGTGTACGGATGGTGCTCGCGAGCACCAAGGAGTGCCGAATCGTCTATCTGACGGGCCGGCCCGAGCGGTGCCGTCGCGACACCGTGCGGTGGCTGAGCCGTCAGGGGCTGCCCGAGGGCACGCTGTTCATGCGGCGCAACGACGACCGGCGCCCCGCACGCCGGACGAAGCTGGACATCCTCCGGCGGTTGGGGCGGACGGGGCAGGTACGCATGTTCGTGGACGACGACGAGTTGGTCTGCGATGCGGCCGAGGTGGCCGGATTTACCGTGGTGCGGGCCCGCTGGGCCGACCCGTCGGCGGTGCTGAAGGATGCGCAGGAACGCGAGGGCCGTACCTGATCAGGTGCTTTCGTCGAGCCGGAAGCCCACCTTCAGGCCGACCTGGTAGTGCGCGATTCGGCCATCTTCGATATGGCCGCGAACTTGGACAATCTCGAACCAGTCGAGATTGTGCAACGTTTCCGCCGCTCTTGCGACGCCGTTCCGGATCGCCGCGTCGACGCCCTCTTCGGAGGTTCCTACGATCTCAGTGACCCGATAGGTGTGATTCGCCATTGTTTGTCTCCTCTCCTGAGACCACGTTCCCCCAATCCGTGGTGTCCCGCGAGGGGGCGGGTGGGGCGAATCGGGATGTGCACCCGCCTTGACCTAATGATTGGTACATACCAAAATTCAGCCAACCACCCGTGCGAGCGCTGCCCGCAATCCCCCCACACCGGGTCCCGATTTCGTTGTGCCGTTTCGCAGAAGGTGACCACGTGAAGAACCGCATCCTGGCCGGAGCCGTCGCGCTCGTCTCATCCGTCGCACTCGGCGGATGCGGCTACATACCGGGCTCGGGCAGCGGTGACCGTACGGTGACGGTCTGGCTGATGAAGGACAGTGTCTCGCCCGGCTTCCTGGACAAGTTCACCCGCTCGTACGAGGAGGAGAACCCTTCGGTCGAGCTGGACTTCAAGATCCAGGAATGGGGCGGCATCGGCCCCAAGGTTCTCTCCGCACTGGAGGGCGATGACGCCCCGGACGTGATCGAGGTCGGAAACACGCAGGTCGCGCAGTACGCGGAGAGCGGCGGCCTGCGCGATCTGACCCTCGAATCGATGCGCGATCTGGGCAGCGAGGACTGGCTGCCCGGCCTGGCCCAGCCCGGCAGCATCAACGGTGTGCAGTACGGGATCCCCTGGTACGCGGCCAACCGGGTGGTGATCTACAACAAGGAGATCTTCGAGGAGGCGGGCATCGACTCCGTCCCGAAGACGCGCGCCGAGTGGATCGCCGACACCGAGAAGATCAACAACGCGGGCAGCCAAGGCATTTACCTGGCCGGTCAGAACTGGTACGTGCTCGCCGGATTCATCTGGGACGAGGGCGGCGAGCTCGCCGACGAGAACGGCGGTGACTGGCAAGGCGGCCTGGACACCCCGGAGGCCCTGGCGGGCATGAAGTTCTACCAGGAACTCCAGGCGCTCGGCGACGGTCCGACGGACGCCGACGAGGAGAAGCCCCCGCAGACCGACGTATTCGCCGAGGGCGGCGTCGCCCAGATCATCTCGGTGCCGGGCAGCGCCGCGCTCATCGAGCAGAAGAATCCCGAACTCGCGGGGAAACTCGGCTACTTCCCCATTCCCGGCAAGTCCGCGAAAGCCCCCGGCTCGGTGTTCACCGGCGGCTCCGACCTCATCGTCCCCAAGAACGCCGACGAGCGCAGCGCCGGCATTGACGTCGTCAAGGCGCTGGCGGGCGAGAAGTGGCAGACGGAACTCGCCCGGGGCATGAGCTACGTCCCCAACAAGCCGAGCCTCGCCCATGTCATCGAGGGCGACGAGGGCACCGCGGCGATGGCGGAAGGCGCCACCCGCGGCCGCGCCACCCCCAACTCGTCCCAGTGGGCCAGGGTCGAGGCGGAGAACCCGATCAAGCCCTATATGACGGCCGTACTCGAAGGCGGCGACCCGGTGCGGGAGGCCAAGGCCGCCTCCGAGCGGATCACCGCCATGCTCACCGGCAGCGGCTGATCCCTCCCGGCCGGCGCCCCCGTGCCCGGCGCCCCCGTGCCCGGGGTACGGGGGCCTTGGGGTACGGCGTCCGTGGGAACACGCCGTGCCCGGGACACGCCGTATCCCAGGAACACGGCGTCCCCGGGGATACGGCGTCCCTGGGGATTCAGCCGTCGCACATCCCCGCTCCCCACAGCGGTCATGTCGAATCCAGCCCGTGACGGAAGAAGTAAGGGGCCGGGCCGTCGCACTCCCGCGACGACCCGGCGACGCCCCTTGCCGCTTCCGTCCTCGGAGACCGCCATGACCGTACTGCCCACCGCCCCGCTCCCCGCCACGGCTCCCGTCGCCCCCTCCGCCCCCGTCCCGGCGCAGGCCCCCGCCCCCACGCACGCCCCTGTCCGCTCGACGGCCCGCGGCCCGGTCACCGCCCCGGAACCCGCCTACCGGGTCTCCCTCGCCACCTGCCAGGAAGACATACGCGCGGCCCAGCGCCTGCGCCACCTGGTGTTCGCCGGTGAGCTCGGAGCCCGGCTGGAGGGGCCCGAACCCGGCCTGGACAGCGACGCCTTCGACGCGTACTGCGACCACCTGCTGGTCCGTGAGACCGCCACCGGGGACGTCGTCGCCACCTACCGGCTGCTGCCGCCGGACCGCGCCCGGATCGCCGGACGCCTCTACGCGGAGAGCGAGTTCGACCTCACCCGGCTCGCCCCGATCCGCGACGACCTCGTCGAGGTCGGCCGCTCCTGCGTCCACCCCGCACACCGCGACGGCGCGGTCATCGCCCTCGTCTGGGCCGGACTCGCCCGTTACATGGAGCGCACCGGCCACACCTGGATCGCCGGCTGCTGCTCCCTGCCGCTGGCCGACGGCGGCGCGTCGGCCGCCCGGAGCTGGAACACCGTACGCGCGGGACACCTCGCGCCGGAGAAGTACTGGGTCACCCCGCACCGCCTCTGGGACTCCTCCGCGCACGGATCGGAGACCGGCTCCCGGGCGGACCTGCCGCCCCTGCTGCGCGGCTACCTCCGGCTCGGCGCCCAGATCTGCGGAGCCCCCGCGTACGACCCCGACTTCAACGTCGCCGACCTGTACGTCCTGCTCTCGCTGCGCCGCACCGACCCGCGCTACCTGCGCCACTTCCTCTCCCTGGCCCCGCTGCGATGAGCACCTGGCTGCCCGTCGCCCCGTGCACCCCGGACGGCTGCGCCCGGCACACCGCAGCCGTACGCGCCCCGCTGCCCGCCGCCCTCCTGCTGCTGGCCGGCTGCGCACTGGTCCTGCTGGGGGTGGCCTGCGTCCCGCTGGTCCGGCTGCTCGGTGCCGCCCGCCGGGAACAGCTGGTACGGCGCTGGGCGCGCGCCGTTCCCCGGGCCTTCGGCGTACGCGTAACGGTCCGGCGGCATGCCCCGGAACCCGCCGTCGGCGGCGGGCTCGTCGTCGCCAACCACATCTCCTGGCTCGACGTCCCGCTGATCGCCTCCGTGCTGCCCGGCCGGATGCTCGCCAAGAGCGAGATCCGGCGCTGGCCCCTGCTCGGCCCCCTCGCCGCGCTCGGCGGCACCCTGTTCATCGACCGCGACCGGCTGCGCGCCCTGCCCACCGCCGTACGGACCGTCGCTACGGCCCTGCGCTCCGGCTCCCGGGTCGTGGTCTTCCCCGAGGGCAGCACCTGGTGCGGGCGTGGCGGCGGCGCGTTCCGGCCCGCCGTGTTCCAGGCGGCGATCGACGCCGGCGCGACGGTCCGGCCGGTCCGCATCGCCTACCGCACCGCCGCGCACGCATCGGGACCGGCCGCGGGAGCCGTGGCGTTCGTCGGGGACGATCCGCTCGCCGCCTCGCTCTGGCGCGTGGTCCGGGCGGCCGGGCTCACCGCCCGGGTCGACGTTCTCGCGCCGATCCCGGCGAACGGCGAGGACGGCCGCCGTGCCCTGGCCCGCAGGGCACGAGCGGCCGTCCTCGGTTCCGCGGAGCCCCTCCGGCCCCGTCAGACCGCCGTGGCCAGCGACAGGGCGAACCGTCCTGCGGAGTCCGTCCACCACTGAGCCAGCCGCATATCGGCGGCGGCCAGCTCCTCGCGGACGTCCTCCTGACGGAACTTCGCCGACACCTCCGTACGCAGCTCCTCACCGGCCTCGAACGGCACCACGAGGTCCAGCTCCCGGATCTTGACGCTCAGCGCCCGGCGGGCCCGCAGCCGCATCTCGATCCACCGGTCCGCCGGATTCCACACCGCGCGGTGCTCGAAGTCGCCGAGCGGGAAGTCGGCCCCCAACTCGCGGTTGACGACGTTCAGGACGTTCTTGTTGAAGGCCGCCGTCACTCCGGCCGCGTCGTCGTACGCGGCCACCAGCGTCTTCTCCTCCTTCACCAGGTCCGTGCCGAGGAGCAGCGCGTCCCCGGGCGAGAGCAGCGAGCGCACCGACCGCAGGAACGCGGCCCGCTCCTCCGGCAGCAGATTGCCGATCGTGCCGCCCAGGAACACCACCAGCCGGGGCCCCGGCGTCCCCGGCAGGGCCAGGCCGCCGGTGAAGTCCGCGATCAGCGCGTGGACGGACAGCTCCGGACGCTCGGCGAGCAGCGACTCGGCCGCCCCCGTCAGCGCGCTCTCGCTCACGTCCACCGGGACGTAACTGTGCAACTCGGGGAGGACGTCCAGAAGATGGCGGGTCTTCTCGGACGAACCCGAGCCCAGCTCGATCACGGTCCGGGCCCCCGACGCCGCGGCGATCTCCTCGGCACGATCCTGAAGGATCTCCCGCTCCGCGCGGGTCGGGTAGTACTCCGGCAGCCGGGTGATCTCCTCGAACAGCTCGCTGCCGCGGGCGTCGTAGAACCACTTCGGCGGCAGCGTCTTGGGATGCCGGGTCAGGCCGCTGAGGACGTCGGCGCGCAGCGCCGCGTCCGTCGCGTCCACCGGCAGGGTGCGGGTCAGCAGGAAAGGACTCACGCGGTGGGCTCCTCGATCGGGGTGAGCAGGACGTCCGAGGCGGTCGCGACCAGCAGGGTGCGGTCGGGGACCTCGCGCCAGAGCGGGTCGTCGTCGTACGGCTCCGAGGCGACCGCGGTGCGGCGGCCCGGTGTGGTGAGGTACCAGAGGGTGTCGCCCCAGGCGGTCGCGGTGATCGTTTCCCCGTCGGTGAGGAGCAGATTCAGCCGGGAGCCGGGCGCGGCGGCCGCGACCTCGCGGACGGTCTCCGCGACGGCGCGCGGCACATCGTCCCCGGCGTCGGTCCGGTGGCGGATCAGCGCCCAGAGCAGCGCCGAGTCGTTCCGGGCGGCCAGCGACAGGAGCTTCTCGGCGGGCAGGGCGGCGGCCGCACCGGCGAGCGAACCCGGCCAGCCCCGCACCGCCCCGTTGTGGCTGAACAGCAGCCGCCCGGCGGCGTACGGCGCGGCCGCGGCCTCTTTGTCCGCACCCGTCTCGGTGGCATCCCGTACGGCGGCGAGCAGCGCGGTGCTGCGGACCACCCGGGCCAGATCGGTGAAGGACTCATCACCCCATATGGGGCCCTGACGGCGGTAGCGTCCGGGCACCGGGTCGCCCTCCGCGTACCAGCCGACGCCGAAACCGTCCGCGTTGACCGTGCCGTAGCGCTGGCGGCGCGGCTCCCACGACTGCCGAACCAACGCGTGCGAGGGGCGCAGCAGCAGCTCGCCGAGCGCCACCGGCTCGCCCACATAGGCGATATGACGGCACATCAGGCATCCCTCGCGGTACGGAAGCCGGAGAAGATCTGCCGCCGCACCGGAAGGTCCCAGTTACGGAACGTGCCCCGGCAGGCGACCTGGTCCACGGCGAACGAACCGCCGCGCAGCACCTTGTGCCCCGGCCCGAAGAACACCTCGGAGTACTCGCGGTAGGGAAACGCCACGAACCCCGGATAGGGCAGGAAGTCGCTGGAGGTCCACTCCCACACATCGCCGATCAACTGCCCCGCCCCGGCGGGCGACCGGCCCCCCGGGTACGCCCCGGACCGCGCCGGACGCAGATGGCGCTGGCCCAGATTGGCCCGCTCCGGCGTCGGGTCCTCGTCGCCCCACGGGTAGCGCCGGGAGCGGCCGGAGACCGGATCGTGCCGGGCGGCCTTCTCCCACTCGCTCTCCGTGGGCAGCCGCCGCCCCGCCCAGCGGGCGTACGCGTCCGCCTCGTACCAGCTGACGTGCAGGACCGGCTCGTCGTCCGGCACCGGCTCGGTCACCCCGAACCGGCGGCGCAGCCACTGGCCCGCCTCCCGCCGACAGAACAGCGGTGCGGCCAGGTCGTGTTCACGGACCATGGCCCAGCCCTCGGGGGCCCACCAGCGCATCTGCCCGTACCCGCCGTCCTCGACGAAGCGGAGGTAGGCGCCACAGGTGACCGGCGAGGTGTCCAGGTGGAACGCCGGCACGTCACGCCGGTGCGCGGGCCGCTCGTTGTCCAGGGCCCACGGCTCGGCGGAGGTCCCCATCGTGAACGGGCCCCCGGGGACCAGGATTTCGTCCGGCAGCGCCTCGGCTTCGGCGGGTGCGGGCGGGGCGGGCGCGGTGAGCGCTGCCGGACCCGCGCGCAGCTGATGGGTGATCAGCATTGTCTCGTCGTGCTGCTGTTCGTGCTGGGCGATCATCCCGAAGGCGAACCCGGCCCGCTCCAGCGGGCGTCCGCCCTCGTGCAGCGGTGTGCCCTCCAGCAGCTCCAGTGCCCGCCCCCGCACATCACAGGCGTACGTCCTGGCCTCGGCGGGGGCCAGCAGCGGCAGCGAGGGGCGTGCGGCGCGCGCGTGCTCGAAGGCGTTGTACAGCCCGTCGATCTCCGGGCGCAGTGCCTCCCGGCCGCCGACCGCGCGCAACAGCCATTGCTCCTCCTGGTTGCCGATGTGCGCCAGGTCCCAGACCAGGGGCGACATCAACGGAGAGTGCTGGGCGGTCAGTTCGCCGTCGTCCACACTGTCGGTGAGCAGAGCGGTGCGCTCGCGCGCGACGAGCAGCGCGTCGAGGGCACGTCGGCGCAGGGTCTCCGGGTCGATGCCGGGCGCGACGGGGAAGCCGTCCGAAGCGGTGGAGCGGGCCGGATCGAAGGCGTCGGAGTGCTCGCGGTGTTCTGGGTGCTGGGTGTCTTCACGGTGCTCGGTCATGCTGAGGCCGCCTTTCCGGGACGCGGCGGGACCGGAGGGACCGGCGGGATCGGCGGCGGGCCGGCGACAAGGCCCTCACGTCCCCGCACGGCCCGCTCGGCCGGTCCGGCCTGCACACCGGGGTCGGCCGGCAGGCTCGGACCGGCCGACAGGCCCAGCTCGGTCAGCAGGCCCAGATCGGTCAGGTCGCCCGGCTCCGGCAGATCGTCGGCCGGACATCGGCCCCGGGCGACATAGCGGTCGGTGAAGGCGGCCACGGTGTCGCGCACCGCCCCGCTCGCGCCCATCCGCTCCAGCGCCGGGAGCGCCGCCCCGAAGCAGGCGGTGGCCGCGGCCCGCAACTCCGGGTCGGCGAGGCCCTCGCGGGCCGCCGTCGTCCAGAGCGGATTGCGCGGGGCCGCCGCCGCACCCGCCGTCTCGGCCAGCGGTTTCACGGTGCGGTACGCGGTCTCGGCGGCCTCCGGATCGTCGAACAGGGCCGTGGCGACGGCGAGCGGCACCAGCCACCCGTCGGGCCCGCTCTGCGCGTCGATCATGCGCAGTTCGAGATGACCACGCGGCCGGACCGGTGGGAACAACGTGGTGAGGTGGTAGTCGAGATCCGCCCGCACCGGAGGGCGGGGCGACCCGGTGCGGATCCACTCGCGGAAGGTGAGCCCCAGCGGCGCGTCCCACGGGCCGGCCTCGCGCCGGATGCACAGCACGGACGTGTCCAGCACATGCGCGGCCCAGGCCTCGCGCGGGGCGCGCCCGGTGCCCGGGGCAAGGGTCCGGCCCGGGTCGAGGTCGGCCCACAGCGACTGGCGGGTGGAGCGCCAGCCGGTCCGGCGGCCCTGCTGGAACGGCGAATTCGCGAACGCCGCCACCAACACCGCGCCCAGCAGGTGCGCGAGCTGCCAGCGCCGCCCGTAGCCGAGCGGCCCCGGCTCCGCCTCGCCCGCGTCCAGGCAGACCTGGACCGAAGCGGAGCTGCACATCATCGCCCGCCCGGCCGGCCCCGCACGGTCCAGCGCGGCCTCCATCGCCTCGTAACGCGGTTCCCGCAGCCTGCGGTGCGGCGACTGCCACGGGTCGACGCCGAGCCCGACCGGCGCGAGCCCCGCCGCACCGAGCGAGGCACGGACCGCCGCCAGATCGGCCGCGGTGGTGTCGACGCACTCCATGAGGGAGCCGGCCGGCTGCGAGCTGAGCTCCAGCTGCCCGCCCGGCTCGGAGGTCAGCGCCGCGCTGAGCGGCAGCGCACGGACCGCGTCGACGGCGCTGTCCAGCCGCTCCTGGCCGACCGGGAGATGAGGATGTTCCCGGTCGTGGATGAGCCATTCGAGTTCCACCCCGACGGTTCGGGGAGGGCCCGTCTTGAAACAGATGCCACGCAGTAAATCCTCTGCCCCGCTCTCGTCGAGCGGGGCGGCGTCCGGGCGTGAGCCGGTTGCGCCGGGAATGTCCGAGCCCATGAGGGCCTCCTTCGCAGCTGCTTGCCTACCAGCCAAACCCGTACCCCGAGATCGCACAAGGGTGCCCGTGGGCCAGGAGAATCCGGTTGCGCCCCGGCCGGTTCCCCCGTCAGCATGCCTCGTATGCACCACAAGGGGGAGCGCCGGTGAGCGCGCGGCTGCGCGGTATCGCGCGCGAGACGGAAGCGGTCGTCGAAGCCGGGCGATACCGCAACGCAGCAGGTCAGGACGTGTCCATCGAACGCGATGTGACCGCCGCCCTGTCGGGTACCAGGCTCTACGGACCGGCCCCGGTGCCCGTCGACGCGCTCGGCACCGACCGCGTCCCGGACATCGAGGTCACCGGTGAGAGCAGCCTCGCCGCGGCCCGCCGGATGACCGGCGAGGCCCCCGGCCGGGTCGCCGTCCTGAACTACGCCTCGGCCCGTAACCCCGGCGGCGGCTACCTCAACGGGGCGCAGGCCCAGGAGGAGGCCCTGTGCCGTGGCTCGGCCCTCCACGCGACGCTTCTGCGCGCCCCCGAGTACTATGCCCACCACCGTGCCGAGCGCAGCGCCTTCTACACCGACCGGGTGATCCACTCGCCCGCGGTGCCGGTCTTCCGCGACGACCGGGGCCGCTTCCTGGACGCCCCGTACACCGTCGGATTCCTCACTTCGCCCGCGCCCAACGCCGGAGTGATCCAGCGGCAGACCCCCGAGGAGGCCCACCGCATCCCGGCCGCCCTGGCCTCCCGCGCCGAACGGGTACTGGAGGTCGCCGCCGGACGCGGCTACCGCAGGCTCGTCCTCGGGGCCTGGGGCTGCGGAGTCTTCCGGAACGACCCGGCGCAGGTGGCGGCGGCGTTTCGGACACTGCTCGGCGCGGGCGGCCGGTTCGGCGGCCACTTCGAGCAGATCGTCTTCGGGATCCTGGACCGGGACCCCGACTCCACTGTCCGGGCCGCCTTCGCCCGGACCTTCGCCTGACCCGGGATCTGCCGGGCCCGCTCGGCGGCGCCGCCGAGCGGCTCCACCCGTGCAGCTCGCGCCGGGGCCACGAGGCCCGGCGCGCCGCCTCCCGCCCTGGCGCCGCTCAGCTCCACCCGTACCGCTCGCGCAGCCGCCCGGTGACCCGGTCGAAACGCTCCCGGTCCAGGGCGCACGCCTCCCGGCGCATCCCGTCCTCGTGGACCCGCAGTACCCGGTCCAGATCGACCCAGGACGGCCGCCCCGAGCTGTCCCACGGGCCCGCGCCCAGCGCCACCCACTCGTGGTCCCGGTCGTGCTGCTTGCTGGAGAGCTGGACGGCGAGCAGCGTGCCCGCCTCCTCACGGGCCACGACGAGCACCGGCCGGTCCTTCCCCCGCCCGTCGTTCTCCTCGAAGGGCACCCAGGTCCAGACGATCTCGCCGGGGTCGGGATCGCCGTCGCGATCGGGGGCGTAGGAGGTGCGCACGGCACCCACATCGTCGGGGTCGGCCTGCACGGTGGCGGTGGGCCCGCTGCTGCCGGGCACGTCAAAGGGGTTGTCGGAGCGGTACGCGCTGTCGTGGAACGTCATCGCAACACCGTAGAACCTCCCCCGCCCGATCCTGGGAGGGGGGCGTCGGACCGGGGCCGCAGGGTGGCGTTCAGGCCACCGTGACCGGAGCTGCGGGCCCCGGGCCGAAACCCGCTCCCACGGGTCTGGAAGACTGCCCGACGCCATGAGCCAGTTACCCAAACAGCCAGCCGAAGTCTCCGTTCCGACCAGCGCCGATGTCGCGCGCCTCGCCGGAGTGTCCCGGGCCACCGTGTCGTACGTACTGAACAACAACGCCACCGTCCGGATCAGTGAACCCACCCGACGCCGGGTCAGGGAGGCCGCCCTCCAGCTCGGTTACGTCCCGCACGCGGCTGCCCGCAGCCTGCGCGCCGGACACAGCCGCATGGTCCTGCTGCCCTCGGGACACATACCGGCGGGACCGCTGCACCAGCACTTCTTCGAGGAACTCCAGTCGGGTCTGCGCCGCCTGGACTACACCGTCGTCCAGTACGGCAGCGTCGGTCTCACCGCCGACGAGGCGGCCACGGCCTGGGCCGAACTGCGGCCCGTCGCCGTCGTCGTACCGCCGGGCATCGCCCTGACCCCGCACGGGACGGACATACTGACCCGTTCCGGCGCCAAGGCGGTGATCACGCTGGGCCCCGACCCGGTGGCCGGAGCGCACGGACTGGTCATGGACCAACGCCAGGTCGGCGCAAGGGCGGTGGAACACCTGCTCGCCCGCGGCCGTCGCCACATCGGCGTGGTCATGCCCCAGGAAGCGTGCCGGGCGCCCTTCTCCGAACCCCGCCTCACCGGGGCGCGACGCGCCGCCGAACCGGCGGGGGCCCGGGTATGCCCGCTCCCGCTGCGGTACGAGGAGGAGTCCGCGCACCAGCTGGCCGCCCGCTGGCCGGAACTGGGACTGGACGCGGTGTTCGCGTACAACGACGAGTACGCCATGCTGCTGATGCGGGCCCTCCAGGACGCGGGGGTCGACGTGCCCGCCGACACGGCGGTGATCGGCGCGGACGACTCCCTCATCGGAAGGCTGCTGCGCCCCCGGCTGAGCACCGTCCGCATGGAACTCGCCCTGCCGCAGCCGCCGGCCGAGACGATCGACCGCATGGTCCAGCACCCGGGCGGGCCGCCGGTCCATTACGACCTGCTCCGCACCAGCGCCGTACACCGGGAATCCAGCTGACCGCCTCCGGCGCGACGACATGCGCTGCGCACGGCGGATGTCTAGCGTCGGAGGTATGAGCCATCCGCAGAATTACGAGCTCCTCCTGATCCCCGACCACAGCAGGACGCGGACCGGAGCCCCCGGCCGCCCGATCCGGTCCGCGGTCGTCGCCGCCACCGGCGAGACGGGGGCCTCGGGCTACCCCCGGTACGCGGGCGAGGGCATGGAGGCGGACATCGACCCGGAGACCCGGACGGTGGAGGCCGTGCTCATCGACGGCGAGGAACTGGACTACGGCATGTCGGTCCGCGTGGCGGGGGCCGAGGGCGAGCGCCCGGCGCCCTGAGAACGAAGAAGCGAAAGGGGTCCGCAGCCGTCGAAAGAGGAAGCGAAAGGGGTCATCGGCCGTCTTAGGGCTCGCCGCGCCGGGACACGACCGAGGGACCCCGACCACGCACACCGTCAGCTCCACGGTGCCGGTCGGGGCCCCTCGCCCCATGCCGTACGCCGATCGGGCGGCTACGGGGACTCCGGCTGCCCCTGTCCGGCCTCGGCCGCCCGCTTCTGCTCCTCGACGGACTTGCGGACCTCGTCCATGTCCAGCTTCCGGGCCTGTCCGATGACGTCCTCCAGAGCCGCCTCGGGCAGCGCGCCGGGCTGCGAGAAGACCGCCACGTTGTCGCGGACGATCATCAGCGTCGGGATGGACCGGATCTCGAAGGCCGCCGCCAGCTCCTGCTGCGCCTCGGTGTCGACCTTGGCGAAGACCAGGTCGGGGTGGCGCTCGGAGGCCGAGTCGTAGACCGGCGCGAACTGTTGGCAGGGGCCGCACCAGGAAGCCCAGAAGTCGATCAGGACGAACGCGTTGTCACTGACGACCTGATCGAAGTTTTCCTTGGTGAGCTCGACGGTGCTCATGCTTGAGATACCTCTTCCTGTGCCCGTGGGGTCCTGTCGGGTTCTGCCCGCACAACGGTGACTGCACTTGCGCTATTCCGCCTGCCCGTGTGGCCGGGGCGCACACCCACGACGACACTGTTTCCATGACTGACGCAGTGAAGATCTCCGAGGGCTCCCCGTACGACGTCGTGGTCATCGGTGCAGGTCCGGTGGGGGAGAACGTGGCAGACCGGGCCCGCGCCGCCGGGCTCTCCGCAGCGGTGGTGGAGTCCGAACTGGTCGGCGGCGAGTGCTCCTACTGGGCCTGCATGCCGAGCAAGGCGCTGCTGCGCCCCGTCGTCGCCCGCGCCGACGCCCGCCGGGTGCCGGGCCTGAGCGCCGCCGTACAGGGCCCTCTCGACGTCCAGGCCGTCCTCGCCCACCGGGACGAGGAGGCGAGCCACTGGAAGGACGACGGCCAGGTCGCCTGGCTGGAGGGCGTCGGAGCCGACGTCTACCGGGGTACGGGCCGGCTCGCCGGCCCCCGTGCGGTCACCGTCACCGCCCCCGACGGCACGGAGCACCGGCTCACCGCCCGGCACGCCGTCGCCGTCTGCACCGGAAGCCGGGCCGTCGTCCCCGCCCTCCCCGGCGTCGCGGAGGCCCGCCCCTGGACCAGCCGGGAGGCGACCAGCGCCAAGGAGGCGCCCGGCCGGCTCGTGATCGTCGGCGGGGGCGTCGTGGGCGTGGAGATGGCGACCGTCTGGCAGGCGCTCGGCTCCGAGGTGACCCTGCTGGTCCGGGGCAGCGGCCTGCTCCCGAAAATGGAGCCCTTCGCGGGCGAACTGGTCGCCGACGCCCTCACGGAGGCCGGCGCCCGGATCCGTACCGGCGTCTCCGTCACCGCGGTCCACCGCCCCGCACCGGACGGCCCGGTCACCGTCGACCTGGACGACGGCGACCGCGTCGAGGCCGACGAGATCCTCTTCGCCACCGGCCGGGCCCCGCGCACGGACGACCTGGGCCTGGAGACGATCGGCCGGGAACCCGGCTCCTGGCTCACCGTGGACGACAGCTGCCGCGTCGAGGGCACGGACTGGCTGTACGCGGTCGGGGACGTCAACCACCGAGCCCTGCTCACCCACCAGGGCAAATACCAGGCCCGCATCGCAGGCGCCGCGATCGCCGCCCGCGCCCGGAAGGTCCCCCTCCTGGAGACCGACCCCTGGGGCGCCCACGCGGCCACCGCCGACCACGCGGCCGTCCCCCAGGTCGTCTTCACCGACCCCGAGGCCGCATCCGTCGGCCTCACCCTCGCCGAGGCCGAACGCGCAGGCCACCGCGTACGCGCCGTCGACCACGACCTCGCCTCGGTCGCCGGCTCCGGCCTCTACGCCGACGGCTACCGGGGCCGCGCCCGGATGATCGTGGACCTGGACCGCGAGATCCTCCTCGGCGTCACCTTCGTCGGCCCGGGTATCGGCGAACTCCTGCACTCGGCGACGATCGCGGTCGCGGGGGAGGTCCCCATCGACCGCTTGTGGCACGCGGTCCCGGCGTACCCGACCATCAGCGAGGTGTGGCTGCGGCTGCTGGAGACTTTCAGGGGGTAGGAACCGCCGTTAAGTCGGGTAGCCGGGTCACGTCGCCGTGACCCGGCTACCCGACCAAGTACACACAGCGGGTGTGGCCTCGATGCGCTGTGGGACTCCGAGCCCTTCGCAGGGCGGTGTGGACCATCTCTCAAGTCCCATGGACGGCTCACTTCCGCAGCCGGTCGTGGTCACCCTTCCACGACCGAAGTGCTTGGGCAGGTCCACCCACGGAGTCCCGGTCCGGTACTTGAGCACCATCGCCCGTCATCTGCCGGTGATCCCGCATTGTCCACGCCGCTTCGGCGTGCCGATCCTGCAGTAACGCTCGATCCCGTGCCCGCTGCACGTCAGCCAACGATACGCATCAACCAACGATCAGATGATCCGAAAGAAGCGGCCCAGGAGTCACAAGATCATCACGAATCCCGGAGGTGTCTTGCGGGTCCCTGCGCAGCCCCTATAAACCCCTCATATCTTCATCACACTTGTGGGGGTTTTCTGTGCGTGCTGTGCGTTCGCTGGCGTTTGCTGCTGCCCTCACGATGACATCGCTCATCGGGGGACCTGTCCCCGAGTGGTGGACACCTCTGAGCCCGGCCCCGGCAGGGGCCGGGGAGGAGGGATCTCTTATGGTGATGAAGGTCTACTCGCCC
>NZ_JBIDBC010000046.1:0-48022 GCF_043202835.1 Streptomyces sp. NPDC048142
TTAAAATTATACCCTCCCTTAAATCCGCCAACACGGGTTTTAAATGGTTGGGGGTGTTTTTTAATATTTTGTAGGCCCCCCCCCCCCCCCCCCCCCCCGGGGGCCCGGGGCCCCCCCCCCCCGCCCCCGGCCCCGCCGGCGTCGTGCGCCCGCCAGGGGTTGCGGGAGAGCCCTTAACCTCTTCGCATGACTGTGAGCCTTGAAGTACGTGACAACGTCGGTACGGTCCGGCTGGACCGGCCGCCCATGAACGCCCTGGACGTCGCGGTCCAGGACCGGCTGCGGGAGCTGGCCGAGGAGGCGACCCGGCGCGACGACGTGCGCGCCGTCATCCTCTACGGCGGCGAGAAGGTGTTCGCGGCGGGCGCGGACATCAAGGAGATGCAGGCGATGGACCACACGGCGATGGTGCTGCGGTCCAAGGGCCTCCAGGACGCCTTCACCGCCGTCGCCCGCATCCCGAAGCCGGTCGTCGCAGCCGTCACCGGCTACGCGCTCGGCGGCGGCTGCGAGCTGGCGCTCTGCGCCGACTTCCGGATCGCGGCGGACGACGCCAGGTTCGGCCAGCCGGAGATCCTCCTCGGACTGATCCCGGGCGCGGGCGGCACCCAGCGGCTCGCCCGGCTGATCGGCCCCTCCCGGGCCAAGGACCTCATCTTCACCGGCCGCATGGTCAAGGCGGAGGAGGCCCTGACGCTGGGCCTGGTCGACCGGGTGGTCCCGGCCGCCGAGGTCTACGAGCAGGCGCACGCCTGGGCCGCCAAGCTGGCCAAGGGCCCCGCGCTGGCGCTGCGCGCGGCCAAGGAGGCGGTGGACGCCGGACTGGAGACGGACCTCGACACCGGGCTCACCATCGAGCGGAACTGGTTCTCCGGCCTGTTCGCCACCGAGGACCGCGAGCGGGGCATGCGCAGCTTCGTGGAGGAGGGGCCGGGCAAGGCCACCTTCGGCTGACCCGTAGTCAGAACGGGTGGCCCGGTAGTCGGGTCGGGCGGTCCCGCGCGGGGAGTTCATCCGTCAGAGCGGATTATCCGGGCCTTAAGGCAACCTTAAGGCCCGGTGCTCCCGTCGCCCGGCCAAGCCTCTGCGGGTGAGGTATCACCGCAGCTCAGCGAGGTTGTTCGGAGTGCTTTTTTGCCAGAGGCATATGCCAAAAGCCTTCTGCGGAATGAGTTGTTCCGGGGTGCGGATTCCCACGGAACGGCCCCGGGGGGCGATCCGTGCGGCCATGATGGTGGGCATGGCGGGCTTGGAGGGTGTGGATCAGCCGCGACCGCGCAGCAGCGCGACCGCGGCACGCTGGACGTCGACCATGGACGACGAACAGGCGTTCAAGGCGGTGGAGTTGTTCGGGAATCCGACCGAGGGGGAAGTCCGGCTGCCGTCCCGCCCGGAGTCGGCGGCGACCGCTCGCCGGCTCACCTCCTGCGTCGTGCTCCGCCAGTGGGCCCTCTCGCCCCAGACCGCGGAGTACGCGGTGCTCCTCGTCTCCGAGCTGGTCGGCAACGCGGTGCGCCACACCGGGGCCCGGGTCTTCGGGTTACGCATGGTGCGCCGCCGGGGCTGGATCCGTATCGAGGTGCGTGACCCCTCGCGCGGACTGCCGTGTCTGATGCCGGTGCGCGAGATGGACGTCAGCGGCCGGGGGCTCTTCCTCGTCAACAAGCTCTCCGACCGCTGGGGCGTGGACCTGCTGCCGCGCGGCAAGACCACCTGGTTCGAGATGCGGATCTCCGACCGCTGATACGCAGAAGCCCCCGGTCGGCCGGGGTGCGGCGCTGCGGGGGCTTCTGTCGGAGGCCGTGACTTGGGGGGTGTGTTCACGGCCGCTCATGACGACCTGGCCCGGGTCAATGGAGGTCGTGGCTCCGACTATGGCAGACGGGCGACCTCGGTGCCAAAGCGTCTTATCGGGATATTTTAGGATCAAACGGGCATTCGCTGGTTAAATCGTAGGTGTGCTCGGTCACTTGCCTGGCATTCAATGCATTCTTATGGTGACGCTTGAATGATTCATTGATCATCCGGCGAACTGCTCAATCGCCCCATTTCGCCCATCGCGCCTCTACTGTGTCCCGGAAATCGGTGGAACCCGTGGAACGCGAGGTGGTCGGGCATGGACGGACACAGGACCCCGATGGGCCGCCGCGACGCGCTGGGGGCCGGGGCCGGGGCGCTGGCCGCCGCCCTCACCGCAGGATGCGCCCGGAGCGACGGGACGGGCGGCGCCGCCGGACCCGTGGCCGTCACCCGCCCGCCCGGCCAGGCCCCCGTTCCCGGAGCCTCCGGCACCCCGGGCCCCACCGCCTCCCCGACCGCCGCACCCGCCCCGCGCCGCTTCCCCGGGCTGCCCGTCCGGATCGCCCACGGCCCCCGCGACCGGCCCCGCGTCGCCCTCACCTTCGACGGGCGGGGCGACCCCGGCCTCGCCCGTACCACACTCGCCCGGTGCGAAGAGGCCGGGGCACGCGTCACGGTGCTCGCGGTCGGCACCTGGCTCGCCGAACACCCCGGCCTGGCCCGCCGGATCCTCGACGGGGGCCACGAGATCGGCAACCACACCGAGCACCACCTGAACCTCGCGGCCCTGGACGAGCGTGCTGCGTACGAGGAGATCGCCGCCTGCGCCCGGCGGCTGCGCCGGCTCACCGGGTCCATCGGCACCTGGTTCCGCCCCTCACCCACCGCGTACGCCTCCCCGCTCGTCCAGCGCCTCGCCCAGCGGGCCGGCTACCCCCATGTCCTCGCCTGCGACGTGGAGTCGCTCGACCACGCGGCCACCCGCGTCGCCGCCGTCACCCGGAAGGTCGCCGGGGAGCTCCGCAACGGATCGGTCGTGGAGCTGAGCCTCGGCCGCCCGGTCACCGTCGACGCGCTGCCGCTGCTCCTCGCCGAGATCGGCCGGCGCGGGCTGCGCGCGGTGACGGCCACGGAGTTGCTGACCCGACCGGCCGCCGGCATCACCAGGACGGCCCGGTCATCCGGCCCCTGAGCCGTGCCGGGCCGGCCGTGATGGACTGGCTGTGGGGGCCGGTCGTGGGGGATCCGGCCCGCAGGGGATCTCGCTCCGCTAGCGGCTCTTCCCGCCTGTGCGGTACGGCTTCCAGCCGCGCAACTCGTCGTCGCGCGGGGCCAGGACCAGCGCCGGGGCCCCGGGGCCGAAGACCGTCACGGGCCGCCGCGCGTCCCAGGACGGCCACCCCGGGTTCCCGTCCGTCGCGAAGTCCACCCACGCCCGGTGCATCGCGTCCGCCAGCTCCTGCGGGGCGTCCGGGCCGGTCAGGGCCATCGTGTCCGGGTGGGCGAGCGTGTCGAAGACGAAGCCCAGCTCCAGCGCGTGACAGGCGCCCAGCCCTTGTACGGGGGTGGGCCAGCCGAACTCGTACACATACGTGGAACCGGGCGCTTCGGTCCGGGCGTCGGCCAGCCGGTTGAGCGGGACCCGCAACAGCAGGTCCGTCGCGAGCGCGCCGAGCAGTTCGCCGGGGGTGGCGTCGGGCCGGTTGGCCCGGTAGACGCGGGCCGTGGTGTCCGGCACCCTGAACTTCAGCAGGGCCAGGCGGAGTCTCAGCCGACTGATCCTCTCGGTCAGGCCGCCGGGCACGAACCAGAGCCGGTACTCCTCGGTGTTCGTCCCCATCAGCAGGTCGATCCCGGCGGACGCGCCCGCGTGCAGCGCCGCCACGGGGTCGTGGGGCAGCAGTTCGCCGTCCACCACGACCTGGAAGGAGTTGCGGCCGGTCAGCGGGTTCCCGCCGCTGGTCACCTCGGTCTGCGCGGTCAGCAGCGCCTCCGGGTCCACGGCGGACAGCGCGGCCGCCGTCGCGGGCACCCCGAGCCGCTTCGCGATCAGCGCGGTCGTCCCGCGCGCGGCGGCCGGGGGCAGTGCGGCGGGCGCCCCGCTCTGGAGCACCGCCCGCCGGAACAGCCCCGCCGACCGGGGCGCGGCCAGCAGGGCGGCGATGCTGATCGCCCCCGCCGACTCCCCGGCCACCGTCACCCGGTCCGGGTCACCGCCGAACGCCGCGATGTTGTCGCGCACCCACTCCAGGGCGGCCAGCTGGTCCAGCAGCCCCCGGTTGGCGGGCGCGTCCGGGAGGACGCCGAAGCCCTCGATGCCCAGGCGGTAGTTGACGGAGACGAGGACCACCCCGTCCCGGGCGAACGCGGACCCGTCGTACACCGGCACCGCCGAGGAGCCGTGCACCAGCGAGCCCCCGTGGATCCACACGAGGACGGGGAGCCCGGTCGGGTCCGGGGCCGGCGACGGCGTCCACACGTTGAGGTTCAGCCAGGCATCGCCCGGGACCGCCGGATCCGGCAGCAGCCGGTCCAGCGGCGGGGGATAGGGCCGTTTGGGGGCCGTCGGACCGTACGCGAGCGCATCGCGCACGCCCTCCCACGGCTCCGGCGGTCCGGGCGCGCGGAACCTTCGCGCCCCCACCGGCGGAGCCGCGTACGGGATGCCGCGGAAGACCGCGACGCCCCGCTCCACCGCACCGCGCACGGTGCCCTGCGCGGTCCTTGCCCGCGGGGCAGCCCCCGCCACGATGTCGGACATGACGCGTGCCTATCCCTCTCGTGGTGCGGTGGTCCGGGCGGGCTACTTCAGGTAGACCAGCCCGTCCGTGGTCAGCGTCGGTCGGCCCTTCGTGCCGACGACCACGATCTTGACCGTGTGCTTGGCGCTGGAGGACCAGGACTTCGTCCAGATCGCCTGCCGGTACTTGGTGGCCGAGGACTTCAGGTCCACCGTTGCGGCCTTCTTCCCGTCGACGTACACGTATGCCTGCCCCGAAGCGGCAGCCCGCGACACCACCCAGGCGGCTGACCGTCCGGTGAACGTCCAGGTCAGGGCGGCGCCCTTGGAGCTGCTGGAGTACGACTTGCCGCCCAGGTAGCTGCCGGAGGACCTCGTCGTCCACTTACCGCTCTTCTTGGCGGCGGACTCCTGGAGGATCACCGGGGTCCGGGAGACCGAGGCGGCGGCCGTGTTGCCCGCGCGGTCGTACGCCGTCATCTTCCAGGCGGTCGTCCTGCCGGGCTTCGCGGTGTGCGAGGCGCTGACCGAGGTCGGACCGTACGTCTTGGCGACGGGGGCGGTGAGCCGGACCTCCTTGAGGGCGGCGGCGTCGGTGGCCTTCCACTTCAGGGTGAGCGGGACGCCGGTGGCGTTCACCGTGCCGGGGCGCAGGGTGAGGGCCGGCTTGGTGGAGAAGACCGGCGGCGCGGTGTCGGCGACCACGGTCGCGACCGGGGACAGCGAGGTCTTCCCCGACCGGTGGGTGGCCCGGACCCGCACCGTGTGCTTGCCGGCGGCGAGGGTGGCCGGGGCCGAGGTGACGTTGCCCTCGACGGCGGCCACCGGCTTTCCGTCGACGAGCAGTTCGTACCCCTTGACGAAGGAGGCGTGGGTGGTCGCCTTCCAGCCGACGGTGATCTTGGACCGGGTGTAGTACGTGGAGCCGGAGGCGTTCGCCCCGGTCACCGAGGTGATGGCGAGACCGGTGACGGGGCCTGCGGCCAGGGCGCGGACGGCGGGCAGCTGGGCGTGAAGACTGCCGCCGGGGCACTGCGTGTTGAACCCGTCCCGGTGTCCGGATATCTGCTGGAAGGGGTAGGCCCGGCCCGCGACGAAGGACGTGCCGGCGAAGTTGCCGCCGTTCGCCCCCGCGGTGAGCTGGACGGAGCCGGCCGGGTCGCCCTTGTACTGGCCGAGCTTCCACGCGGCGATCCGGGCGACCGAGGTGGTGGCGGCGGTGGCGGCCTTCGTGTCGGTGTGCATGCCGATCACGGCGATGCCGGTGGTGTCCCGGTTGAAACCGTAGGTGTGCGCTCCCATCACCGGCCGGTCCACACCGCCCTTGCGGCCCTCGAAGACCGTGCCGCACTTGTCGACGACGAAGTTGTAGCCGAGGTCCTTCCAGCCGTTCGACTTCACGTGGTACGTGTGCAGACCGCGCACGACGGCCGCCGAGTCGGCGCAGGAGTACGCGTTCGTCTGCGCCGTGTGGTGGACGAAGACGGCCTTGACCCGGTCCAGGTAGTCGGGCGACTCACTGCTGAGCGATTCGTCCGCCTTCCAGGCAGCCCGGGAGACGATCGGCGGCTGCGGAACGGTGGACGGCGGTCCGGGCGTCGGCGACGGTGCGGCGGTGGGCGTCGTCGGCGACGCGGACGGCGTCGGGGACGCGGTGCTCGGGCTCGGTGTGGGGCTCGGCGGCGCCGGGGTCTCGGTGGTCGGGGTGGGCGACGGCTCGTCCGCGGGCTCCTCGACCGGCTCCTCCGCAGGCGGGGTGACCGGCGGCTCCTCGCTGGGCGTGGTCTCCGCGGAGGGGGTCTCCTCGACGCTGAACGCGGCCGGTTCGGCGGCGAGCGGAGTGGTGGCGCCGCCCGGGTCGACGGTGTCGAGCCGCAGCCCGTCGGGCAGTCCGGCCCGGGCGCCGTCACCGGCCCGGACGCGGACCTCGACGCCGTCGGAGGGGCCGACCCAGCGGGGTTCGGTGGTGCCTCGGACGCCGGACCTGCCGGCCTCGGTGCGCCCGTCGACCTCGGTGTCCAGCGGCAGCCAGCCCGTCCACTCACCCGTGACGGCGGACCGGGTACGGGCCTCGACACGGCCCGTCACCTGAGCGGCGGGATCGGTCCAGGTGACGCCGAGCAGACTGAACGGTTCGGTGTCGCGCCGCGGGAGCGACGCGGAGCCGCCGTCGGGCGAGGTCTTCAGCGCGGTCCTGTGCGCCTCGGCCTTCACCGGGGCGGACTTGGCGTCCGACGCCCGCCCGTCGCGGTTGGCGTCGGAGGTGCCGGTCACGCCCTGGAACACCAGGACGCCCGCCACGGCCGCCGTGGTGACGGCGGCCGTGGTCCAAACTCTTCGCTGTGCTCTCACGTGTGATTCCCCGGGGACGAAGCCGACTGGAAGGCAGGACGTTCCGGCCGGTCAGTCGCTGACCGGGGGCAGACGTCTCCGTCGGCCCGGCCGGTGGGGCGACCCGGGACATGCTTGCGGGCCTCAGTCTTCCACGGGTCCGGACCGGCTCCCGCCCCACCCCGCCCTGTCGCGTGGGAGCGGCCGTCGCCTGGCGGGCTGTTCAGGCGGCGAAGTACTGGGACAGCGAGTCCCGTTCGTCCAGCTCCACCAGATCCGGACGGGTGTAGCGCTCGGCGCGGGCGTGGTAGTCGTAGTCGCCCCGGACGAGCCCCCGGTAGTCCTGGACGCAGCGCTCCAGGGCCGTCCGGGTCGGGCCGCCGATGCCCGCCGCCTCGATCTCCTCGATCAGCTCCCTTTCCGCCCGCTGCACCCGCTCGGCTATCCGGGCCAGTTGGACTCCGGCCTCGTCGACGGCTTCCTGGAGGGTCGATCCCCGGTCGCGCTGAATGAGCCGTACGGCGTTGTGCTCGTAGCCGAGAGCGGCCTCCTTCTCGAAGGAGCAGATGTCGTTGCAGAGCCCGGAATGGTCGGTGACCGCGTTCCGCAGGGCGATATACGCGGGCAGGCTCCGGGCCGAATCCGGAAGGTCGATTCCGGCGGTGATCTCGTGCAGACAGAGAAAAGGCTGCATGGCGACCGAATCCCGCCGGTGCTTGGCGAATTCGGCCCGGCTCGGCACCTGTCCGGCGGCCCGCTCGACGGCCTCGGCGTAGTACGTCCACAGCCAGGCGGCGGTGTCCCGCCGGAACTGCCGGTTCCACTGCGGCGGCCGCCCGTGGCAGGTCCGCTCCCGCAGCCCGGCGAGCGACCGCTCCATCGGTCCGTTCGGCGCGGCCCCGTCGAAGACGTCCACCAGGCGGGTGATCGCCTTCTCGCACATCAGCGGATCACGTCCGGCCGGGCCGTCGTCGAACTCGTCGTCCACCAGGAAGGCCCAGAAGAGCCATTGACAGAACAGGTCGAGATGTTCCTGCGTGGCCTTCGGGAAGATGAGGGAGATCCACAGCTCCGGGCGGGTCCGGATCATTTTCCTCCGGGACGGCACGGACAGATCGAGCCCCTCGGATTCGGCCCATTCCCAGGCGGCCGCACGGGTTTTTGCCAGGCCTGGATTGCAGCCGGCACTCTGAAACGGCATGTGAAACACCGGCAACGTGATCTGGCTCATTGCTGCCCCTCGTCTGATGAATACGGGCGGACGATGTGAACGGCGCATTCCGGGTTATCCGGCAGGGGGCGGGCCCGTCGGGAAGCGGTGGCCGGGGGCCCGGAGGCCGGGCGGTGGGGCGACCGTACGAGGTGAGAGGGCCATCGCTGTCCTCTCTTTCTCCGCCGGGTGCCGGGGCGGCCGGGACAGGGCCGGTGAGCCGGTGGGTGAGCGCGTCACCATGTGTAATGCCCAGTCAACCCCCTGTGGGAGCCAGAGGGAAGCCATATGTGACCGAAAATGTTTGATCGGCGTGAACTCTCTGACTACTGCAGGGTAGTTGGTCCACTGGTGGGCCCGCCGCAACGGCAGTGACGGGGGTCAGGCAACGGGCGCCGAGTGAACCGGCGAAGCGACGGCGTACGGGCACCGAGTGGACCGGCGGAGCCCACGGCGTACAGGTGTCGAGTGGGCAGGCGGAGTGACCGCGTCCGGCTCAGGTGCGCTTGAAGAACTCGACCTCGCCGACCGCTATCGGCCGGCCCTCGCCCTGGCCGGCCGCCTCCCGCAGCACCAGCCGCACGGAGACGACATCGCTGATTCCCGTCCGTACCGTCTGCTCGCCGGGTTTGTCGTTGAGGGTCACCGCCTCCTCGTGGACCTTGCCGTCCTTCGTGGTGACGACCAGGTCCGCCCGGGTGGGCCGCGCGCCCCGCCGGAACTCCTCGGGCTCCTTCGACACTCCGGTGTGCACCACGACGCCGACCAGCCGGAACGGCGTTTCGAAGGAGCACGTCAGCGACGCGCCGAGCTCGGGCGCGCCCCAGTACTTGTTCGTCAGTCCGTCGACGGCCGCGCCCGCCGGGTGCCCGGGAGCCGCCGCGCTCGCGCTCACCCCGGTGGGGCTGATCTCCGCCGTGCCGCCGAGCTTGTCCCGGACGTCCTCGAAGAGGTAGCGCCCCATCGGGAGGAACAGGAAGCCCGCGAACAGCAGCCCGGCCACGGCCAGGACCAGCAGCGTCCGCCGCAGCGCCCGGCCCGAACCGCCGCGCACCCGGCGGCGGAACGGCCACACCGTGCGCCACCAGGGCAGGGCGGCCGGCTGTTCCCGGTTCCGCAGCGGAGCGGCGCACCGCCGGCAGAACTGCCGCCCCGGCAGGTTCGGCGTGCCGCAGGCCGGGCAGGGCGGACCGTCCGGCGTCTCCTCCTTCGTCACCGGCCGCACGACGGGCCGCCGGGTCACGGGCTTGGCCGGCCGTACCGCCCCGACCGGCTCGTCCGTCTCGTCCGCCGCGTCCCTCCCGGACGCATGGCCGGACGCGCTTCTGGACGCCGGTGCGGACGCCGGGATTCCAGGCAGTACGGGGGCGGGAGCGGGCCGCACCGGAGGCACGGGCGACCGCGCCGGTACGGGCTGCGCCGACGGCGCGGTGGGCTGCGGTGGTACGGGGGTGGGCGCGGGGGGCCGCCGCACGGGCGTGGGTTCCGCCGCAGGCGCGGGGGCCGACCGGGGCGGCTCCGGCGGCTCCGGCGGCTGTTCGGGGTGAGCCGGGGCGGGACGCGGCGGAGCTGCGGGGCGCGCGGGCGGTTCGGGCCGGTCGGAGGACGCCGGTGCGGGCCGGTCCGGAGTCCCGGGGGCGGGACGAGCCGGTGCGTCGGGCCGGTCCGGAGCCGCAGGTGCGGGACGAGCCGGGCGCGGGGAGGGGCCGGAGTCCGGCGCGGGCGGCGTCGGCGGTCGCGGCATCGGCGGCGGCCCGACCGGTTCCGGCTCCGCCGAGGGCCCGGCCTCCGCCACCGGGGCCTGCGCATCGGCCACCGGGGCTTCCGCTTGCGCCACCGGGCCCTGCGCATCGGCTACCGGGGCCTGCGCATCGGCCACCGGGGCTTCCGCTTGCGCCACCGGGCCCTGCGCCTCCGCCACCGGGGCTTCCGCCTCCGCCACCGGGGCTTCCGCCTGCGCCACCGGGGCTTCCGGCTCCGGCTCCGGAGGCCGCGTACGCCGCACGGGCTGGGAGGACCAGCCCAGGTAGCCGCCGCAGTTGCCGCAGAAGTCGTCACTCTCGCCATTGGCCGTACCGCACGCCGGGCACGAACGCATCACGTCAGCCTCCTGTCTGTTCGGGCTCTCCGGGCGGGCCCGGCAGGACCTCCACCCGGCAGGTGAGGTGGACGGGGCACGAGGCCGTGGCGGCCTCCAGGACACGGTGGGCGTCCACCGGGACGCCCTCGCGCACCGGCCAGACCCGGACGAGCAGTTCACCGGTCGGCGGCGGCGGGAGCGCGGTGCCCGGTTCGGCCGACCAGGTGGCGCCCCCGCCGTCCCGGACGTCCGCGTGCACCCCGCAGCAGAGCCGCAGCCGCTCCACGAGACCCCGCCGGGTGCCGCGCCACCGGTGCAGCTCGACGGCGCGCGCGACGACCGCCCGGCGCAGCTCCACCGGCCACGCCGGATCCGTCTCGACGCCCACCCAGGACGCCAGCCAGGGCAGGAAGTCGGCCGGGGCCAGTGTCGGGTCGAAGTAGGCGGGCAGGTTGTCCAGGGTCGACAGGACCGGCGCCAGCACCGTGTCCAGCCCCGCCGTGAACCGCTGCGCCAGGTCGTCGTCCGCGTACAGGGCGGGCAGCAGTTCGCCGATCGGATAACGGCTCGGCAGCCCGGGTATCGCGGCCCGCGTCATACGCCCTCACCGGCCCCGCTCGCGGTGACCACCACCTGGTGCTGGTGCGAGAAGACCAGGGCCCCCGGCGCGACGTCGACACGGTCCACCGCCGCCCCGCGCCGGCCGGTGATCGGGTCCGCCGGGAACAGCCGGACGTCCTCCACCAGACCGGCCCCCTCCACGCTCTGGAGCACGGCGAAGACCTCCCCGTACTGCACGGGCCTGCCGAACGGCCACCCCCGGCCGTCCGCCCCGCCCCGCAACGGGTCGATGTGCCGGAACAGCGCCTCCAGCGCCTCCGCCCGGACCCGGTCCACATCCCCCGGCGCGGCCACCAGCCGGGCGACGACCGTGACGCCCTGGTAGGCGGGCGGCTCCACGACCAGCCGGGTGCCGACCAGCCGCCGTTCGTCGAGCCGGGCGGTGACCGCCGCGAGCACCGGTTCCGAGGGGATCAGCTGCTCGAACCGCAGGTGGCCGTCCTCGTCGGCGACCGCGTCGGGCACCACCAGCACCCGTACCGCGCCGGCCTCGCCCGCCACGGCCGGCAGACACCGCACCCGGCGCAGCGACGGTGCGGCCTGACGGGCGATGACCTCGTAGTCCTCGGCCGTGACCGCCCGCTCCTGCACCCGCAGGATGTTGGGCGCGCGCACCTTCGCGTTCTCCACGGTCTCGCCGTCGACCCCGCCGGTCGCCGCCTCGCGGTTGTGCACGCCCGCGACGTACGGCACCGAACTGCGCAGCACGCAGATCGCGCCCCGGGCGACGTTCCCCGCCGCGCCGCCGCCGGTCCGGTAGCGCGGGACGCGGAGCTGGGCGCCCTTCTCCGGCACCGCGCCGTACGTGCGCATCGTGCCGTCCGGCTCCCGCACCTGTGGCGGGAACGCGAACTCCCCGGAGACGGCGTCGATCCGGACGTGCCGGTCACCGGGCCCCGACGCGCCGAAGTGCTCCACCGGGGTCCAGATCTGCCAGCCCTCGTCCGCCGACACCTGCACCACCGGCGGCTCCCCGTCCAGCAGCAGCGGCGCCCGGCTCACCGAGAACCGTTGCCCGGCGACGCCCTCCGACACCCCGAGGGGCACGTCGACGACGGTCTCCGCGTGCTCCGCGGCCGCCGTGCCGCCGACCGTGAACACCTCGGCCTCCCGGATCGTCGGCGACTCCGAGTAGAACGGCTGGCCCGGCTCCGGAGCGGTGACCCGGCAGCGCAGCCACCCCGCCCGGGTCCCCGCCACGACGGAGGCGGTGTGCCCGGCCGGGACGAACACGACGACCTCGCCGGGCCTGTTCAGCCCGCCGGTGCTGTCGGTGCCGGTCGCACAGGTCACCCAGCGGGCCCCGTCCCACGCCTCCCACACCAGCGGCGGCTGACGCGGGTCGACGCCCACACCCTCCACCCGGCTGTCCAGGCGGACGGCGACGATGCACCGGGGCACGGCCGTCGGCAGCCCGAACAACAGGGCGTCACCGGGCTCCGGCCGGGCCTGGAAGCACGGGATGTCCTTGCCCGCGCCGAGCGGCGCGGTCCGGTCCGTCTGCTCGCCCGACACCGGCGCGGTGACCAGCCTGACCAGCGAACTCGGCACGATCGGCAGGTCGTCGGCGGTGGAGAACACCACCGGCTCCTCGGTTTCCCCGCGCGCGGTCGCCACCTCCGTACCGGCGGGCAGGTACACGGTCTCCGGCTGCGGCGCGGACAGCCAGAAGTCGATCTCGGCCCGCGCCACGGTCGGCGGGAACAGCGTCACGCCCAGCAGGTCGAGGAAGGCCGCGTAGTTCTTGTCCGGCACCCGGTTCAGCCGGTACAGCAGCTGGTCGACCAGATACGCGAACGTCTCGATCAGCGTGACCCCGGGGTCCGACACATTGTGGTCGGTCCACTCGGGGGAGCGCTGCTGGACGTACCGCTTGGCCTCGTCGACGAGCTGCTGGAAACGCCGGTCGTCCAGGTTGGGCGAAGGCAGGGCCATCAGCGCACTCCCGCTTCCTGAGAGGCCTTCGACGACGAACCCTCGGACGACGGGATCGTGTAGAAGGGAAAGACGAGGTTGCGCAGGTCGTTGGTGGCCCGCACGGTGTAGTGCACGTCGATGTAGAGCGTGCCCTCCTCGATGGCGTCGAACGCGATCACCACGTCCGTCACCTCGATGCGCGGCTCCCACCGCTCCAGCGAGGTGCGGACCTCCTGCGCGATCCGCCCGGCCGTCGCCCCGTCACCGGGCGCGAAGACGTAGTCGTGGATGCCGCAGCCGAACTCCGGGCGCATCGGCCGCTCGCCCGGCGCGGTGCCGAGGATCAGGCCGATCGCCTCCTCGATCTCCCGGTCCCGCTCGACCAGCGCGATCCCGCCCGTCGGCCCGACCCGCAGCGGGAAGCCCCAGCCGCGCCCGATGAATCCGCCGCCGCTCACATCGGGCCCCCGATCAGGACGTTCAGCGCGCCGCTGATGACGGGCGCGCCGCAGGTGGTGGTGTCCCGCATCCGGGCGGCGGGCAGCCCGCCGATCAGCACCTGGCCGGTGAGCGCGGCGGCCGGGTTGGGCATGATCACGTTGCCAAGACCGAGCGCGGCGTGCGGCGGGACGACGCACACATGGAGGCTTCCGGCGACGGCCGCCGGCCGGCCGCCGATGAGCACGGTGGCCACGGCCAACGCACCCGGGGGCGGGGTGCCGATGAGACCGCCGTGGGCGGTGCTGTCGCCCGTGCGGGCTGCGGGGGGCATGGCCGGGGTTCTCCTTGCGGTGAAGGGACTTCGGGAAATCGGGGAGAGGGCAGAGAAGGCAGAGAAGGTAGGGGAGGTAGGGGAGGTAGGGGAGGTGGGGGAGACGGGAAAGGTGACGCGGAGTCAGTTGATTCTGATGAGCTTGGCCTTGAGAACCGCGAGCAGTCCGCCGTCGACCGTGACCCCCGTCTGGCCGTTGACGGTCACCGAGCGGCCCTTGATGTTCACGTCGCCCGTGGCCCCGGCGTCGAGCGTGATGCCCGAAGCGGACAGCTTCACCGAGCTCAGCTCCCGGGTGCCGCCGCGGGCCTTCACCGTCAGGGTGATCTCGCCCTTCTTCTCGTCGAGCATCACGTCGAGCCGCTGATCGCCGCTGGCGATCCGCACCCCGGACGGGCCGCGCGGGGCGTCGAGCAGCTCCAGCCGGTTGCCCGAACGGGACACCAGGGAACGGCGGTTGACCTTGCCGCTGGTCGGATCGACCAGCGGGATGTCGTGCGGGGAGGGCTGGTCGACCCCGTTGTAGAGGCCGCCGAGCACATACGGGCTGTCCAGCAGCCCCTGCTCGAACCCGACCAGCACCTCGTCGTTGACCTCGGGGCTGAACACCCCGCCGCCGCCCTGGCCGCCCCACTGCACGGTGCGGACCCAGTCGGTGACGTAGGTGTCGTCGAGCCACGGGAACTTCAGCCGCACCCAACCGCGTTGGCCCCTGCCCTCCTCGCGGATGTCGGTGACCACACCGATCGCCAGGCCCGGCATGCGCGGGCCGCGCGCGGGGGCCGTCCCGCCGGAGGCCAGCCCCGACAGCGAACGGTCCGGCGAGGCGCTGACGATCACCGTCGTGCGGTAGCCGGTGTCCGGTTCGAGGACGTGGTGCGCGGCGGTCGCGGTGTAGCGGCCGGAGAACGCGGGCCCCACGTTGCCGAGGGCCACCGGCAGGCCCGCCCGCAGCTGGGGGTTCCCGTAGGCGACCGCCTCGATCTCCCCGAAGCCGGCGCTGACCGACGCGGCGAGCGCACCGGCCACGGCCCGGGTCTCCGCCTGCGTGCGGTACGGGGTGTCGGCGATCGTCGTACGGGAGTTGGAGCCGAAGATCCCGGCCGCCGCCGACGGGTTCATGCCCGGGGTGACGGTGTCGCTGCGGACGGACTGCTCCCGGGCCACCAGCCGGGTCTTGGTGTCGACGTTCCAGCCGCGCACCTCGACGCTGTCCGCCCCGTCCGCCCCGGTCAGCACCGCCCGCAGGGCCAGCAGGTTGTTCCCGTACTCCAGGACCATCGGGTCGCGTGTGGCGGACGTCGAGGGCGAGGGGGCCGAAGCTGCGGGCTCCGGCTTGGTGAACTGGAGCAGGCCCTTGGCGTCCACCCGCACGGTGGCCCCGCTCTCGGCCGCCAGGTGCTGGAGGAACTCCCAGTCCGACACGTTCGGCTGGGTCACCTGCTTGTACGTGACCGGCGCGGCCTCGACCTTCCCGCAGGCCAGACCCGCACCGGTGGCGACCTTGCGGACGATGTCCGCCGTCTTCATGTTCCGGTACGCCACGACCTTCCGGCCGCGCTGGAGCCGGTGAGCCCTGGAGAACGCCCGGACGACGGTGAACGATCCGGTGGTGTCGGTGTCCAGCTCGATCGCGGTGACCTCTCCGGTGAACAGCTGCTCGCGCACCCGGTCCTGCACGGTGACCACCGAGATGGTCAGCGGGGTGCCCATACCGATGCCGGTCTTGGTGAGGAAGGTGTGGTCGGGGTCCCGGTACATCAGTACGGCGGTGTCCGGCAGGCCCACGTTCTCGTCGACCACGCAGCTCACCAGCTGGGTGGCCCAGGCGATGGGCAGCTCGGCGGGCGCCTCGACGATCGGGTCGGCGGCGAAGGAGCGGCCGGGGGATTCCGTGCCGCTCATCGGTTCTCCTCCGCCAGGTGGTCTTCCCGTCCGGGCACGAGGAGTTCCCTGCCGGGGGTCAACTGCATCGGGTCGTCGATGTCATTGGCGTGCGCGATGGTCCGCCAGGCGGTGGCGTCGCCGTACTCCCGCCAGGCCAGCAGCGGCAGGCTGTCCCCGGCCACGACCCGGTGGGTGCGCCGCGCCTCCTTCGAACCCGAGGTGGGGTTCTGGCCCGCCGGGTCGACGCTCGCCTCCTCGATCGACAGGGAACAGGTGGCGCGCAGCGGCTTTCCGTCGACGTCGAAGAGGGTGTAGGAGACGGAGAGGTTGGAGAGCACCCCGTCGAACGAGGTCGTCTTCGACGTCCCCCAGTCGAAGCGCACCCAGGGGCTGGCGGGCGTCTTGCGGGCCAGGCTGCTCGGGGTGGGGACACACGCGGTCATCAACTGCTCCACCGCCTTCTCCACGGAGTTGTCGTGGGTGGCCGTCGCGTCGAGGAAGACCTCCAGCGACAGGGACCGGGGCCCGCTGCCGACGAACTCGGGCAGCGCGGACTGCCCGGCCATCCGGGACGGAGTGCGCCGCCACTCGGTGCTCTTGCTCAGCGAGAGCTTCGCGGGGTTGAACTGCAACGTGAGCTGCGCGAGCGCCCCGCCGGGCTTGGTGCCGATGGCCGACGGCGGCTCCATGATGGTCAGCTGGGCACGAGCGCGGCTCGCACGGAGAGCGGGTGACATTGCGTTCCTCCTTCCTTGGTCCTGGTCCTGCCGGGGGCGGTCAGGAGGGCTCCAGGCCCTCGTGCGTGATCTCCAGCGTCTCGATCGCCGCCTGGGAGTTGGCGGGGTCGAAGGACGGCCCCTGCCAGCGCACCGGCACGATGCCGTGGACCTGCCAGCTGATGATCCGACTGAGGTCGGGGCGCAGCGCCACGATCTCGCCGTCCTTGGGCTCGACCCGCTGGATCGTCTCGTTCAGCCAGCGCGCGATCTTGAGGGTGTCGGCGGTCACGGGGCGGGTCAGCGTGATGTTCGTCCAGGTGATCCGCCCCGGCAGCTGCCAGGCGAACCCGTTGTTGCCGCCCTCGGCGTACGTCTCCATCTCCACCTCGGCGCCCAGGCCGGAGCAGGTGTGGAACGCGCCCAGGTCGCTGCCGCCGATCGCGAGCTTGAAGAACACGCTCGTCGCGAAGATGTTGTCCGTCATGCGTCTCTCGTCTTCTCTGCTGTCTCTTGTACGGGTCGTGCGGAGGCGGGCGGTACGGGTACGAGTACGGGTGCGGTTCGGCGCCGGGGGCGGTCGCGCCGTCAGCGGCGGCCGTCGTGCAGCCGTCCGCTGCGTTCCCGGCCCCGCCGCAGATCGGCGCGGATGAGCCGGCTCACCGGGTCGAGGAGCCGGCGGGCCAGCTCCTCGATCTCCGTTCCGCTCAGCCGGTTCGCCGGAGGGGCGTCGGGAGCGCTGTCGGAGCCGGTGGCCGCCCCCGTCGCCCCGGCGGCGGACTTCGCGGGTGCGGCCTGCACGGGAACCCCGGTGATCCCGGCGTTCGCCGCCGCACGCTGGACCGCCTGGGCCCGGCTCTCCGGACGACCCGCTCCGGCGGCCTGCGCGGGCGCGCGGGGCGGCACCCGTACGGAGAGACCCGGCGGCCCGCCGGGAGCGGCACCGCCCACGGGCACCGGTCCGGCGGCCGGCGGGCCGGCACTGTCGGGCACCACCGGCATCGCCAGCCGCTGTACGGGCACGGCGGCTTCCGGCCGCGCGGCTGCGGGCGGATGCGGCCGGACGACAGGAACGGGAGCAGGAGCGGAAACAGGAACGGGAGCGGAAACGGGGGCGGAAACAGGACGTCGGCCGGGGGTGGTCGCGGACGCCGACGCTCCTGAAGGCGTCGGCGGTATCTCCGGCCGGGAGGGCAGGGCGTACGGGAGCGTCGCGGCGGGCACGGCCGGAGCGGTGGCGGCGCGTTGTACGGGAGGGGCAGCCGGGGAGGCGTGCGGTGCGGGACCCGGCTGCGGTGCCCGGCGGGCGCCCGGCCCGGAAGCCTGGTGCGGGGGCGTGCCGGGGGGCACGGGCGAGGGCGTCGTGGCCCGCCCGGACCGCCGTACGAGTCGCTGGAGCACGCCACCGGTGGGGGCGGGTGCGGTCTTGGTCTGTGGGGCGCGGCGGGGTTCGCGCTGTCCGTCCCGGCCGGTCGGTCCGGCGCTTCGCTTCGCGGTGCCGGGGGCCGGGTCCGTGGAGGATGCGCCACCCCGGCGGGCGGGGCGCGCGGTCGCGGAGCGCTGGACCGTGGCGCCCGGCACCGTACCGGAGGGGGCGGGCCGCTGGGCGCCCGGCAGGCTTCCGGTCCGCCCGGCGGCGGGGCCCGGCTGGGGCACGTCGCGCCGCCAGGTGGCCGCGACGACCGGCCGGGAGGTGCTGCCGCCTGCCGCCGCCGTCGTCGGGGGTCCCGAAAACCCTTCTGCGGAACCGGTGTTCACCGTCAGGGCGCGGCTGGGGAGCAGGGTCCGTGACCGCTGGACCGTGGGCGACAGTGTCGCACCGCCGAAGCCCTGCGCCGACGCCCGGTCCTGAGCGATCGGCCGGATGCGTACAGGCGGCGGGGGAGCGGCGGAGGCCGAGGCCGAGCCCGTACGCGTGCCGGAAGGGGTGGAGGCCAAGCCCGTACGCGTACCGGAAGGGGTGGCGGCACGGGCGGGTCCGGGGGCCGCCGTGCGCTGAACGGCGGCGGTTCCGGGCGGGGAAGTGGCAGGCACGGCGGGCGCGGCGGAAGCCGATCGCACCGGCATCGCGGAGGGCGCGCCCGACGGCGCCGGGGCGTGGGCCGGAGCAGCGGGCCCGGAGCCCGGAGCCGTCGCCGGTCCGTGGCCAGGGGCCCGGCCCGCATCGGGCAGCGTCCCGGCGGACCGGCGGTCACCGAGCAGTGGCGCTTCGCCGCCGAGCCGGGCGGTCGGCGGCAGCGAGGGAAGCGGCGTGCCGATCCCGCCCCGCGCGCGGGCCCGTGCGCCGCCGGAAGCGTCGGGCCGGGGCGCCGGGGAGGGGGTGGCGGGCGTCGCGCCGCCCGGGGCCGGTGCTCGCTGCACGGCGGGGGAGGGGCCCGATGGCGTCGACGAACTGGACGGCCGGGCGGGCTGGGACGGCCGGATGGGCGGCTGGGACGCCGGGGGAGGCTGGATGGGTCGGGACGGCTGAGGCGTCCGGGTCCGGGCGCCCGGCGACGGCTGCTGCCGTGCGGGGGAAGGCCCCGGCCCCTTCTCCTTAGCCGGCCCGGGTGCCTTCGCCGAGCCGGACGAGGAGGAGGCAGAGGCCGAGGGTGTCGTGGGCACCCTCGGCGTCGTGGATGTCGCGGGTGTCGTGGACATTGCGGGCGTCGTGGCCGGCGGGCTCGGCGGGTCCGATGCCTGGCGTTGGAGTACCGGCATCTCCGCTGCCGGGTGAGCCGTCGAGGGGGCGGACGGAACGACGCCCGCCGGGCCGTGGGCACCGGCCGGCCGGGCGCCGGCGGGCAGCTCGCGCAGGGGCTCGCCCAGGGCCGGGCGCACCACTTCGGTGGCGGACCGGTCAGACGCACGGTCGAACGACGGGGCGTCGCCGCCCGGAGCCGTACGGTCCGGACCGTACGGCCGCTCGGACACGACCCGTTGGACGGCGGGAGGGGCAGCCGGACCGGCCGGTGCGGCCGATGCGGAAGGAGCAGCAGGCGTGGAAGGCATCGAAGGCAGGGAAGGCGTGGAAGGGGCCGTGGGCGGGGCGGGCGGGAGCCCGGCGATCTGCCGCAGCGGCATCGCCGGGCGCCGGGCGACGATCAGCGGCGGGGCGATCCGCTGCGGACGTACGGCCGCGGGCCGGGCCCGATACTCCGCCTCCGATCCTCGGCCCGCGAGGCGCGGCGGAAGCGGCGGGGCCGCAGGAGTGCGTGCACCGGACGGCACGGACGAGCCGGACGGGGCAGGGGAGCTGGACGGGCCGGAGGAACGCGACGGGCTGGACGAGCGCGACGGATCGGAAGAACGCGACGGCCCGGAGGACCCCGAAGGCCCGGAGGAACCTGACGTACCAGAAGCCCCCGCCGTACCAGACGTGCCCGATGTACCCGACGCGCCGGACGGCGACCGGTTCGTGGCGGACGGGGCCGGTCCACGCGACCCGCCCGACCGCTGGACCGGCGGCGATGCAGGACCCGGCTTCCCCGTACCCGTACCCGTACCCGTACTCGTACCCGTACCGCTGTTCGTCCTGTTGCCCTTTTCCGCCGTCCGGTTCACCGAGGCGGTCGGCAGGTCCGTCCTGGGCTCGACGGGTTCGTCCGCGCCCGAGGGCCGGACGGCGCGCAGCAGCAGCGGTCCGCCGGGGGACGCGGCCCGCGCACCGCCCGCGCGGGCGACGCCGTGGATGAGGCCGACCGGGGCCGACGGCAGGACGGAGTGGCCGAGTTCGCCGCCGAGGGCCGGGTTCTGCCAGGAGGCCAGCCGGGACCGGAACCGCAGCCCGTCGCTCACACCGATCGAGGACCGGGCGACGGTCACCGACGGCGGGGCCACCCGTCGCCAGCCGCCGTCCCAGCCACCGCCGTCCCCGCCGGACGCCGCCGGAGCAGCGGAGGCGGGGTCGGCGGCCGGGACAGCAGTCTGTACGGCGGGTACGGCGGGCGCACTCGCGTCCCCGCCGCTCTCCCGCGCGGACGCGCCGGACCGCTGCCGGTCCGTCCGACGGAACCAGTCCCCGAGCCCCACACGATCACCCGCCTTCGTTGACGCGGGTGTTGATCCGCGCTATCTCCCGCACCCACTGCTGACGTTCGCCGTGGGTGAGGTCGAGAATGTCCTCACGCTGCCAATGGAAGTGGTAGGCGACGTACGCGATCTCCTCCCGCAGCCGGGGAAGCGCGTACGTCACGATTCCCCCAGGCGCCCACCCGAGAGGTCCACCTCGAACGACCCGTGGCACAGCGGGCAGGTCACCGCGGCATGCGTGTGGCCCTCGCTGTTGATCCGGCGGTAGAAGTCCTGGAGGAACGCCACATCGGTCGCGTACATCCGCTCGACGATCCCGGCGTGCACATCGGTGACCGTGCCGAGCTGGGTGATCACCTGGCTCAGCAGCACCACGGACAGATACGCCGGGTTCTCCTTCACCCGCAAGTCGATCTGCGGGCGCAGCTCGTCCCGGGCCGTCGCGAGCCGCATGGTGCCGCTCCGGTGCACCTGGCCCTCGTCGTCGACGTACCCGCGCGGCAGCTCGAAGGCGAACTCCGTCTGCAGCGACTCCCGTTCCCGGGGGCGGGCGGGCGCGGGCGCGGAGGTCTCCTCGCGCGCACCGGGTCCGGCGGGCGCGGCGGCGAGGTTGTCGAGGACTTCTTCGAGCCCGCCGCCCGACGTAACGGTCCGGCGCCTCATTCGACCACGATCTCCTCGAAGGTGATGGTCACCGTCTCGGTCGCCGCACTGGACTCGCCGGCCTTGAGGGAGGGACCCTCCCACTTGGAGGCCCAGCCCTGCATCAGCTGGATGCGGCGGACGGTCTCACCGGTCGAGTCCTTGATCTCGATCGTGAGGTTCTGCCGCGCGGTGTCGACGGCCCCGTTGTTGAGGGTCTCCTTGATCCAGGTGGTGAACTCGCTGCTCTTGTCGAGGCCGCGGGTGATCGTCACCTCGCCCGCCTGACGGGCACCGGGCTGCTTGCGGATGATCTGCTTGCCCTCGGCGGTCACCTGACGGACCTCGACGACTTCTTCCTCGACGGTCATGCCGCTGATCTCCTGGATGGACTCCACGAGATAGCCGCCGAGCTGAACGCCGAAGACGTGGGTGGAAAGAGCGTCGCCCTCTGCCATGACTGTGTGTCACCTGTTCCGATCGATGGTGAAAGTGAATGAGTGGGGGAGGACCGCGGGGGTCACTCGTCGACGAGGCTGGTGCTGTCCGAGAACTGCGAGAGACGGAAGATCACGAACTCCGCGGGCTTCACCGGGGCCACCCCGATCTCACAGACGACCTGACCGAGGTCGATCGACTCCTGCGGGTTGTTGCTCCGGTCGCACCGGACGTAGAACGCCTCCTCGGCCGTACGGCCGAACAGCGCACCGCGTCGCCACTCCTCGGTGAGGAAGGCGGTGACGTTGCGCCGGATGCTCGACCAGAGGCGGTCGTCGTTCGGCTCGAACACCACCCACTGGGTGCCCAGGAGGATGGACTCCTCCAGGTAGTTGAAGAGGCGGCGCACGTTCAGGTAGCGCCAGGCCGGGTCGGAGGAGAGAGTGCGTGCGCCCCAGATGCGGATACCGCGGCCGGGGAAGGCGCGTACGCAGTTCACGCCGATCGGGTTGAGGAGGTCCTGCTCGCCCTTGCTGAGGCGGATCTCCAGGTCCACCGCGCCCCGGATGACCTCGTTGGCGGGGGCCTTGTGGACGCCGCGCTCGCCGTCGCTGCGCGCCCAGACGCCGGCCACGTGACCGCTCGGCGGGACCAGGGAGTTGCGGCCGCTCGCCGGGTCGAAGACCTTGACCCACGGGTAGTAGAGGGCCGCGTAACGCGAGTCGTAACCGGCGTCCTCGTTACGCCAGGTGCGTACCCGCTGGGCGTTCATGCCCGGCGGGGTGTCGAGGACGGCGACCCGGTCGCCCATCTGCTCACAGTGCGAGATGACCGCCAGCTGCACGGTCTTGACGCCCTCGGCGTCGATGTCCCCGCGCTGGAAGGCGCTCATCAGGTCCGGGACGGCGACCATCGTGATCTCGTCGATCGCTTCGAGACCGGCGAACCCGGTACGCGCGGAGGCGTCGCCCACGTACTCGGACGGGTCGAGCCGTGCCACACCGGAGCCGGGGGCGCCCGTGGCGGCGGGGGCGAGCGCGACGGTCTGCTTCTCGGGGCGGCTCTGGGCCGTGCCGGGCTGCTCGGTGACCTGGACGAACTTGGAGTCGCGGACCTGGGTGACCAGGTAGCCCTTGACGTTCTTGCGGGTGGAGACGTCGTACGTCTCCACGGCCTTGCCGCCCTGGCGCACCAGCAGCCGGAAGCGGTCCTCCGGCGGGTTCTCGCCCTCGGCGTCGGCGATCTCCACGGAGAGGTCGGCGCCCGTGCCGGGCTTGGCGGAGACCAGGAACCCGCCGAGCGCGACGGGTGCGGGGGTCTGGGCGACCGCACCTCGTGCCGTGCCCTCCGCGCCCTGCGCGGGGCCGCCGATGCGCACGATGTAGGCCGCGCCGCCGCCGTTGGCGAAGAAGCCGTACACGGCGTGCGTGAGGTAGGTGTCGGCGGTGAAGGTGCCGAACGTCTGGACGTACTGGTCCCAGTTGGTCACCAGCGTCGGCTGGTGGAAGGGGCCGGTCCCGGCGAAGCCGACGAAGGCTGCGACCGCGGTGCCGACTCCTTCGATGGGCCGTGCTCCGGACTGCACCTCCTCCACGTAAACACCGGGGGTGAGGTACGACGGCATGCTCGCTCCTTCTGGACGGTCACTTGATCACTGCCCAGTCTTGACCGGCCGAGCGGGCGGAGAGTAGGCCCAGGAGTCCTGGACGCGGGGCAAGGAGACTGCCCTTTCCGGGCCCCGTACCCGGGGGAACACTGCCCTTGGCGGGCCGGCCGGAACGGTCGCCGTATTCGCGGTCGCCGACGCGTATTCCGCCGACGTGTGAAGAGAACGGGAACAACACGTTACGGAACAGCGCGCCGCGGCCGCCCCTGTCGGGGGATTGGGCGAAAGGGCGGTCGCCCCGCCAGGGACCCGATGTGTTTGGTATCTCTCTTTCCCGGTAAACCGCGGAAGACCGGGAGCCGTCGGGGGTCACCGGGGAAACCCCCCAAGGTGACGAGATTCAGCCAGAATACGCCGAGAAGGTGGGCGGATTCAGCCGCGCGCGGAGGGGAGAAGCGGGCACGGGGAGCTTCCGAACGGGCACCGCCGGCCGCCCTCTCACCGTCAGGACCACTCCTGAGCAGGCCTGTTCGTGTCCGCGGCCACCGGAAGCGGATATTCTTCCGATGCTGTCGCTGTCGCGGACGACCGAACTGGTAGGGACCTCTGGTGTACCCGGGAGAGTGAATCCGCCATCGCCCGGCATACCGGGTTTCCGCTCAGCAGGGTTTCTGCTGTTGTCTCGTCGACAGGCGAAGCGGAGCGATCGGCGTCGCTGTTTCTATGGTGTGAGATCGCTCAGCACGCCGCTGACATTCAGAACCTGATGGCACCCGGAAGCCTGTGTTCCGGTGGCCGGAGTGCCGGGCTTGGCGCAGGTGACGGAAGCGGTGACGGTGGCGTTCTCCGGAACCTGAATGGGGGTGACCCAGTGATAGTCCTGGTTGCGGAAGGTTTCCAGAGCGATGGTCGTGATCTTGTGCTCTCCGAAGGAGATCGTCACGATGCCCTCGTCACCCTGGAAGTTCGCCACCACGACGTCGGTGACGCCGAACACCTTCCCGGCCGGAACCTTGTAGGCCCCCTCCTCGGTGGCCCCCGCCCGGGTCTGTACGTCGATGGTCCGGGACGCCTGCTGACCGCCGCCGCCCCCGCCGGAGCCGTTGCCCCCGCCGGAGGCCGGGCCGGAACCGCCCGTACCGGGTGCCGTTCCGTCCGGGCCGGTTCCCTCTCCCTGACCGCCGGCCGGGTTGTCCGCACCGCCCGGCGGGGTCGCTCCCTGCTCCTTGCCGCGCTCGGACTCCTCCTGCGCGGCCTTCGTCCCCGCCTGCTCGGCCGTGCTCTGCACCGCGGGGCGCACCAGGGCGAACCACGCGAGCAGCAGGGCCAGCAGCGCGGCCAGCACGATCAGCAGCCACTTGGGCAGCACCGGTATCTGGGCGAACTCCCCGGGCAGCGGCTCGGGTCCACCGGGCTGCTCGTCCTCGGCCTTCGCCTCGACGCCCTCGGTCGCCCGGACCTCGAACGGCCAGGTGACGGGCTCACCGAACCAGATCAGCTTCCGGGCCCGGACCTTCAGCCGGACCTCCGCCGACTCGCCCGGCTCCAGCCGCTTCTTGTCCGGCGCGAAGGCGAGGCGCAGATCCTCCCCCGCCTGCTTGCCCGCGAGGGCCACGTCGACCGGGGTGTTCCCCTTGTTCTGCACGGCGGTACGGAAGCGGGCGCCCAGCCAGCCCCGGCGGCGGCGCGGTTCCAGCTCCGCGCGGAGCTCGTGGAAGGGCTCCACGGTCACCGTGCCCTCGGGAACCACCACCGACTCGGGCCGCTCCGCCGGCAGGACCCGTACGGCCAGGGGGGTCTCGCCCGCCCGGACCTCGTGGGAGCGGGGCGGGGCGAAGGTGAGGGTCACCGTCTCGGAGGTGCCCGGGTAGAGCGACACACGCGCCGGCTCGACGGTGCTCCAGGCGGCGCAGTCGCCGACCACTTCGAGGGTGTATGCCTCGACGATGTCGCCGTCGTTGCGCACGGTCAGGGTGGTCGTCGCGGTACCGCCAGGCGACACCGTCACCGTGGGGCTTTCGAGTTCGGCAGATGTGGTCACTCTGCGACGGTAGGCCGCCGGCGGCGCTCAACAGCAGAGACGCGAGGGCAACAAGCGGGCAGGGGTGGTGCCCCGAGGGCCCACCGCCACGGTGTCCCCGCGCCCCCTCCACGGGCCCGCGCGCCCTGCCCCGGCCGGCGGGGGCGATACGAGCACCAGCAGGCATACCGGGCTGAAGTATCCGAGAAAGACGGGCACGGAACGATGACGACGATCACGGACACGACGAACACCACGACGCACAGCACGGCGCACAGCACGGCGGCGCGCGGGCAGTACCGCAGGCCCGACGCGGCGGGCCGCCGCACGGCCGGCTCCGGGGGAGCCCCCGGGGGCAGGGTCTCCGTGGCGGTGTACGCGGAGGACCTGATCCTGCAGACGGGCATGATCCACCAACTGCGCGTGCGCCCCGAGATAGAACTGCTGCCGGAGGCCGAGGCGGACCGGGCGCAGGTCTCCCTGGTCGTGGTGGACATGGTGGACGAGCCCACCGTCCAGCTCCTGCACCGGCTCCAGCGCAATACCTCCACCCGCACCGGACTGGTCGTGGGGTTCTTCGAGTCGGGCGCCCTCCAGACCATGATCGAGTGCGGGGTCGCCGCCGTCCTCCGGCGCGGCGAGGCCGACCAGGACCGGCTCGTCCACCTGGTGCGGGCGATGGCCAACGGCGAGGGCGTGCTGCCGGGCGATCTGCTCGGCAAGCTCCTCGACCACGTCAGCTCTCTCCAGCGGACGGTCCTCGACCCCCGGGGGCTCACGCTCTCCACCCTCACCGCGCGCGAGGCGGAGATGATCCGGCTGGTCTCGGAGGGCTGCGACACCGCGGAGATCGCGCAGAAGACCTCGTACTCCGAACGCACCGTCAAGAACGTGCTGCACGAGGTCGCCACCCGGCTCGAACTGCGCAACCGGGCCCACGCGGTGGGATACGCGATGCGGCACGGGCTGATCTGAGGACCGGCCGCGCAGGTGCGCCGCATCCGGACCGGCACCCGGACCGCCTCCGGCACCCAGGTGCCCGAGGTGCTCCGGTGCCCAGGGGCTCCGCATCCGGCCCCGGGCCCGGCCGGTCTCCGGGGCCCAGCACCCGGACCGGGCCCCTCCGGCGGCCCCCTGCCCCGGGCGCAGCGGGTCCACCGCCGCAAAGGGCAGCGGTCCCTTCCCCCGCTCCGGGTACTCGCGGCCTGTCCTTCGCCCCCGCACGCGGGCGAGGCTGGCCGGTGGAGAGTCATCGACAGACTGTGAGGTGGGCCGTGACCGGCACTGCTGGCCCGGCAAAGCATTCCCGGCTGGGCCGACTGACCGTCGCGGTGGTGCTGTTGGCGCCCCTGCTGCTGGTCGGCTCGGCCGCCGCCCCGCACGGGGCGGGCGAGGCCGTCGCCGCCGCGGCGGACACGAAACCGCTCCAGGCGGGGCGTATCGCCTTCGCCGGTACCGAACACCGCAGCCTGGGGCAGGCCAACGACGCGGACACCACCGACCCGCTGTTCGGCGACGGCCCCGCCCACTACGACCAGGACCCCTCCGCCCGCGGGGACGTCCTGGTCTTCACCAGCCTGCGCGACAGCGCCCGGCCCCAGGTGTACGTGCGCGGCGCGGACGGCTCGGTGCGCCGGATCACCACCGGCCGGGACGCGGCCCACCCCGAAATCTCCCCGGACGGCCGGACCGTGGTCTTCGACTCGGCGGAGCGAGGACCTGACGGCACGGTCCAGCGCGACCTGTGGGCGGTCGGCGTCGACGGCTCGGATCCGCGCCGGCTCACCGACACCCCCGAGAACGAGGAGTCCCCGACCTGGTCCCCGGACGGCACGAGGATCGCGTACGCCGGTGACGGCGACGCCGCACGGGGGTGGCAGATATACGAGCGGGCCGTCGCCGGCGGCCCGCGGACCCGGATCAGCGACGGACCGGCGGGCGACGCCACCGAGCCGTCCTGGAACCCGGTGGACGACGACGCCCGCCGGGGCCTCGTCGCGTACACCCTCACCACGAACCCCGACCCGGACGTCGACGACGGCACCGAACTGCGGGCCACCCGGGGCAGCGGGACCGACCGGCCGCTGCTGGCCGGTGACCACGCCGCCTGGGGCACCCGCTCGGCCTCCTGGCTGCCGGACGGCAACGACATCGTCTTCCTCAGCCCGTACCACACCTGCGGCTGCGACGACTTCGACCACGTCTACCGGGTGACCGCGTTCGAGCCCGAACCGCCGGACCAGCTGGTCAACGAGAACCGCGCGGTGGGACCGCCCACCTGGTTCGCTCCGGCCGGGACCGTCGTCATCCCCCGGATCACCGCGAAGCCGGACGGCAAGCTGTCGGCGGCGCACATCGTGACGCTCCAGGACGTCCGTCAGGACGGTTCCGACCCCCGCGACCTGCACCTCACCATCCTGAAGGAGGACCCGGCGGCCCGCACGAACGAGGACCCCGCCGTGAACCCCCTGTTCAGGCCGGCCGCCGGGTACGACCCGTGGCACGAGCGGCAGAACTACACGCCCGACGGCCGGCGCATCGTCGTCACCCGCTTCGAGGACGGCGGCAACGGGCGGATCGAGCGGATCTGGATGGCCGACGCCGACGGCACCGACGAAGCGCCGCTGCCGCTCGACGGGCGCGGCCCGGACGACTGGGACACCGACCCCACCTTCTCGCCCGACGGCACCAAGCTGGCGTTCACCCGCACCTCGCCCGGCGGCGTCGGGGACGCGTCGGGTCCGGGCCGCATCCTCATCGCCGACGTGGCCACGGGCGCGATCCTCGACGAGATCCGGCCGCCCGAGGGCCGGCAGGCGGGTGACGACGCCCAGCCGACCTGGTCATCGGACGGCGTCAACCTCGCCTTCACCCGTAAAGAGGTCATCAACGGCAACGGTGGCAACAAGCACATCTGGGTCGTGCCGGTCGCGGACCTCGACCGGCAGCGGGACCTGAGCGCCACCATCTGCCCCGGCGACTGCGAAGTCATCGACGACAGCCCGGCGTTCTCCCCGGACGGCCTGAAGGTGGCGTTCAACCGCAAGGACGGCGGCGGCCGCGTCAACCAGCAGGCCGGCGTCCTCATCAAGCCCCTGCGCGGCGGCGGCTGCCGGGTCGTGCTGCCCTCCGTCCAGAAGGACGACCCCGACGGCTGCGACCTGCCGATCCCCGACACCAGCGCGACCGGCCCCCACCAGCCCCGTGACGTGGCCTGGTCGCCCGACGGCAGCAAACTCCTCTTCACCTCGCGCCGGGAGCTGCCGCCGAACTCCATGGAGCAGCTCTCCGTACTCGACATCGCCTCCGGCGACGTGGCCCCCGTCGACAACACGCACGACGGACGGCAGAAGGAGCCCGCCTTCCAGCAGTCGGTCGACCTGTCGCTGACCGCACCGCCCACCGGGGACCCGGTGGAGGTCGGCTCGTCCACCGAGGTGACGGTCACCGTCACCAACCGGGGCCCCTCGCCCTCGCCCGGCACCACGCTCACCGTCGACGCCCCGCCCGGCGTACGGCTGGAGGAGCTGACCACCGACGCCGGGACCTGCGCCGCCGGCACGCCCCAGTGCGACCTCGGCATCGTCCCGCCCGGGACCGGCGTGGAGATCACGGCCCGGCTGACCGGCGTGACCACCGGCGACCAGCGGATCGGCTGGTCCGTCACCGGGGCGGTCCTGGACCCCAACCCCACGGACAACGCCACCGGGACGATCGTCCCGGTCGAGGACGTGCCCCCGCCGCCGACCCCGACCCCCACACCCACCACGCCGACGCCGACCCCGACGACGCCCTCCCCGACACCCACGCCGACCCCGACGCCGACCCGGACGACCCCCGCGCCGCCGCCGACGACCACTCCGCCCCCGCTGCCGGCCCCCGCGCCCCCGCCGCCCGCGCCCGAGGCCGGACCCGGCGTCACCGTGCGGGCCCAGCCCAGCCCCGGCTACGTCGGCGGCAAGGTCGTGGTGACGTACACCGTGCGCAACGGCAGGAACGCGCTCGCCACCGGACTCCGGCTGAAGCTCGGGCTGCCCGCGGACATCCCCGCCGGACCGGCCCCCGCGGGCTGCACCGGCGGCACGTGCGCGCTCCCCGACCTCACACCCGGCGCGTCCACCGTCGTCAGCGTCGTCCTGTCGCCCGACAAGGCACTCCGTACGACGATCACCGCACAGCTCACCACCACGGGCACCGACGCGAACCCCCGCGACAACGTCTCCCGGATCCGGCTGCGCATCCTCCAGCCCCGCATCATCGCGGTGCCCGCCATCGGCAAGCCCGGCTTCGTCACCTCCGTACGGGGCAAGGACTTCCCGCCCGGCGCGCCCGTCACCCTCAGCTGGAAGCCCGGCATCACCGCCGCCGCGGCCCCGACCCGGCCGCTGGGCGACGGCACGTTCATCGCCCAGCTCCTCATCGTGGCCAAGGACCGGACCGGGCCGCGCACGATCACCGCGAAGGGCCCCGGATTCAGCCCGGTGAAGACGCCGTTCCTGGTGGTGCTCGGCACCATCACCCCGCCGGACGAGGTGATCCGCCGATGATCCACGAAGTCGACGAGGGGCTGCGGCTGCTGCTGGCCGAGGCCGGACTGGAGGACAGCGGCGTCGACCTGGTCTTCGACGCCCCGACGAAGGACTGGTCCGCCCGCCGCAACGCCCCGACCATCAGCGTCTTCCTGCACGGCATCCGTGAGGACGCGGGCAGGCGGCGCACCGGCACGGCCGGGACGCACGACGAGGCGGGCGTGGTCACCGGCTGGCGGACCCCGCCGCGCTGGTTCGAACTGACCTATCTGGTCACCGCCTGGACCAACCGCCCGCAGGACGAACACCGGCTGCTCTCCGAGGTGTTGCGCACGCTCGTCCGCTCCGACGTGCTGCCCGCCCGGATGCACACCGGCAGCCTCGCCGAACTCGGACTGACCGTGGAGCTGGAGGCGGCGGGCCCGGGAGCCGGCGGACCGTCCGCCTCTGACGTCTGGTCCGCGCTCGGCGGCGAACTGAAGGCCGCGATCGACCTGCGGGTCGTCGCACCGCTCGCCGGCGAACGCACCCCCGCCGGCCCGCCGGTCACCGAAGGGCTCGTGATGAAGGCCGCACCCCACCTGGACGGCGACGACAGCGGCGGCCCCGGCCGCCGCCTGCGCTACGACGGAGCGTCCGACCCGGGCGGGCAGGGCTTCGCCGCGCCCCGTGAACGGCAGCTGCCGCCCGGCCGGCGCAAGCGGGGGAACGCGGCACGATGACCCTGGCACCACAGCAGACCCGGTCCCCCGGCCCCACGGCCGGTGCCGGGGAACCGGGCTTCGAGGAGCTCTGGGAGCGGCTCGGCCGCGTCGAGCGGCGGGTCCGGGAGGCCGTCGCGGCGCGCCGGGCCGTCGACCCGGACCCCGACGACCCCTACCGGGGGCAGTACCTCACACCCGAGGCCGCGAGCCGGATCCTGGAGACCCGCGACGCGTTCACACCCGTACCGCCGTACGGTGCCGAAGCCGCGCCGGACGCTGCCGCCGGGAGCCGGCTCGGCCACCTGGCCGAGCGGTTCGGCCTGGCGCCGCTGGACGTCGAACTCCTCCTGGTCGCCCTGGCCCCCGACGTCGACACCCGGTTCGAGCGGCTGTACGGCTACCTCAACGACGACCTCACCCGCCGCCGGCCCACCATCGGCCTGGCCCTGGAACTCTGCGGGCTGCCCGCCGCGGGCTCCGGCCGCTTCCGGTTCTCGCCGTCCGCCCCGCTCGTCGCGGGCGGACTGGTGGAGATCGCGGACCCCGAACGCCCGTTGCTCTCCCGGACCCTGCGGGTACCCGACCGGGTCACCGCGCATCTCCTCGGCGACGACGAGACCGACGGCCGGCTGCGCGGGTTCGTCCGGGTGGCTTCACTTCCGCAGCAGCCCGACGAGCGGCCCGAGGTCCCCCGGATCGCGGCCGCGCTCGGCACGGGCAGCGGCCTGGTGCACCTGCTCGACCGGGGCGGCGACCCGTGCGGCCTCGCGGTCGAGGCCCTGGGCGCCGCCGGCCGGCGCCCGCTGGTCGTCGACATCGCGGCGCTCGCCACCGCACCCGAACCAGCGCCGCTCGTACGGGCGTTGGCGACCGAGGCCCGCATCGGCCGCGCCGGGGTCATCCTCGGCCCGCTCGAAACGCTCGCCCCCGAACGCCCCGAGGGGGCCCGGGTCCTCGGCTCCCTGTGCACGGCGCTGGGTTCCACGCCCCTGATCGCGTACGGGAAGAAGAACTGGGACCCGCTGTGGACCGCGGAGAGCCCGGTGCCCGTCACCGTCCTGCCCCCCGGCCCGGACGGCGCCGCCCGGCAGTGGCGGCGCGCGCTCGCCGACGCGGGCCGCTCGGTCGGCCTGTCCGCCGCGCACGCGACCGCCGACGACGCGCTCATCGAGGCGGCCGCCGCCTACCGGCTCGACTCCGGCCAACTGCGCAGGGCCGCGACCGTCGCGTCCCGGCTGGCCGTCCTGGGGCCCCGGCCGGTGACCCCCGAGGACCTGCGGGCGGCGGTCCGCGCCCAGAACGGCGCGGGCCTGGAGCGGCTCGCCCGCCGCATCGAGCCCGCGGTCGGCTGGGACGACCTCGTGCTGCCCCCGGTGACCCGTACCCAGCTCTCCGAACTCGCCCTGCGCGCCCGCCACCGCGAGACGGTGCTCGGGCAGTGGCGGATGCGGCCGGGCGGCGGCCGGGGAAGAGGCGTCATCGCCCTGTTCGCCGGGGAGTCCGGCACCGGCAAGACCATGTCCGCCGAGGTGATCGCCGCCGAACTGGGCATGGAGCTCTACGTCGTTGACCTGTCCACGGTGGTCGACAAGTACATCGGGGAGACCGAGAAGAACCTGGAGCGGATCTTCGTCGAGGCGTCCGACGTCAACGGCATCCTCCTGTTCGACGAGGCCGACGCGATCTTCGGCAAGCGGTCCCAGGTCAAGGACGCGCACGACAAGCACGCCAACGTGGAGTCGGCCTACCTCCTCCAGCGCATGGAGTCCTTCGACGGCATCGCCGTGCTCACCACCAACCTGCGGGCCAACCTCGACGAGGCGTTCACCCGCCGCCTGGACGTCATCGCGGAGTTCCCGATGCCCGACGCCGAGCAGCGCCGGGCCCTGTGGGACCGCTGCCTGGGCCCGGCGATCCCACGCGATCCCGCGCTCGACCTGGAGTTCTGCGCGGACCGCTTCGAGCTGGCCGGCGGGTCGATCCGGGCCTGCGCGGTGACCGCCGCCTACCTCGCGGCCGAGTCGGGGGCGCCGCTGACCATGGACCAGCTCGTCACGGCGGTGCTCCAGGAGTACCGCAAGCTCGGACGGCTGGTGCTGGAGAGCGAGTTCGGGCCGTGGCTGGGGAAGGAACGGGCGCGCGGCGGACGGTAGCGGTTGCCGCACAGGGCCGCCCGGGGCCCTGCCGACAGGGCGGCGGGCGCGGTGTCGCGCTGACCCGAATGGCTGACGCCACGCGGGTGGCTCCCGCCTCTGCGGCGCCCGGCTCCGATACTGAACCGATGATCACAGGACTGCGCGCATGGGTGCTTCCGGAGCGTCAACGACGATCGCAGGCCGAGCTCGCCGAGGACCTGGACCTCTCGTGCGGCGACGTACGCGCCAAGCAGTCGGCGTTCTGGACGATGCTGTTCTTCTCCGCGGTGATCGCGGCCGGCGGTGTCCTGACCGATTCCACGGCCACGGTGATCGGTGCGATGATCATCGCGCCGCTGTCCACCCCGATCATGGGCATCGCCATCGCCGCCGTACAGGGCCGACGCGGCTCGGCGGGCCGGTTCGTGCTCGCCGGGGTGCTGCTGGTGGTGGCGGTCGGAGCAGTGGGTTCGCTGGCCGTACCGGCCGATTACGATCTGCTGTCGAACGGTCAGATCGCCGGCCGGACCTCGCCCGGCCTGCTGGACCTGGTGGCCGCCATGGCAACCGGCTTCGCCGGAGCGCTCGCCCTGTCCCGCAAGGACGTCGCGGCGGTGCTGCCCGGCGTGGCCATCGCGATCTCGCTGGTGCCGCCCCTGGTCGTGGTCGGCGTCTGCGCCGGACAGGGGGCCTGGTGGCTGGCGCTCGGCGCGCTGGTGCTCTTCCTCTCCAACCTGCTCGCCCTGGTCTTCGCCGGCATGATGGTCTTTGCCGCACTCGACCACGCGCAGGAACAACCGGCCCGAGCACCGCGCCGCACCTACCTGGCGCTCGGGCTGCTGTTCGCCGCGGTGGGCCTGGTGCTGGCGGCCAACACCACGGTGAACGTACTGCTCCACGTATGGACGACCCGCACCTCCGCCGCCGCGACCGCGTGGCTGTCCGGCACACCCGGCGCGCAGGTCATCGGCGTCCAGGCACGTTCCCGGACGCTGTACATCTCCGTGCGCACCCCGAGCGACCTGCCGCCGCTGGAGCGGCTGCTCGCCGACCTCGACGGGAAGGTGCCCGACGGACTACCGGTGGCGGTGGTGACGACGCAGGGCCGGCAGCTTCAGGCCGGCCGGGTCGGGGACTGACCCTTCGTGAAGGAGTACCGCCGGGATGCTCAGAGCGCCGTCGGCGTCTTCTCGGGCTCCGCGGCCGCCTCGGCGTCGGTGAGGGCGGCGAGGTGGCGCTCGGCGTCCAGGGCCGCGGCGCATCCCGAACCGGCGGCGGTGATCGCCTGGCGGTAGGTGTGGTCGACCACGTCTCCCGCCCCGAAGACGCCGGGGATGTTCGTACGGGTCGAGGGAGCATCGACCTTCAGGTAGCCCTCGTCGTCCAGGTCCAGCTGACCGGCGAAGAGTTCGGTACGCGGGTCGTGGCCGATCGCGATGAACAGGCCGGTGGCATCGAGGTCGCGCGTCCGGCCGCTGAACGTGTCGCGCAGGACGAGGCCGGACAGCGCGCCGCCCTCCTCCTTGATCTCCGCGATCTCGCTGTCGAAGGCGAAGGAGATCTTGTCGTCGGCGAAGGCGCGGCTCTGCATGACCCGGGAGGCCCGTAGCGCGCTGCGGCGGTGGACGACCGTGACGGACCTGGCGAACCGGGTGAGGAAGGTGGCCTCCTCCATCGCGGTGTCGCCGCCGCCGACGACCACGATGTCGCGGTCGCGGAAGAAGAACCCGTCACAGGTCGCGCAGGAGGAGACACCGCGGCCCGACAGCTCGTCCTCGCGCTCCAGGTTCAGCTTGCGGTGCTGCGATCCGGTGGAAACGATCACCGTACGGGCCCGGTGGACCCCTCCGCCGCTGTCGGTGACCGTCTTGATGCCGCCCGTGAGGTCGACGGCGACGACGTCGTCCGGGATCAGATCGGCGCCGAACCGTGCCGCCTGGGCCCGCATGTTGTCCATGAGGTCCGGGCCGACGATGCCGTCGCGGAACCCGGGGAAGTTCTCGACCTCCGTGGTGTTCATGAGCGCGCCGCCCGCCGTCACCGAGCCTTCGAAGACCAGCGGCTTGAGATCGGCGCGCGCGGTGTAGAGGGCGGCGGTGTATCCGGCGGGGCCGGAGCCGATGACGATGACGTCGCGGATGTCCGTGCCGGCACTCACTTGGACGGCTCCGGCGCGATCTCCTCGATCAGGCCTTCGACCATGGCCTTGATCTCGTCGCGGATCGGGCGGACCGCCGCCACGCCCTGGCCGGCCGGGTCCTCGAGCTTCCAGTCCAGGTAGCGCTTGCCGGGGAAGACGGGGCAGGTGTCGCCGCAGCCCATGGTGATGCAGACGTCCGACTCCTTGACCGCGTCGACGGTGAGGATCTTCGGGGTCTCGGCGGAGATGTCGATGCCGACCTCGGCCATCGCCTCGACGGCGGCCGGGTTCACGGCGTCGCCCGGGTCGGACCCGGCGGAGCGGACCTCGACGCGGTCTCCGGCCAGGTGGGTGAGCCAGGCGGCGGCCATCTGGGAGCGGCCGGCGTTGTGGACACAGACGAACAGAACAGAGGGCTTCTCGGGCATCAGGAGGTCTCTCTCGTCACACGGTCGAATCAGGCGCAACTGAGATCAGCACCCGGTGGTGTCAGCAGCCACTGATGTGAGAGTATCAGCCCATGATGACGTCAGTCGACACTGAACTGATCAGGGTGCTGGGCGATCCGCTCCGGCTCCGGATCGTGACCCTGCTCGCCCGCGAGACGCTGTGCACCAGCCACCTGGTGGAGGAGACCGGCGCCCGGCAGACCAACCTCTCCAATCACCTGAGAGTGCTGCGCGAGGCCGGGGTCGTGGAGACCGAACCATGCGGCCGCTTCACCTATTACAAGCTCCGCCCGGACGTCATCGCCCAGCTCGCAGGCCAGTTCGCCGACCTGGCCGAGTCCGCCCGTAACGCTGCCGAGAACAAGAGGGCCTGTCCGTGACCCCCACGCAAGCACCCGCGACGACCGAGGAGCCCTCGGTCGTGAGGAAGCTGTCCACCCTGGACCGCTTCCTCGCCGTCTGGATCCTCCTGGCCATGGCCCTCGGCCTCGGCCTCGGCCGCCTGATCCCGGGCCTGAACGACGCACTGGCGAAGGTGGAGGTCGGCGGAATCTCGCTGCCCATCGCCGTCGGCCTGCTGATCATGATGTACCCGGTGCTCGCCAAGGTCCGCTACGACAAGCTCGACGCCGTCACCGGCGACCGCAAGCTGATGATCTCCTCGCTCGTCATCAACTGGATCGTCGGTCCGGCCGTCATGTTCGCGCTGGCGTGGACCTTCCTGCCGGACCTTCCCGAGTACCGCACCGGTCTGATCATCGTCGGCCTCGCCCGCTGCATCGCCATGGTCATCATCTGGAACGACCTCGCCTGCGGTGACCGCGAAGCCGCAGCCGTCCTCGTCGCCCTCAACTCGGTCTTCCAGGTCATCGCGTTCGGCCTGCTCGGGTGGCTCTACCTCGACCTCCTGCCCGGCTGGCTCGGCCTCGGCGAAGGCGAGACGCTCGACATCTCCATGTGGAAGATCGCCCTCAACGTCGTCATCTTCCTCGGCGTGCCCCTGCTCGCCGGCTTCCTCACCCGCCGCATCGGCGAGAAGAAGATGGGCCGCGAGTCCTACGAGGCGACGTTCCTGCCGAAGATCGGCCCCTGGGCCCTCTACGGCCTGCTCTTCACAATCGTCATCCTCTTCGCCCTCCAGGGGAAGACGATCACCTCGCAGCCGCTGGACGTCGTCCGCATCGCGCTCCCGCTCCTCGTGTACTTCGCGATCATGTTCTTCGGCAGCTTCCTGATCGGCAAGGCCATCGGCCTGGCCTACGACCGCACCACGACCCTCGCCTTCACGGCCGCCGGCAACAACTTCGAGCTGGCCATCGCCGTCGCCATCGCCACCTTCGGCGTCACCTCCGGGCAGGCACTCTCCGGCGTCGTCGGCCCGCTCATCGAGGTCCCGGTCCTGATCGCCCTGGTGTACGTGGCCCTGGCCTGGCGCAAGAAGTTCGCCCCGTCCGCGATCACCACCGGCACCACGCAGCACTGATGCGCCGTCTCGGCTCCCGCCCCCCCGTATCCCGCCGCCGCGCCCGCCCCGGCCCGCGCGACTGCCCGGCCGCCGGTGGAAGCAGTGCCGCGCGGGGGCGGGGCGGGAGCCGAGCCGCCCGCCGCCGCCACGGAGGTGACCCGGTGACGCACACGCTGGATGTGGACGTGGTGGTGATCGGCGGTGGCCAGGCCGGGCTCGCCGCCGGCTACCACCTGCGCCGCCAGAACCTCGACTTCGTCATCCTCGACGCCCAGCCCGCACCGGGCGGCGCGTGGCGGCACGCCTGGGAATCGCTCCGCCTGTTCTCCCCGGCCGCGTACTCGTCCCTGCCCGGCCGGCTGATGCCTGCCCAGGGCGGGGCGGAGTACCCGGACGCGCACCACGTCCTCCAGTACCTGACCGCGTACGAAGATCGCTACGCCCTGCCCGTACAGCGACCGGTCCGGGCGCTGGCCGTGCACCGTGACGGTGACCGGCTGCGGGTGGAGACGGACAGGGGAGACTGGTCCGCCCGAGCGGTCATCTCGGCGACCGGCACCTGGTGGCGGCCCTTCCTCCCCGCCGTACCGGGCCAGGAGGTGTTCACCGGCCGTCAGCTCCACACCGTGCGGTACCGCGACCCCCGCGAGTTCGCGGGGCAGCGGGTCATCGTGGTCGGCGGCGGGAACTCCGGCGCGCAGGTCGCCGCCGACCTCGCGCCGCACACCGACCTGACCTGGGTCACCCGACGGCCCGCACGCTTCCTGGCCGACGACATCGACGGCCGCGCCCTCTTCGACACCGCCACCGCCCGCCGCCGCGCCCTGGACGCCGGGGACACGGACACCGGCGGCGTCGCCTCGCTGGGCGACATCGTCGCCGTTCCGCCGGTCCGCGCCGCGCGGGACGCCGGGCTTCTCAAGGCCCAGCCGATGTTCGCCCGCCTCACCGAGGACGGTGCGGAGTGGGCCGACGGAACGAGAGCGGAAGCCGCGGCGATCATCTGGTGTACAGGCTTCCGTCCCGCCCTGTCCCACCTCGCCCCGATGGGCTTGCGTGGCGAACGCGGCCGTATCCCCACCCGGGGCACCCGGGCGGTGGACGAACCGCGCCTGCATCTCCTGGGGTACGGCGACTGGACGGGGCCCGCCTCGGCCACGCTGATCGGCGTCGGCCGCCCCGCCCGGGACGCGGTCCGCGAGATCGCCGCCGTGCTCGGCTGACGCCTCACCGGTCGTGGTCAGGGTGCGCCGATGGCGGTGGGCCAGGGGGTTGCGCACATATCGCGGCGTGCGACCTCGTTCCGGGTCTCCGCGTCGACCTTCCGAGCAGCGGCTGTGACCGCCTTACGGAAGTGCCCGCTGCGCCACGGCGGCCCGGCCCTGTCCCGTATCCACCGGTGCATGGCCACGGACACCACACCGGCCGTCCGCGGGCAGCGGTGACGGTCCTGCCGGGCGTCAGCCGGCGGCAGACAGCAACTGCCCCATGGCCGCGAGGACGGAGGGCTCCACGCGGTAGTAGACCCACGTCCCGCGCCGCTCGGAGGTGAGCAGGCCTGCTTCCCGCAGCTTCTTCAGGTGGTGGGAGACCGTCGGCTGGGAGACGCCCACGTCGGAGATGTCGCAGACGCACGCCTCGCCGCCCTCGTGCGAGGCGACGGCGGAGAACAGGCGCAGGCGGACAGGGTCGCCGAGCGCCTTGAACATCTTCGCCGTCAGCTCGGCCTCCTCCGCGCTCAACGGCCGTTCGGTCAACGGCGGGCAGCACGGCACGACGGCCGGTTCCAGCACGGGCAACGACCTGGCATTCGACATACGCCTATGTTGACACATATCGAATCAATGGGCGAGGGGGCGGCAGCCCGCGAACCCTGCGAGGCGGTCGGGCCGGGGCGGAGGCCGCCGTTTCGTGGCCCGCCCGCATCGCCCCAGATTCGATGAATGTCTATGTTGACGACTGTCGATACAGGTGTCATGCTGGGTGCGCAGGCCATCGACAGGTATCGAAACAAATGGGGAGTCGCCATGAATGCGCCCACCACCGCCCTGCCCACTGTGGTGATCGGAGCCGGCCCCGCAGGTTTGGCCGCCGCCGCCCATCTCACCGGGCGCGGTAGGGAGACCCTGGTCCTGGAGGCCGGCCCCGCGGCGGGCAGCGCGGTGCGCGAGTGGGGGCACGTGCGGCTGTTCTCGACATGGTCCGAGGTCGTGGACCCGGCCGCCGAGAAGCTCCTGTCCCCGACCGGCTGGACCGCGCCCGCCGGAGGCACCTACCCCTCCGGCGCGGACTGGGCGGAGGAGTACCTCCAGCCGCTCGCCGACGTCCTCGGTGACAAGGTCCGCTACAACACCACCGTCACCGGTGTCTCCCGCCTCGGCCGCGACCGCATCGTCGACGCGGACCGCGAACAGCAGCCCTTCACCCTCCGCACCAGGCGCGCCGACGGAACGGAGGGGCGGATTCTCGCCCGAGCCGTGATCGACGCCTCCGGCACCTGGTCCACGCCCAGCCCCATCGGCGCCGACGGACTCCCCGCCCTCGGCGAGCACGCCGCATCGGCGCGCGTCTCCTACCGCATCCCCGACCTCAAGGACCCGGCCGTCCGCGCCCGGTACGCGGGTAGGCGCACCGCGGTCATCGGCTCCGGCGCCTCCGCGTTCACCGCTCTCGCCATGCTCGCCGACGTCGCGAAGGACGAGCCAGGCACCCACTCTGTCTGGATCCTGCGACGCGGAATCAGCGGCTCCACCTTCGGCGGAGGCACCGCCGACCAGCTCCCCGCCCGCGGCGCTCTGGGCCTGGCGGCAAAGGCGGCCGTCGACAACGGATTCGCGGACGCGGTCACCGGATTCCGCACCGAAGTCATCGAACGCGGTGACGGCGACCGCCTGACCCTGGTGGGTGAGGACGGACGCCGCCTCGACCCGGTGGACGAGGTCATCGTCCTGACCGGCCTGCGCCCCGACCTGTCCTTCCTCTCCGAGCTTCGCCTCGGCCTGGACGAGCGCCTCCAGGCCCCGACCGGGCTGGCTCCGCTGATCGACCCCAACCAGCACTCCTGCGGCACCGTCTACCCGCACGGCTACCGCGAACTCTCCCACCCGGAGACCGGGGTCTACCTGGTCGGCATGAAGTCCTACGGGCGCGCCCCCACCTTCCTCGCCATGACCGGCTACGAGCAGGTCCGCTCCGTCGCCGCAGCCCTCGCCGGCGACCTGGAAGAGGCCGACCGCGTCGAACTCACCCTCCCCGAAACGGGTGTCTGCGGCGGGGCCGGGCTGTTCGAGGACCCGGCCGCGTCCGAGACCGCTGCCGGAGGCTGCTGCGCGACGCCGGAACCCGCCCTCGTGCAGCTCGGCGTCGGCACACCGGCCGCTGCCGTGGTCGTGGACGAACCGTCGGCCGGCGGTTGCTGCGGCTCGTGACCGGCATCGACACCTCTGAGCGCGGGGCCGCGACCGGAACGGGGGACCGGTCGCGGCCCCGCGCCGCGCTGCCCGCGCTGTGCGTCACGCAGATCACCAGCTGGGGCATCGTCTACTACGCGTTCCCCGTCCTCAACCCGCAGATCACCACCGCGACCGGCTGGCCCACCGGGGCGACCACAGCGGCGTTCTCCGCCGCCCTGCTCGTCTCCGCCTTCGCCGGGATCCGCGTCGGCCGGATCATCGACCGCCACGGCCCACGCACCGTCATGACCACCGGATCGGTCCTCGGCGTCCTGAGCGTCCTCATCATCGCCTCGGCGCCCAACCTGCCGGTCTTCATCGCCGGCTGGCTGCTGGCCGGTCTCGCGATGGCAGGCACCTTCTACCAGCCGGCTTTCGCCGCCCTGACCCGCTGGTGGGCACCCGACCACGTCCGCGCACTCACCATCGTCACCCTCGCGGGCGGCCTCGCCTCCACCGTCTTCGCCCCGCTCACCGCCGTACTCGCCGATCACCTGTCCTGGCGGGCGACCTACGCGGTCCTCGCCCTCGTCCTTGCCGCGGTGACCATCCCCGCCCACGCCCTGGCACTCAGAGCACCCTGGCCCGAACCGCCGGTCCCCACCGCGTCCCACGCCGCCGACGGCACGGAGAAGGCCGCCCGTACCCGGCCCTTCCGGATGCTCGCCGTCACCCTGACGCTGTCCGCGTTCACCGTGTCCGCTGCCGTCGTCGCGCTCGTCCCGCTCATGGCGGAACGCGGCTACACCAGCACCGAAGCAGCCTGGGCACTCGGGCTCGGCGGTGCCGGTCAAACCCTCGGCCGTACCCTGTACGGTCCGCTCGCCCGCCGCACCACCCCCACCCGCCGGACCATCGCTCTCGTGGGTCTCGGCGCCGTCACCACCGGGGCTCTCGCCCTCACCCCTGGCCCGTACGCGCTGCTCGTCGCCCTCTCCGTCGCAGCGGGCATGGTGCGTGGCAATCTCACCCTCCTCCAGGCCACCGCCATCACCGACCGCTGGGGAACCACCCACTACGGGCGTCTCTCCGGGCTTCTCGCCGCACCCACTACCACGGCCGCCGCCCTCGCCCCCTTCGCCGGTGCCGTCGTCGCCGCACCGCTCGGCGGCTATCCCCAGCTCTTCATCGCGCTCGCCGCGGTCTCAACAGCCGCCTGCATGACCGCACTCAAGACCAGCACCCGACCAGGCCGGAAGCAGCCGAAGCCGCATACGGCGCAGCTCTGAGTGCGTTCGTCTGCACCGGGGAGCTTCCAGGGACTTCCCGACGTGCAGGCAGGGAAGGCCCCGACCAGCGCTGAAAGATGGAAAAGTGCTGGTCCGGGGCCTACTCGCCTAGCACTCGATGATGTTCACCGCGAGCCCGCCCCGCGCCGGGCATGAAGTGAGCGTAGTGGTCGAGCATGATCTTCGGTGTCGAGTGCCTTGGGTCAAGGCCCCGTCGCTCGCGAGATCTACCGTCAGATCCAGCCCGCCGCCGGCCCTTGCTGCCTCGTCTTCTGCCGCTTGACGCAACATAGGGCATCCTCAACGTCCACAAGGCCGGCGGCACGGCACCACCAACCTGTTCGCCGCCCTCAGTGTCCATACCGGTGAGGTGACCGGCGAGTGCGAGCCGAGCCGGAACGGGGCGAACTTCCTCGCCTTCCTGAAGAAGGCGACCAAGCCGCACGCCGGCAAGGGGATCCGCGTGGTCCTGGACAACCTGTCCACGCACACCACGCCGGAAGTGAGGGCATGGCTGGAGAAGAACCCGCACATACACTTCCATTTCACTCCCGTCGGCTCCTCGTGGCTGAACCAGATCGAAATCTGGTTCGGCATCCTGACCGGCAGTCCATCCGCCGCGGCACGTTCTCCAGCGTCAACGTCCTGATCAAGCAGATCCGGGACTACGTCAACTCCTGGAACAAGGCCGCGAATCCATTCACCTGGACCGCTTCCGCCGAGCAGATCCTCGCGAAGGCCCGCTTTGTCCAGACCAAAGTGAAGAATCTGGTCAATAGCAACTCAAACTGACACGATCAGGGTCACAAGACACTAGGGCCTGACGGCGGTGGTGGGCCGATTGGAGTATGACGAAGCATCACTATTTGTTCTCTTATGTGCAGAATGCTCGCAACGCACTGTCAGCGAACGTGGGCCGAGGTGCACCCGCGCGGGAAGGTGAGGGTTCTTCATGGCGAGCGGTCGCAAGGTTGCACGGACTGGGGCGGTGGCAGTGGGGTTGCGGCGCAAGGTGGTGTACGTGATTCCCGGTGTTCTGGTGGGGGCGGTTCTCTCCGGGGCGTCAGCTCTTCCCGCGTCAGCGTCTCTCCTCCCGCCATCGGAAGGGCAGGGGAGCAGTTGTGGCCGTCCGGCATCGGCGCCGACGGCCCGTCAGACGGCATCGGCCGACGGGCGAGGGGTACCCGCGGGGGGAGACGTGCTGGGGATTGAGATCCGCTCTCCGCTGGATCTGGAGTGCCTGGGCGGGAGCGGGAGCGGGAGCGGGAGCACGGGGGCCGGGGGCGACGTGGTGGCGCCCTCTGGCTCCCCGGCGGGAGCGATCGGGCGCGGCGAGCGGAGGGAGGGGCGGCCCGGGACATCGGGGGAGGGGCGTGGCAGAGGAGGCGGGAACACACAGGGGGAGGCGGGCGATGGCCGGGATGGCAACCCGGGCAGGGAAGGGGACCCGAAGACGGACGTGGCCCGGCCGGGTCGGATTCCCGATGCGGCGGATCTGAAGGTCCTGTCGTCAGCGGGACGCCGGGCGGCGGGCCTCGCCCGGGCCCGCGCCGTTGCGCCCGGGGAATCCTTCGACTACCGGATCGACGTGGTCAACCACGGGCCCGCGCTGGCCAGGAACGCCACCGCCACCGACGAACTGCCATCGGCGTTGTCCTTCGTCGGCTCGAAGGACGGCTGTACCGCTGTAGGACAGCGGGTGACCTGTGGTCCGGTGGCGAGACTCGACCCAGGAGAGACGACTTCGTGGGTCATCACCGTCCGGCTGGACCCGGCGTATACCGGCGACGGTTCGGACATCCTCAATCAGGCCACGGTCATGTCGGAGACCTACGATCCGGACATGATCAACAACACCGGCCCGTACCCGGGTGCCGGTCCGCCCGGCGGGAAGGTGGAGCGCCCGCGGGCCGATCTCGCGGTGACCAAGGAGTTCGTGGGAGCGGATCCGGTGGTTCCGGGGACGGTCTTCGCCTACACCCTCACCGCGCGGAACCACGGGCCGTCGCAGGCTGTCGGCGTGTCGGTAACCGACGACCTCCCCGACGAGCTGGCCTTCGTGGATTCTCCGGACGGTTGTACGGGCGAGTCCGGTGCGTACGGCGGAACCGTCGCCTGTCCCGAGAGCGCGACCCTCGCCCCGGACCGGCGCGTGGCGTTCATGATCCGCGTCAGGCTGCACCCGGACTATGTCGGTGACGGATCCGACCTGGTCAACCGGGCCCGAACCGGTGCCGGGACCGATGACCCGAACCGGTCCAACAACACCGCCGAGCTCGTCGGGCTTCCGGGCGAGGACGCGGGTCCCGCCCGGGCGTCGGCGGACCTCGTGCTCGGGAAGCGGTACGAACTCGCGGACGGCGCCGATGCGGTCACGCCGGGCGAGACCTACGCCTACGTGATGACGATCCGGAACGAGGGCCCGTCCACCGCCCGGGACGTCGCCGTCACGGATCCGCTGCCCCGGGCCCTGTCGTTCGTCGGGTCGCCGGACGGCTGTACGGCGGAGGGGGTCACGGTCACCTGCGGTGGCTCGGACCGTCTCGCCCCGGGCGAGACGGCCGAGTACCGCTTCACGGTAGGGCTGGCCCGAGACTTCGACGGCGACTGTGCTGCGGTCGACAACACCGCCCGGGTGACCTCCGCGGTGCACGACCCCGATCCGGGGAACGACGTCGCGACCGTGGGGAAGGCGACGCCCAGCGCCATCGGTGGCTGTGGTGTGCCCATCCGTCCGCTGCCCACTCCGTCGCCGTCACCCACGCCCGACCACGACCACATGCTCCCGGACACCGGGGGCGAGGTCCCCGGGTGGCTGCCGTGGACGTCAGGGCTGGCGCTCGCCGCGGGCACCGGACTGGTGCTTCACGTCCGTCGGCGGCGTCGGGCCTGAGCACCCGGACACCCCGGACAGACCGTCGCACGACTGGTGCGGCTGCTCCACACCCCCTTCCCACGCATGCCCTGGCCGGCCGGCCAGGGCGGAGAGAACAGGAAGCGATGCCGATGGCAACAAGGAGATCCTGGAGGCCACTGCACTGGCTGGCGGGTGTGATCGCGTGCGCGCTGCCGTTGTGGGGTGCCACTCCGGCTGCTGCGGCACCGCAGCTTGAGGTGACCTCGACGCGCGCGGCCGGGCCGACGGCCGAGGGGCGTATGGTCCCGCCGGGCGGCCTGATCACGTACACGCTCACGGTGACGAACAAGGGCCCGTCGGTGGCGAGGAACGTCACCGCGACCGACACGCTCCCCGCGAACATCACCTTCGAGTCCTCGAAGGACGGCTGCACGGCCGTGGGCCAGAAGGTCACCTGCGGCCCGGAGCCGGAGCTCGCGGTCGGCAAGACGAAGACCTGGACCTTCGTCGCCCGGCTCAGCCCCTCCTACGACGGCACCGGCGACGACCTCGGGAACGCGGCCACGACCGACTCGGACGCCACCGACCCCGACAAGGAAAACAACACCAACGACCCCGTCATCCCGCCCGGCCCCTTCGATCCCAAGGCCGACCTGGTCGCCACCAAATCGGTGGCGCAGACCGAGCCGGCGGTACCGGGCGAGGAGTTCGCTTACACGGTCACGGTCACCAACAAGGGGCTCTCCGATGCCCGGAACGTCAAGGCCACAGACACGCTCCCGAGGCTTCTGAACTACGTGTCTTCCGCGGACGAGTGCACAGAGTCGCAGCAGAAGGTGACCTGTGGCCCGGACCCGGTGCTGGCCCCCGGCGCGTCGGTGAGCTGGACGTTCAAGGTCCAGCTCGACCCGTCGTACACCGGGGACGGCAAGGACCTGCCCAACACGGCCACGGCGGGCTCCGACACTCCTGACCCGGACACCCGGAACAACACCTCGGACCAGGTCTACCCCCGGGTCGACACCCCCGAGGCGGATCTGAGGATCGACAAGACCACCGTCACCGACACTCCGGTGTCCCCTGGCGAGACCTTCCAGTACGCGGTGCGGGTCACCAACGACGGCCCCTCCCGCGCCGAGAGCGTCAGCGTCAGCGACACCCTGCCGACGCCGCTGTCCTTCGTCTCCCCCGCCGACGGCTGCACGGCCCTCGGCCAGCGGGTCAGCTGCGGCACCCTTCCCACCCTCGACTCCGGCGCGTCCAGGACCTGGATCTTCACCGTCAAGCTGGACTCCGGTTACACGGGTGACGGCTCGGACATCCAGAACATCGCGACCGTCACCTCCGAGACGGACGATCCCGACGAGACCAACAACACCAGCAAGCCCGCCGGGCCGCCCGGCGACAAGGTCAACCCTCCCACGGCGGACCTCAGCGTCACCAAGGAGCCGGTGGGCGACACCCCGCCCGTACCCGGCAAGGAGTTCCAGTACCACATCACCGTGTCCAACGACGGCCCGTCCGCGGACGCGCACAGCGTGACCCTCACCGACAGACTGCCCAAGGAACTGACCTACGTCTCCTCCACCCCGTCCGGCTGTACCTACGATGGCGACATCGTCCGCTGTGCCAGGAGCACACCGCTGAAGGTGGGCGAGAAGGCCGAGTACCTGCTGACGGTCAAGCTGGACCCCTCCTACACCGGCGACGGCACGGAGATCGTCAACAGCGCCACGGTCACCGCCGCGAACATCGACCCCAACGGCGACAACGACACCAGCACCGCACCGCTGCCCAGCGGCAAGTCCGGCGACCCCAGCGCCGATCTGGAGGCCGGCAAGAAGCTCGGCAGCGACTCGCCGGTCTCGCCCGGCGAGACCTTCCCCTACGAAATCACGGTCACCAACCAGGGCCCGTCGGAGGCCAAGCAGGTCAAGGCGACCGACACCCTGACGGAGAACCTTTCCTTCGACCACTCCCCGAGCGGCTGCACTGCCGCGGGGAGGACCGTTACCTGCGGACCCGAGACCACACTCGGACCGGACGAGTCCAAGACGTGGATCGTCTGGGTGAAACTCGCACCCGACTACACCGGAAACGGTGACGACATCGTCAACACCGCCACCGTCTCCTCCGATACGGCCGACCCCGACAGCGGCAACGACTCCAGCACGGTCACCGGCGTGCCAGGAAGCAAGGTCGACGAGGCCAAGGCCGACCTCGAAGTGGACAAGGAGGCCGCCGAGAACAAGGAAGGAGCAGCAGTGTCCGGCACGTCCCGCACAGCCCGGTAGGAACTGACGGACAACGGCGGAACATCGACCGCTCATGCGACAGCCCCGGCCGGGAAACCGGCCGGGGCTCCCGGCGAGGAAACGGCTTCAACGTGGAGAACACCTCATCAGGAACACGACGGCACGGACGCACCGCGCGGTTCCCCCGCATCCTGGCGGCGCTGTGCACGGTGGCACTCACGGCCATCACCCTGGGCGCCGCCGCCCCCGGTCAGTCCCTCACCCCAGGACCTCCGGGCCCACCCGTCTTCGCCGACAGCGCACAGGCCGAGCTCCGGATGGCGGACGCCACCTTTCCCTTGCACGAGCCGTTCGACAGCTCCAGCGGCATCGGCACCACCTCCGGCAACGCCACCTACGTCAAGGGCGGCTGGCTCCGGCTGACCAGCACTTCCACCAACCAGGCCGGCTCCTGGAGGATGAACGACTCCTTCTCCTCCAGCCTCGGCTTCCTGGCAGAGTTCAGCTACGCCTCCTGGGGCGGGCAGACCCACAGCGGCAAGCGCGGCGACGGGCTCGCCTTCTTCCTCGCGAACGGCACGGCCGCCAACGGCGTCGGCCAGTTCGGCGGCGCCCTGGGCTACGCCTGCTCGCGGAGCACCTCCAGCTGGCTCACCAACGCCTGCCGGAACAACGGACTGCCCGGCGCCTACCTCGGCCTCGGCTTCGACGAGTACGGCAACTTCTCCGAGAACCTGGTCGGCAACGGCGGACCGGGCGCCGCGCCCAACCGGGTCGTGGTCCGCGGCGGCGGCAACGGCACCACCGGCTACCGGCACGCCACCTCAGCCGCCGGACCCGGCGGCACCGTCGAGACCGCGAGCCAGGGTGACTACCGCACCGTCCGCGTGCTCCTCCTCCCCACCGGCGAAAAGGTGCTGCTCTCCGTCTGGTCCGATACCGGACCCGGGACCGCGACGCAGAAGCTGATCACCGACTACGACGTCACGACGATCACCGACCAGCCCTCGCTGCCCTCCACCCTCAGGATCGGCTTCTCGGCCTCCACCGGCGGCGCCACCAACAACCACGACATCGGCGACCTCAAGGTCAACGCCCCCGTCAACCTGTCGATCAGCAAGACCGGTGCGCCGGCCTCGGTCCCGGCCGGATCAGGCAAGGTCACCTATACGGTCAAGGTCGGCAACGACGCCACCAACGGCGTCACCGGTGCCCGGGTCCGTGACGCTGTTCCCGGGCTGACGGGAGTGACCTGGACGTGCACGGCCGCCGCCGGCAGCAGCTGCGGCACCGCCACCGGCAGTGGCCCTCTGGACACCACAGTGAACCTGGCACGCAGTGGGTCCGCGACCTACACCGTCACCGGCACCGCCCCACCCTCGCCGACCACCCTGACCAACACGGCGACCGTCACCGCCCCGGACGACCGGCTGGACCTCGATCCCGCCGACAACTCCGCCTCCACGACAACCACTGTTACGGAGGGACCCGCCGACATCGCGGCGGAGAAGCAGGCGGCGGGGGAGGGGCCGGTGGCCCCGGGAGAGACCTTCCGCTACACCCTCACGGCCGTCAACAAGGGCCCCGCCGACGCCACCGATGTCTCCGTCGAGGACACCCTTCCGGCCGAACTCACCTTCCTGGCCTCGCCCGACGGCTGCACTGCCCGCAGCGGGCAGACCATCACCTGCCCGAAGAGGAGCGCGCTCGCGGTGGGGCGGTCCACGAGCTGGACCATCGAGGTCCGGCTCGACCCCAGGTACGAGGGCAACGGCAGCGACGTACGGAACACCGTCACCGCCACCGCACGGCAGAGCGACCCCGTGCCCGGCAACAACACCAGCGCCGCCGTCGGCCCGCCCGGCGGCGTCAGTGGGGCCAAAGCGGACCTGACGCTGTCCAAGAAAGCCGAGGCCGGTAGCTAGTGCCGCATCAGGCAACGTTCGCCCTGGCGACGACTTCTCGTAGGCGTTCGTCGGCGGCGTGCTTGTTCCGCCAGATGATGTAGCGGCGGAT